>JANJVG010000124.1 GCA_024710165.1 Burkholderiaceae bacterium
AATGCGGGAATAGCTCAGTTGGTAGAGCGCAACCTTGCCAAGGTTGAGGTCGAGAGTTCGAGACTCTTTTCCCGCTCCAATTTCCATGAAAAGGGAAGCAGTTGCTTCCCTTTTTTGTCGAAGTAGTCGGTTTTTCTGGCGCGGTAGCAAAGCGGTTATGCCCCGGATTGCAAATCCGGTTAGTCCGGTTCGACTCCGGACCGCGCCTCCAGAAATTCTGAATGAAATCAACAAGTTAGCCACCTTCGGGTGGCTTTTTTGTTTCCAGATTTCCGGCTAAATCCGCTTAAAGCTGTGGCTTTGCTACTGGAATCCGTAGCAATGCTACTAGGTACAGGACTGGACAATCCGGGGAAGTCAGATATGCTTGCCGCCCTTCTAAGGAGCAGCAATGGCAGTCAACGTACAAAAGCGTGGTAACAAGTTTCAGCTCAGGGTGACGCACCCTTTGCTTTCAAAAGCGTTCTTTGCAACTTTTGCTGATGAGGCTTCTGCCCACAGCTATGGAGCAGGCTTGCAAGCAATGTTGGATCGTGGGGTGGTTCCTGTAGAGCTTCTTCAAGAAGAAGAAAAGCGTGCAGGGATGTTGGTGGCCAAGATGTTGGATACCTACATAGCTACAGCCAGCCCATCCCCTGCTCCCACTGACATGGACACACTCAGGCTTTTAAAGAAAGAGCTAGATCCAACACTTCGCACAAGTGACATTACAACCCGTTGGGTGGACGCTTGGGTAAGGCACATGAAGGTGGGAATGTATCTGGCTCCCAGCACACTCAGGAAGCGTGTGGAATCGCTTGCCAGGGCCATGGATTGGTACATACGCTTGCACATCAAAGATGGTGCGCAAGCCATGCTCAATCCCTTGCGCAATCTGCCCAGAGGCTACAGCACCTATACCCCTGGTGAGGTGGAAGATCTCCAAGCCAAGGATGACACCAAGCAGGCCAAAATAGACAGGGAAAGGAATAGGCGTCTTTCCCCTGAAGAGGAAGAACGCATTCATGCAGCTTTGGATGGTGTCAAGCGACCAGATAGGGAACGTGCATTGGCCAGGGATCCTGCGTTCATCCTGCTGTTTGACTTGATTGTGGACACTGGTTTACGGCTCAGTGAGGCCCTTCGTTTGAGGGTAGAGCAGTACGACTCCAAAAGGGTACTGCTGAACGTGGAAGGCTCCAAAGGACACAGGGGAAAAATGAAGCCAAGGGTAGTTCCTTTGACCCCTGGTTTACATGGAAAGCTCCAGGAGTGGTGTAAGGAAAGGGCTGACCCTACTGGCCTGATTTTTCCCTTATGGAAGCCTGATACGGAGCCTTTGTCGGTAGCATCACACAGGGTTGCCAAAAGGTTCAGGGCACTGTTTGATTACGCCAATGTGCCTGACTGCACAGAACACGATCTTCGGCATGAAGCCACGTGTAGATGGGTCACTATGCGTACTAAATCGGGTGCATGGATGTGGGGTGAGGCAGAGATATGCAAGATCATGGGCTGGAGCAACAACAAGATGTTGATGCGCTACCTCTCCTTGAGGGGAGAGGACTTCTCCAACCGCATGATGACTTGATCTGCAGGCTTACATTGCTGTGAGTTTGGGCAGTGGCTTGGACTTACCCTTGGAAGTTGGGTTGAAGTTTAAGGCCACTGCTTCAACTGTCTTTTGAGACAGCTTCGCAGGGGTTTTGTTGATGCTTTGTTGCTTCACTGCTTCGATCACAAGATCTGCAGAAAATACCCAACCATCCCCAAATTTGGCACCAGGGATGGTTCCTTTTCGGGCATGGTCTTCTATGGTTTTTTTACTGCATTCCAGCAGCGTCGCAACTTGCTCTGCATTCATGATGGGAAGCAAAGTTGCTGCCATGGTTAGTAGAAGCCAGTGAGATTTGGTGGGGTGTAGTTAGGGCCTTTCATGATCTTGCCGTGTTCGTTGAACACAGGCTTGCCATCAACGAACTTGCTGAAGTTACTGCGATTGACTTCAGCCATAGCACCTTCAATGTTCATACCAAACATATGGGCCACACCGATAGCGGTGACGATCTGATCGCACAGGGCGTCCAGCAAACTTTTGCGGTCAATTTTGTGGTCGTTGCCAAACAGATCCTCCAGAGTACCTCCTTCCTTGTATTCTGTGGCCACGCTTTTAAGGATTTCGGCCAGATCCTTCTCCTCCAAGGCTTCGGCCATTTCACACACTTCTTCAAAGTGACAGCCGATCTGCACAGCACGGTTCTTGTCAGTAGGGTTTGGTACGGCTGCTTCAAACCATGATTTGGTATTGTTAATGTGATTAGTCATTGTGTTTCTTTATTGGTTTTAGGGAATACAGGAATGCCTGCCCAGTGAGTAAAGCCAAAAGAGTCATTCCATACGGAATACATAGATTTTCCTGAATGAATACTTCCGCAAATAAGTTCAATGTTTTTTGGGGGCGGTATCTTACTGGCATCTATCATTACGTGAGAATGATCTACCAAAGCAAAACCATCAGATGATGGTCGGATTGATGGGGTGTTTTCATTTATGTAAGTCAAAAGTATTCCTTAAAGTAGATTTCCAACTACAACCTTACTTTTTGCAACCATATCTAAAATTTTAAGTAAAGTTATGGCTTTTTTCCCAGCCTTGCTTGGGCTGCGGTTATGCACTTTTTATGCTTTTTGAGACGAGATTCATATTCTTTTATCTTGCTGATATGTGCATCTCTTCCATATGCGGCCCCAACTTCAATTTCTAAGTAGCGTTCAGTTAGCGTCAACGCCTCCAGCATCTGCTGAATCAGCTCATCGTCCTGCTTGCGCATTTCAGCTTCGATGGCTCTGGCAAACCCCATTGCGTGCCGTGGTGCGATGCTTGCGCAGCCCCACGCTTCTCGCATCATTTCCGCAATCTGCTCAGGTGTCAGTGCCATGCTGGCCTCCTTGCTTAATGCCGTGGGCGCGCTCTCCGTCGCGCAGACCCAACCGATACCAGTTGATTAACACTTTGACGCTCGAGATCAGTTCGTAGCCTTCGTGGAAATGTTTGGCGGCAATCAGATCATCAATCTGCTCATCACTCAGCGGCTCCCCCACAACTGGCTGTGGGGTGCTTCGGACAAAAGCCATTGCGTCCAAGATGGTTGTGTACGCATCAGGGTTTCGGGACTCGTCAATGAATCCGCTGCCCTCCAAAATCTTCGATAGGCCGTGCAGCCTCCAGTAGAGGTCTTCGCTGGATGTAGGTGTGTTGCTCATGGTTTGCTCCTTGCCTTTAGCATGGCGTCGGCCATGTGATAGCGGTAAGCAGCCTCTCCTTTGGCGTACCAATCTATCTTTGCCCTGGCGTCAGCGTAGGCTGGAAAAGAGCCGATCAAAGCCTCATACGCACTTACCGCAACGTCTTTTGTGTCGATGTGGACTGCGAAATAGTCGCGCATTGATAGCCCGTAGTAGATTTCTGGCGCTGTTGTTGGGCCTTGGCACGTAAATGGGAACGCCGGCCCGCCGTCGTCTTGTGTGGTCATGTCTCTCCTCCCAGCCTTGCTCGGGCTGCGGTGATGGCCCTCAGCACTTCCTGTCGATCTTTGGCAAGCGGCGTGGTTGCCACTCCCAGCGCCTCCACCAGTTGCAGAATCAGCACATCGTCTGCCTTGCGGACTTCGGCCTCGATGGCGCGGGCAAATTGCCCAAGACCTGTGGCAACGTAGCCAAATTCTTTGAGGTGAATGGCTTCAACTTCTGTATCACTCAGTGCCATGCTGGCCTCCTTCATATCGACCAGTGCGCAACACCTCGGCTTTGCTTTCTGGCGTTATTTGCACCGATACCTTTACATCACAGGTTTTCATGTTGCAAAGCATGCCGTCAACATGGGCGCAGCCAACCGTTTTGTATACGTTGCAATGACGAACAGGATCGTTCTTTGACCGCGGGAATAGGAGCTGAATCAACTGGTTCATGTCTTGCCTCATTTGATGCCGTGGAGTCGCAACTTCACGCACATATCCGCAAGCCGTTCGCCAAGTGCTTTGCACTGCTTGCCATGCGTCACTAGTCCTGCTGCTGTCAACACATCAGACAAAAACTGTTCGAACTCTGCCGACTCCGGCGCCACGGCCTGCGCCTGGGTGGGCGATGTGGGCAAGGGCTGCGGTGCGGTGTAGAAAATGCAGGTTTCAAACAAATTTGGCTTGGCCGAAAGCTCTGCGTACCGCTTCTTTGTACAAGTACAGAAATTATCAAGGCCCTTGCGGCGGAATGCGTACACAGGCTCCCCTCTGGGTGCTGTCTGGCCCCACTTTGCAATCGCAGTACGTACAAGTTCCCTGAGCTTCTTTATCATCAGGTCGCGCGAGTCTTTTCGTAAGCCAGATGTCGGGCCGAAATAGACAATCAGTGCATCAATCTCGGCGTCTGTCGGCGCCAGTTTGGTGTCAGTTGTCATGGCTCTTGCCTCCTGTGCTGCACGGGCGCGAAGGGCAGCCTTGGCTGCGTCGATGCGCTCGCGGATGATTTCGATAACCCGAGCGTATGGCATGGAGCCCTCCCGCAGGCGGCCTATGAGGTAAGCCGCGTCGGCATGCAGGCTGTCCAGCGGCACACGCACAGCGTCGCTCAGCGCATCCCCCTGCGCTGCGGGCGAGGGCTGCGGTGCTGTCTTTACATCATGTGTAAAGGTGGTAAACGCATTCAAAAGCATGCGCTTCATGTAATCAAATTCTTCCTGCTCATCCGGCTCATAAGCCAGCCTGAACAGTTGGTTTCCGATCTTGAAATGCATCTGTGGGCCAGACATACCGAACTCGACTCCGTACTGGTTCGGCTGGTTCTCTGGGTCTGTCAATGCTTGCGTGAGGTGGTGCGCCTCCTGCCGGGGCGCTGTGTAGAGTGGGATTCCATGCTTACCGTAGGCGTCATAATCTGTCGTCACTTGGTCCGCCCTCCACGGGTCGAGCCAAGCCACCGGCTCCCCGCTGTGTGCAGGCTGGCCCCAGCGGGCAAGGACTGCGCGGGCAAATGCCTGCACAGCATTGGAATGTTTGCGCCCCACCCGTGTCTCTGGTGTAGGGTGCGAGTTGTCCGGCAGCAGTCCCGCTTCTCGCGCCACTACAAAAATCTCGGCGTCTGTCGGCGCCAGTTTGGTGTCAGTTGTCATGATTGAATCCTTCCTATCTCGGCAAGCAGCCCTGCTCTTGCATCCCAGCGTTGTTGCTCTAGAGAATAGCCAATGGCGCGGTCAAGTTTGTGGGCGTCAGCAAACGTGTCGATGCGTAGGCTGACTTCGTTGGGCGTACCTACGAAATACGTCGCCATGCCATGCTCGCCGCCTGCGCCATCTTGTTCCCATCGGAATGTGACCTTAGTTGTCATGGCTTTTTGCCCTCCTGCACCGCATCACGCGGATATTCGCTGCACCGGAGAAAATGATCGTCACCTACGCGGCGCACGATCCCGCACCACATGCATTTGAATTGCCGGTACATCACTTGCCCTCCTGCGCTGCGCGGGCAGCGTCTATATTGGTGTCCCACTTGGCGTTCTTTTGCAGACGGATCGCTGTCAGCAATTCGGCAGGCCATTGATCCATCGGCACATCCCGGAGATAGCGATACCGCGCCGCATCCTCCAGCACGCTGTCTGCCGGGTCACGGGCTGCGCGGATGCAGCCCATGTGCTCACGGTGGTACGTCATGTATCCGCAGTATTCGCACTGCACGTCATGCAATTCGTGCTCACGCGCTGGCTGGTTGTCTGCCTGGGGCGTGGGGGATGGCTGCTGTGCTCCCGCAGGCTGCGCTGCACGCATTCCGTCCATGTGTGCCACCATCAGTTCGTCCGCGTGTTTTTCGGCCATAGTCTTGATCCTGGCTTGCAGCGACTCAATCTCCAGCCGCGCTGCGGCGTAGCCGATGCGCAGGGTTTCAAGTTCGGCGTGCTGGCGTCGGAGTTCTGCGACGCACTCCTGCGCATAGCTGACAAGGGTCATATTGCCGGGCCACTCGTCTGCTGTCAGGAGTTCTGCCAGCCGCAGCGCGTTATTCTGTTTAGTCATGCAAATGCTCCAAAAAGTCTTACGGCCCAATCGAGCGCAGCAATAGTCAGCTCTTTGGTTTGAATCTTCATCTCAATACTCCGAGGGAAGAATGCACTTGATCAAGCCTTCTTCCAGAGCCAGGTAGAAGGTCCACTCACCTTCGGGCATGTCGGTGTAGCTGATTGACTTCTTGAAGGGTTGCTCGTCACCATCGGTGAACTCGATGACCAGCTCTGCCTTGTTGTTAGCCACGGTCAGAACAGCAATGGCTAGGGTGCTGTCCTTGGCTCGGAAGTTGGCTGGACGGATCTCGGTGGCCAGAATATCCAGGAGCCAGTAGCAACCTGCTTCAGCACATTCCAGCACACCATCCGAGAAGATGGAGTTGCGCACCCATGAGTGCTGCACAAAAAAAGAAGCCCCATTACGGGACTCTTCGTATGCTCTGATAAAAGCTTCGGTGTTCATTCAGAAAATTCCTTAATAAGTCGATTGCAAATCCAGCATCAATTTATTTATTGGATAAGGTCACAATTGGCAGGTTTCAGTGTTTAGTCGCCAGGTTCCTGTACTTCGGCATTGAACTCTGCATAAGTTCTAGCCAGTTTGTTCAATGCTTGTTTGGCTTCAATGTTCCCTTTGTTGGCACAAAGCACAAGAGCACGCATTACTAATTGATCATTGGATCTGTAGTCCATTGCATCAAGTAGACGGGCGTAGTTACCCCACTTGGCCATGATCAGTGTTTCATTGGTAATTCTGGCTTCCTCAGCATCAATCAATGTTTGATGCCGCTGGATCTTGTCTTTGTGCCTAGAACAGTGAGACATATTTGCTTCAAAAGACATAAAGACCTCTTTATCATTCGAGAGGACTAACCTCTTGTTGAGTTGGCGAGTTCTACTTCTGTTTTACGTAAGCACTCAAACGTTTCACAGTATCAAAGTAGTACTCAGACATCTTGTTGTGATATTCGGCTTGTGATTGAGAAAGCAACAATTGACGCTCTGCGTCTTCCAGATCACGTTGAGCGATCTGTTTGGGTGTTGGTTTCTTAAATGGGTTTGGAATGCTTATGTGCATATCAGACGCTCATGTTCTTGGGGTAAACCAGCCTATCGCCCATACGAGATGGGAGTTTGTAGGCGTCAAAGCGGGATTCTGGAATACCCGCATTACGCCCCAGTTCAGGACAGGTATAAGGCGCACTGTCTCTGTTGAAAGACTTGGGAGTGATCACATGTTTTTGTGGCTTGAGAAGACGAATGTTGCTCATGGTTTTCTTTCAGGAATAAAAAAAGTCACCGAGTATTAGTCGGTGACTTAAAGGAGCTACCCTTTCGGGACTCAATGGCAGGTTGGATTATAGAGAATATCTTCAGCTATTCAACTTTTCCTTGAATTTAGAGCACAACTGAATAATTTCCTGATGTCAAGCGTCAGTCAGCGTATTGCCAAATATAGCCTCCAGCCGTTTTGCAGTGGGATTTTCCGCGACATACATCATTGATGTTGATTCGTGTGATTCCTGTGCTTCTTGCAGCGTTGGCAATTGAGCCAAAAACTGCAATCTCTTTCCCGTCTAAAGAGCACTGACGTACTTTCCTGTTTTGTGTAGTGATGTGTACACAGTGCTTTCTATCACTATACGCTTTATCGTTGTTGTCTTTCCACGTAACGATGCGTATGTTGGTTAGGGAGTACCCTATTGTTGGATCTAAACGGTCCACTGAAGGGCACAGATCTTTTTCATACTTACTCTGCGCCCAGGCTGAGTGAAGCTGAGAGTATCCATTCAAATAAGCCCAATCCACCAACGCATTTTTTGAATATGCAGGTTGCGGGTGTTTTCTGGCTTTGGATACTTGCACTTGTGCGGTGTAAATCTGGGAAAGTCTGCCAAGCGGTGTACGCCAGTATTCTTTATTTCTTTTGGAAATACAGGATTTACATGTAGTGACGTACCCGTCTTTGTTAGTCGGTCCTTTGGAGAACTCACATAAATCTTTAAATACAGTGCACGCTTTACAGACTTTTCCCATACTCTTCCTTTGCTTTTTGCGTTAATTCACGGATCATTTTTTGAGATGCCCCATTGGGTAGGGTTATCGTATTTGCCCACGTTGGCCAACAAATTTCTAGGTTTGAGCCTAGTTTGACTTCGTGGTGTTGAATCTCAGGAAGGTTTTGCCATTCCATACATTCAACCAAAACTTTGTTTACCCACTCTACAACGCGAACATCGTCCTTAATTGTAAGATATATTGAGTCATGAATTAATGCAATTGGTTTAATGTCGAGTTTAAAAGGTGATTTCCATACTTCCCTCATAAATTGAATTGCAGCTCTGTTGTTCAATAAGCCATAGCTTTGACCACTTACAGCATTACCCAGTGTTCGTGCCTCTGCTTCAGCTTCACGAGGTACAGCACCACTTCCTAGTAATACTTGTCCCAACAATGGTGTACGAATGCGTAAACCAAATGCTGTAGTGCTGTAGCCTTTAAGCGATGCTTCGTGTACTTTTGCTTTTACCCAATCATCAGACACTGAGTACATCTTGTGATAATTGGCCTCAATCTTCTTGGCTTCTTCTTCAGAAAAACCAAGGGTAGTTACCAATGTTCTCCACGTACCTGCGTACTGCAAAGCAAAAGCTGGTGCTTTAGCAAGCTGACGTATTTCAGGGAAAGTTGATTTAATTGAGTTGATGCTTGGTACTGTTTCTTGAATGCCTGGCAGTTTGTCAGGAAAGAAGTAGAAGGCCCTCAAACAGTGAGAGTCATACCCTTCAGTGAATACTTTGATCTTGTTAGGATCTTTAGTCAGAAGGGTATTTACACGGTCCTCTAGAGCATTAAAGTCTGCCCCACAGAACAACCACCCAGGTGCTGCTTTGAAACACTTTTTAATCAACTTGCCATACATAGAGTTGGACGGCAATTGTTGTAGATTAGGGTTGGATGAACTGAGTCGGCCAGAGACTGTTCCACCAATGTTGAAGCTACCGTGTAGGTAGTGGTGCCCATCGCTCTTGAGCAATGCTTTCTTGAAGCTCGGAATGAAGGCTGTGAGGATCTTCTCCACACCTGCATACGCTATGAGAGCATTGAGCAGATCCAGGATCTGTTGATCCTTGGTATGGTTCAGTAGCTTCTTGAGGGTTTCTCCACCTGTGGCGGGTTGCTTGGTTTCGGTGTAGTCCAACACGGGGAGTCCCAGCATGTCGTACAGGAATGCCTGTAGCTGGGGGCCTGAGTTGGGGTTGAAGGTGACATCAGCGAAGGCTTCGATGGGGTGCTGCTTTTTCTTGAGCTTGGCATTGGCCGCTTTCATAAGCCGCTCTTGTAGCACCCGATTGAATCGCTGTGTGAGTGGACTGTTGTTGATCACATCAGAGTGCTTCTGGCTTTCCCGAACGAGTTCTTGCTCCACGTGAAGGACTTGAGCCATGTCCATAGGCATCCCACTCAGCTCGATCTGAATGATCAGCTTCAGGGAAGGCAGCATCATGTTCTGGTAGATGTTTAGTTGGTTGTCCTGCACCATGATTGGGTAGTCCCGCTTCTTGATGTAGAACGTGCTCAGTGCATCCACCAGGTTGTATTCCAAGAGGTTATCCAGAGTAATGCGGCGTATGTCGTTGATTTCATCTACGGCATAGTTGCCTGCAAATTCATGGGCCAATGCCTTGAGCTTCAGGACGTTGCCTGCAGTGCTGTTGTAAGCAAGGTAGGCAATAATCTTGGTGTCATCCAAGTTTTTGGTCATTACCTCTAAGCCAGTCAGTAGCCCACCTGTGTCTAGGGCATCTTTCATCCACAGGTTATAGATGATTACCTTGGCGTCATAGGTTGCGTTGTGGAATGTTAGGTTACCTTTGTAGTGCTCAAAGAACTCCAGAAGCAGTGACTTTAGGACAATGTTGTTTGTCCTGTAGCCGTAGTTGCCAGTGTCAGAAACCTCTCTCAGTGGCGTGTAATCCACCGGGAAAGCAACACCTTCATGCTCGTTCCAGGCAAAGGCAATGGTGCCGATGCCTGCTTCATTGAAGCTCAGGCTGAATGCTTCGATGTCGCATGTCAGTTCTGGCTTCTCTAGGAGCATCAGCAGGGCCTTCTTCACTTCATCCAGCGTCTTGGGATAGATCGCTGTATGGATGATGTGAGAGCCTGGAGCTACATACGTACCTCCCAGGTAATTTGAGACTGCCTGAAGGCTTGCAGTGAGCTTGGTTTGCAATGTAGGGTCGTAGATCAACTGCTGGTAGCTCAAGCCAAGAACAACTTGAAATTCTTCATGCCCTTTGATGGCACAAGGCAGTACATAGCCAGCATGTGGCTCTGCTTTGCCTTGCTTAGTAAGTACCTTGAAGTAGGCACTGTCTGCCACGTAGAGTATCTTGGCTCCAAGTTCTTTCAAGCCAGGAAGCAGAGTCCCCAGATATGCTTTGATTTCTGTGGCAGTAGGCTTCCCAGAGGCTCCTTGATCTACTGTTACTGCAATCACATCTTCAAGCAAACCAGAAGCTACAAGGGCATCTACGTAGTACCGCTTGACAGCACTTTTGTCGAAGGCTGAGGGCTTCAGGAGCAGAGCAACTGGGTATTTGTCTGCTTGGTTAAAGATGTGGTGTTTCATGGTTATGTTGCTGTTGATGCAGTTTTATTGGCTTTCTTTGGCCAGCCTGCTTTTACAAAATCTGTCACCAGATTAGTAATCGCTGGCAAATTGGTGCTTACTGCAGTTTCATTAGGGAGGTACTTTTCAAACTCAGGAAGGCGCTCAAGCAGTTGCTTTCGTGTATTGCATCCATATGCCACAGTCCGCAACTTGTATTCAAGATTGCTAAAGACCTCAACTTGTTTAGTGTGTTTATCACTAAGTTCCCCCAGTTTCTCTTGTATCTTTGGAGGAAAGTCGACTGTCACTCTTCCGTGTCCATCTGGAGAGGGCACACAGAGAGAAATACCAAAGGCATAGGTATACCCTGTATTGATGTACCCCTTCATGTTGGGATCTTGGTAGATTTTGGCTACTGCAGGTGGAAGATTGGCAACTGCCGTGTCATGAACAATTTTCCTGATTTGTTCGAGGTAATCCTCTTGAGGTACATCCTTCAAAGCAGAGGAAACAAAAGCATCTCGAATGTATTTAGTGAGTTTCATGGTTAGGTAACCATATTCAGAACGATACGTTCCTTAATGGTTTGAATGTGATGTGAGTGTTCCTCAATGAATGCCTGAATTTGTTCAGGTTTCAACTGAGATGGTGTACCGAGGGTATCGTTGTTATTGACTGCTGGCTTAATGCAGTCAGGAAGCAATGCGTAGGTATCAACAGCATTATTGGCTGTAGTCAGCAGGCAGGAAAAAAAGTCACCAATAACTTGTCGTTCCTTACTAAGCTCTGCTTGGTGTTCTAGCCATTTGTCCATTTGGTCATAGAGCCGCCTGGTAAGCAGCTCTATTCTTTGACCACGAACAGGGCGATAGCCCTTTGGAGAATAGACTTCCCCTTTGTACATAAACGCCATGGATTGGTATTTACTGTCAAAAGAGAAACTCTGTGCAATGGTTAGAAACTCATTCTCTAGTTTTCTATCTGCAGGATGGTAAATATAGTCCATCAACAGATTTTTGATCGTCTGCTTTACGCAGGTTTTTCCAACATAGCTCTCCATTTGAGGCCCCTTGGATTAAACCAAGTCTCCTGTAAAGATGGCTTGGTAGCGTGCTCTTGAAGTACCTACATAAAGTAATCGGGCGATTTGTTCACCTGAGTTGCACTTCTTAATATCGTCCAGGTCAATGAATACCCGGTCATAGGTACTTCCCTGGCTTTTGTTAATGGTGCATGAGTAGACTTCACGAAGATCAATCCACTGCTCTTCGATCACATTGACCAAATCAAAATCTTTTTCAGACTTGGCTTTACTCAACAGCCTTTTCTTTTCAGGCAGGCTGTCAGGACAGAAAGCACAGACTTTGCCATCCAGCGTGTATGTGTGGCCAGATACTCCATACTGTATTTCGGGTTGACTGATGTGAGTAATAAGGACCAGGGCATCTGTTTTGATTGATAATTTGCCAGCATTGAAAAATTTGTTGCACTGAACATAATCTCCAACAGCAAAGTTGGTACGTCCATTAACCAGCCCAGAGATGGCTTTGTTGTAGGCATCCACTGTCTTGTTAGTCCATCCCAGAATCTTTGATTGCTGGGAAGTCCATTTGGTATCAGTGAACTCAGCCTTGAGCATCTGATTGAATGTATTCCGATCAACGTGTTGAACGTGATGGCCATCAGGCGTGAAGCTGAAGAACTCCCCAGTACGGACTGTTTCCCGAAACTTAGAAGCCAGTTCTAGCACTGGATTACCTTGTGCTTGTCGAACTACCTGCTTCAGTTCTGCTTTTGGAAATGGAGCCAGGAATACCGGAGCATTGGTTGATTTCACTGGGATGAGCTGTGCTGCATCACCAATAAATACTACCTTGCATCCTGGAGTCTTTTTGAAAATGAGTCCCAGCAATTGAGAGTCAATATAGCTGGCTTCATCAATAAAAAGCATTTGATTACCAGGAACTGCTTTGTTTGATTCAATCAGCTTTGTCTGTCTGGTTTTGTAGTCTGTTTCTACTCTCAAGCCAAGATAGCTGTGAATAGTGGGTACAGAATCACCTGCAATATGGGACAGATTATCTGCAGCCTTATTAGTGGTTGCAGTGAGTTGTACTTGGTAATAGGGAAAATCTTGTTTTACCAAGCGAATAGCTTTCATGATATTCTGTACGTTATCCAGAATATGGCGCACCAGTGTGGACTTACCTGTACCAGCATATCCTGACAAGACGAATGCAGATTCTGAATCGTCTGCCAGGAAAGCAGTAAAGGCGTTAACAGCATTCTGCTGATCGTTTGTCAGGGTAATACTCATGTGGTTTCTCGAATTGATTTGGCAGTGTCCATACTGATATTCAGTAACTTGGCTACCTTGATGTCATTAACCATTTCAGCCGGTACAAGCTGTACTGATATTTCGTCAGTAATAGGCGTGTATGATGGAGGAGATGAATAATGGGATTCAAAAAGCATTCCATTTTCCAGAGATTGCATAATTGCAATTCCATCCTTGAATGGAACAATGATCTGACGGTCATACCTGAAATTGATCATCAAAAAGTTTTCCTTGTCTTGTTTGGAAATCTTTTTGAGTGCTTCTTGATAATCAGCTTTTGTGAATGTCATAGTGGATTGCTTTTCCAAATACTGGTTTAAATTTTGGATTTTCGTGAATCAGCCACAACACGTTTTGTTTTGTGTGGTGATTTTTAAAATGAAATTCCCCATCAGTGAAAACCATTAACAACTGTGGTTTGTTGTCATTGGTCCACTTAATCAATTCTCCAATATCTGTGCCACCACGACCAATGAATTTGACTTGCATCAAATCACTGAAACCATTTAGATCATCTACTGACTTAATCGAAGTATCGAATTGAATCAGTGTGATTTTGCGTGGCTTCATCATTTTGAATATGCCAGCAATCTCGGATATAAATGTTTTGAAATCGTGATCGGTTACTGATCCAGATATATCTACTGCAATGGTGATGTCCATAAGTGAATATGAACTCATGCTGGGTAGATAATACTCAGGGAAGAACCTGCGATTAGGTTTCTTCATTGAATAATCTGTTTTGGAGAATGTGTTGAGATATTTTTGCAATATCTTTTGCCAGGGGAGTTTTGGATTCAATAACCCATTGATAAACAATTCCAGTTCACCCGGAATAGTTCCTGGACTGTCGTTTTCTTCTCTGCTCCGAATCTGTGCACGAATGAGCGTCTGTTGCACAGCAACTTCTACATCTTCAGCAGTCATGCCTGGCGGTGGATCAAGCAGATCTTCGCCAAATGCCCCGTTCATGTCAGGCATGTTCAGCGGGCTATTGGGATTTTGATCTGCCTCTTTCTTCAGAAGCTCATAGACCTGCTCTGAAAACATACCGTAGTACTTGCTATCACAGTAGCCTCCATCTGGAATTTTCATTCCACGCTCAGTAATCGCCAGATTGATGACGTGATCAGCAGCGATGTTGTACAGCTTGTGGTCACGAGACTGTTTGCGGACCATGTGCATGTAAGCCACATGCAGTGATTCATGAAGGATCAGTCCAATTCGCTGTTCAGGAGACCATTGCATGAACCATTCTGGATTCAAATACATGTGCACACCGTCAGTAGCAGCAGTGGGCACTTCCTCTGTCCACACGTATTTGAGAGAGAAAGCAATCTCACAAAAGAATGCTGTATCCCGTTGAATCATCAAAGCAATTTTGGCTTTCTCCAGTGCTTTGGTGTATTTGGGATCAATTTGTTGGATTTGGGTTTTCATGGCTCTAAATAAAAAAGAGCCTTTGCAGGCTCTGGTTAGATGGTTTCTGTGGCCACTTTCGTAACCCATGGTGCAAAGCTGGGTGCTTTGATTACTGCAGGGTTTCGCTTGAGCATCCCACGTACACAGACAATCTGAAATTCTGCTGGAAGTCGATTAACGAAGTCCAACAGTGCTTCACAGTTTTCTGGGGTCACGTTAGCAGCAATAGCGCCACAAATGGCAAACTGAATGGATGGTTCAGTTGGCACAGCAATGCTGTTGGGTGCTTTGACGATTTCTTCGATCTTGGGCAGATTTTCGTGAATCTGCAGGAAGCCATAGAACTCACGGGCCACACCTTCACCCAGAGTACCGATCAACAAAGGAAGCGTTTCCCGATTGATAGAAGTCACTTGCAGCAGCTTGTGCGTGAACTCCCAAGTACGAGGGCTTGCATAAGTCTTGTCCGAATGATCAGGGTTGAATGTGTACACATGATCAGGACGGAACTCGATGTACGAAGTAATCCGGTGATCAATGCCATTGGTTTGTGCCCAAGTACCCCAGTCCTTGGCATTGGTTTCCACTTCCAAATGAATCAAGCGAGACTGCAATGCAGTGCTCATAGGCTCAACAATAGCACCATCAGATTCCAGGTTGCCAGCACAGACTACAGCTACATTGGGGTGGAGGTTGTAAATGCCCACCATACGATCCAATGTGAGCTTGTAGCTGGCTTTTTGTACTGCTCGGTCGGCTGAGTTGAACTCATCCAGAAACAGCAACCAGCCGTTATACCCTTGAGGAATTGCATCCCCTTCAATGGGGAATGTTTCCATGGGTACATAACCAGCACGTTCTCCCTTGATGGATGGAAAACCCAACAGGTCAGTTGGATCACACTGACTCAAACGAAGGTCAATCAGCTTCAGATTGAACTGCTTGGCAATCTGACGAACAATGGCTGACTTGCCCACTGCAGGAGAGCCATGCAGCATAGGCACCAGCTTTGCTTTCAAAGCCGCAATGACTAGATTAATTGCTTGAGAGATTTTGATTTTCATTTTGTTTGAGAAGGGTGTTGTGGTACATGGCCAGAAGAGAGAACAGTGTCTGACTGTCTTCGATTGGCATCTTGGAATTACAGTAGTTAACTGCTTCATCAATGGAGTCTTTCGCAGGAAATAGCGTGAACTCCTTTGCTTGCAGTTGATTGGGTTGATGGATGAGCATTGGGTTTGTTTGGTTTGACTGTCTTGTTCTTCACAGCAGCCGTTGAATAAAGAAAAAAAAGCTGAACCCCGTTAAGGATTCAGCTCATTCACCGAGCGCAGAAAGCGCCTGGTGTTTACTAGGAGGCGATCAGGTCAGTGCGTAGTTGCTTTGACGGATCAGATCACCCAGATCATCAGACAGCTTCTCGTACTTGCCCTGCTTGCCGTAGATACCACTGAGGATCATGTCCAGTGTGGTGCTCTCGGCCAGTTCAGCAAAGATATTGATGTAGTGTTGACGCAGATGATTCATGTAATTTGCATGGCACTTGAACTCATCCAAATGTTCAGATAGCTTCGCTACTGCTATCCCGGAAAGATTACCTATCTTCCAGCCTCATAGTTTCCTATGGGATCGGACCATATCATGCTCTTTCGAGCCGTACTGTTTCCACCCCGCTTGGGGCGTACTCTACTTGGTTCATCTCACGATGCCTTTCGATGGTCTCTGAACGTTAGTATCCTCTATGTACCCAAGAGTATGTTTTTGAGATTTCAGTTCTTGAACGCCTACATTTAATGTCTCTTACTGTTCCTCTAGTCACCCCACACCGATCTGCAATAGCAGTATCAGATAGGTCGGTGTCTTGGAGCAGCTTGCAGACTTGATGTATGGTCGTAGTAGTGAATCGTCCAATCTTTCGATTGTTACTTCCTGCGTTGTTAACGGATTTGGTAGCTACACACAGATTCTTAATAGCGTTGTTATCCCGCTGTTTGTCTATGTGATCTATCTCATGTCCTGCTGGTGGCAGTGCTCCATGGTATAGATAGAACAGCAAACGATGTTTCATTCGTAGCCGTCTATTGCACCAAAGCCTTATATATCCATCTGGGTTTTTGCTACCAACATCTTGATAGATGTGGTTTCCATTTCTACCGCCTTTGGCGTTAATTACCCCAGTTGAATAGTCAACGCTAAGTAGTTGATGATTCTTGAAATACTCAAAATCAATTTTCTCTTGAGACATAACTTTCCTATAAACAACTCTGCATGAATTGTAATACAGGGCGAGTTATAAAGATACTCTTCGCTGCTGATTGCCATATCCTTTCGGACTTAGGGTTCCAGCAATTAAATACGTTTAATGTGCACCATGAGGTTAATGCACAGTAACCACTTCAAATGGCTTGTGAACAAGCATCGAATTGATAATGCCAAGCAGATCTTCCAAGTGTTGATGACTGAGGTTGTGAACGTTCTTGCTGTTGAGATGAGGCAAGATCACTACATCAGCCATGTGGCTACGGTCGTACAGATCCTTGTAGTAGCTGGTTGCCTTGTCAGGGCCACCCAACTGAGGATTGTTTAGAGCTTGTTCGATCAGCTCCTTGGCTTGTTGCACCAGCTCTGCGTTGTAGTTGCAGCGGCGATGGATGTTACGTAGTACGTAAGCATCAACGCTGTGCACTACATTGGCTGCATTGGACAGTCCCTTCTTGGTGCCCTCATTCTCCTTATAGTGGTGAGTGAAGGATGCACCATCAAGCTCTTGCACCTCAATGCGAGTTTCCTTCTCAGACATGACTTTCACCTTGGCTTCGTAGCCGTCAGGCAGTTGCCATGCGTGCATCTTGGCGTAGGGTTGCCATGAAGCCAGCAAATCCTGAAGCAGTTGCCAAGCACCTGGAGCCAGCTTGTATGCAGCAGCATAGAAGGCAGCAATCTCGGGAGTATCCTCACCGAACAACTTCAGAGGTTGTGCCTTGCTGCCATAGCAGGCAGTCATAAGCGCAGTCTTTGCCTTCTTGCGAGGCACGGAGATTCCTTCACCACCCAGAATCTCGTTCATCAGCTCTGTGCAGGATGTATAGGCATCGGCTCGCTTGTTGGGATCTACCAAGCCAGTAGCTTCAGCTCCAGCCTTGCAGCCGGTGAGGACTGACATGACCTGAATGCCAGAGCAGGTGGCATCGAAGCCAACAAGATGGCCTGTAGGAATGCCTGCTTGAGCCTTGCGAATAGCCATGACAGCCTTCACAAACAAGGGTTTCTTGTCTGCTTGATCAGCAAGGCTTTCCAAGGTATCCATGTTGTCCTTGACCCATTGAATGCGCTGATTGAATAGGAGTTTGTCGTTACCATAATGGTTTGAGGCATCTATTAGTAAATATTCAAAGCCGGTAAAAGTTTGCATTATGTTTTCTCCTGATTGTCGTTAGGTGAAGTGGAATATCGCCATTTATGCCCATAGGCAGTGGTTGCAGTAATCAATCTAGTAGTCCCATTGGGATTACGTTTCTTGCTTACACGTTGGTTTATTGCACCTATGATGTTTGACGGAAGACCTTTAAATTCTCTTGCTGCTGCCGAAACAGAATGGAATCTTTGAATAAAGTTTCCATCTAGATCTAGCATATCTACTGCTAACGTTTTTTTATTGTTTGCTCCAATGGTTCGATCAGAATAACCTTTTTGGTTGTTCTCATTCCATGTGACTACTTGCAGGTTATCTAGGCGATAACTAATATAGTCATTAAGACGATCAAATGATGGTTTGAAGTTTGATTTGTAACCTGACTGTTCCCATGCTTCAAATAGAAGATGGAATTCAGGATTACTTTTAGACCAATCAAGAAGCTCTTTTTCGGTGTATGCAGGCGGTGCATATCCTCGCTTTTTGGCTTTTGATTTTTGAGTGGCGTAGCATTCTTTAATCAATCCTTCCTTTGATCGTATAAAGCGTTTCTTACATACTTTACAGTCTGCTCTATAGCCATCCTTACCTGTTGATTGTTTATCAAAGTATTCAAATGGAAGAGTTTGTTTGCAGCAAGAACATTCTTTCATGGTATTTTCCTTGTCGTAATGGTGTGATTAGCATTATATGCTAATTATGCTGTTATGACAAACTCCAATTGATTACCTCAATAGGAGTTCAAGAACAATCAGTTCTTTAGGTACATGCTGAGGTAGTACAGGAGTCCAATCGCATCTGTACCATTCACCATTTCCTGATGAGTCGTACTGATGTACATATCCACCGTTGTAAATCTCTAATCCCCAATTAGTATGGAGATACTGAGACAACGATGGGTATCCCTCTTCAAACGTATCTACTAGCGGGTTAGCGTAGTAGAGTCTGGTTTTGGTATTCAAACACCCTCTACCAACTCTTCTTTTGCTAAGTCGATTGAGGCTTTCTTGTAGGGATTACCTTGAGTGTTGATGTGATAGCCTTGGCTGTAGATGCGTCCCCGCTTGTCTACCTTATGAGTGAGGTGGAACTTGTTACCGGCATTGATCATTTCCATGTACATCTCCGCAGATGTTCCCTTGAACGTTTCCCACATACCTTCTACGTAAGCTACGTAATGGGCATACGAAGGGAACTGCTTGTGCTTCTTCTTGATAGCAACCCATTCGTCGAAGTCTTCTTCAGACTTCAACTCAAATGACTTGTCTTCTTCAAGTGCCAGCAGGAAATCCACATCCAGCTTCAGCTTGACGCTGTTAGCTATGTTCAGTACATCCAAGCAGATGTTTCCATCGTGGTGGTTTCCCTTTCCAAGGATCAGTGAGTCCTTGTGAGTCAGATAGCCACTGTCGTAGTTGTTTTCCAAATACAGAGGCCCACACACCATCGGTGGTAGGTAGTCGCTGTGCTCGATGAACCGCAACAGACGGTCTGGCAGTTCAATGCGGCTGACCACCATGAGAGAAGCCATACGGCTCTCTTTGGTAATGTCAAAGGCATCTGTGAGGCACAGCACAGACAGCATTTCTGCCACTGTCTGAATAGCATCAGAACGATCATCAAAGCCAAGTCGCCCAGAAAGCTGTACATTGACTGATGCCATGAGCTGTGGCTTTTGCATATAGGCAATGCCTACAAACAGGTCTGTCACGAGTTGTGGCAGATCCGTTGCATAAGCCTTGAGCTGCTTGATACGTGCTTCCTTTTCAGGACGGTACTGTCCCTCCATCCAATCCTTGATGAGAGCAACACCCTTATCAACCTTGGATTGGTTGACAGGGTTTTCAATAATGGCTTTACGAATGTAGCCATCAATGTGCTTGCGGCTATATTTCCGTTCAATGGCTTCCTGAACCATGATTTGGGCATGCGTATCCATGATTAGTCCTTGGTTTGTTTATCGCCAGCCATCTGGGAGATGGCAATTGCTTGGTGCGTTAGCGAACATAGGTGCAATTTGGGCATCGGTATAGCCAGCCAAACCACACCCAATACGGGTGACTTGGAAGTCAAGTTCTGGATGGTTTCTTGCATAGTGCAAGAACCCATTCACATAGCCTTGGATGGTTTCCAATGGCAATGTCTGGATGCGGTAATCCTTGGTTGGAATGGCATACGAATTGCCTTGCGGCCCTACGCCACAGCCATAGATAGCACCATGGTTTCTACGTGCAAACAATGCGGCACCAGCACCATGACGCCCTGCCAAGTTGCTACCAAATACAAAAATCGACATGGTTAGTGACTTATTTTTTCAACAATTCAGTGAATGCCCAATGGGCAGCTTTAGTGAGGATGTCCCCATGACATCGGAGTGGTGCACAAAAACATACGAGATCTTTGTTGTGCAACTGAGCAAGCTGTTCAAGAGTGACCTCTCCGTTACTAACTTGGTTGCGCAAGTACTCGGCGTGCTTTTCGCACACATCGTCCCGAGTACCGTCTTTACCGATTACAAACGGGTTTCCCCACATGGAGCCTCGTCCAATATAGACAGCACCATGCGGAATACCAGACTTATGTTTGTTTAACACAGCCATGCTTAATACCTCGGGTGGATATAGTCAAAAAACGAAAATCCTAAAAGTTAGGTTATCGGTTTGACTGTTTGGTTAAATTGGATAGAAGTTCTACAAAGTTCTATAGAAGTACCCAAAAGGTATCTAGAACTAAGTAGAACTACTGGTTTATTCTTGCTCCAACTCTTTCAATCCCCATGATGGGACAGAGCTGTAAGGGACTTCACGCACGTAGAGATACTCCAGTTCATAGCCTTCTGGCTCATAGGCTGTATAGAACTGGTTACCAGATTGAATATTGGTGCAGAAGTACACAGTCGATTCAGCTTCTTGCATATAGAGCCTCAACAGAATAGAAAACAAGAGCAACATCGCCCCAGACCAAGCCGCTTGCGGCCATAAATAATGTGTGTTGACTGTGTGTTTTCTTCTGGTTTCATCCCGGTAATAAAAAAACCCCACTGCACCGAAGTGCAGCAGGGTCTTTATGAGGGGGAACTGAGCTTAGAACCCAATGTTCACCGCAGAAGCTGGCTTATCTGCCATCTGGAAGTCCAGTTCCAGAGCTTTGGTAAGAGCCTCCAGACCATCTTCTTGCTGAAGACGTTCGATGAGGGCTTTATCAAATGCGCGCTGATCCTTCAGTGCAATTGCACCGATCTTTGCACGACTACCATCAGCACGCTTGACCCAAATGTTCAGAAAAGCCTTGGCTTTCCACGATTCATCGGACTGAGCGTTGGTGTTGGTAGCTGCGGGTGCATTGAAATTGAAACGTGCCATGATATAACTCCTTGATTATTAACAGGTTTTGAACAGAGAGATGAGGCATCAAGCCCCACAACATGCCGCTTGCGGCATCTACAGATCTATGGAAATGAAATGCCTGTCACTACGAGAGAAAACCGTAGTGCTCTGGTCTTCAAGCAGACTCGCGCAGCGAGCTGCAATAGCTTCAGATTCAGTTTCATAAATGACCTTGGAAGGTGAAGCAAAGACCAAAGCAGACACTAAATCACTGATCTTTTCCTCAATAGAGGAAAGAACTTTTAAAGCTTGCATGTTGTGCTCCTAAGAGAAGAGCTGAGATATAACAGCTCACAACATGCCGACAGGCATCTATAGAACTACTAAGAGTTCAATGAACTATGTAGAAGAACATATAGAAGTAGTTGGAGATGATTGAGTAGAAGAGTGTAGAGAGGAATGTAACAGAGTTATGAAGTGTGTAAGCAAATTACTTAGGGTATCGTGTGGGTATCGGAATGATAAAGGTGAAGAAAATGATGTAGAGTTTGGTGTGTTGATCACCTTAACCAAATTTAACAACATATAACCACCATAGTCATCAACTTAACGTGATTTAACTGAACTTAGTGAAACAATCGCTGAGTTGTCCAGTAAGAGACAGAGTAAAGGTTGAGGGATGCTTGAGTTGATCTCTATCTATCTTATGAATCTGTCTGTCTTTAAGGTGTGTAGGTGTGTGGTATCCCCGTGTGTGGTATTCGGATGTTGGATGTTCCTACAGCGGTAAAAAAACAAACACCCTACTCCGAAGAGCAGGGTTTATGTTTTAGTCGTAGAGCCACAGAATCCAATCCAGATCCACGGAATCATCCAGTTCGTAGTAGTACATACGAAGCTCCAAAGTAACAGGACAACATCGTCCCATTCCTTGCAGCTTGCTGCACTGGTATAAAAAACAAACCTACCCCGAAGGGTAGGAATGTTGATTACTGGGCGATGACCTTTGTTTCACCTTCGACGGTGATACCTTGAGCCTTCAACGCTTCCAGCTCTTTGCGATATTCAGCCTTACGCTGCGCTGCCTTCAGTGCACGGTCGTCCCGTGCTTCGTCCACAAAGGTAGCAGTCTGCTCTTCAGCCCACTGACCGAGGTTATCCAACGAGTTCGCACCACGTTGAACAGCAGAAGCCATCGTACCGATAGCAGCGTAGATGGAATGCAGCATTGCAAAGAAACCAAGCTTTTGAACCATAACAATCTCCAAATAAAGTTAAAGGAAGGAAAATGCCTCAATGCGCTGAGGGCTTTTATATATTGCCGCGCATGGCTGCTAATGACCCGTAGCAACGGGAGATGGCCAATCTATATTCAGATATGAGCGGCCTATGCTCATACCCCATTACAAGCGGCTTGCCGCCAACAAACATTAAATGTCCATGTGCTCACGTACAGTACCAATGACAAACATCAGTACTGAGAGACCCATGTGCATTACTGCACCTGTATTGTTGCCGTCCATACTGAGTACGAGTGCAGTGGCCATGAGGCCAACACCAATGAACAGACAGCAACCCAATTGAATACCCTTAGCCATGCTCAACTCCTGTGACATGTAGCTGCACCATGCAACCACTCCAGCACAGGCGCCATGGCGCACACAGCTACACACAAGGGTGGGTACCCCCTTGAATTTGTAGGAATCTAAGTACACCGGGGGGGTGATTTTGTTTTTGCTCGCCTCCTGCACCAGACCTACAACCATACCCAGATAACAAATTTTGAAAAAACCTGGGGTACATCCATACCCATTTTCAAAATTTCCCCCTAACCCTCACTATCCTTTTAATAGCGCAGAGTTTTCTCCCCTCTTTGATACTGGTTTTTCTTCATATATACTCGCGCCATATTGCGGAGATTCAGGGTATCGGTCAGTCTCATAAGCTCGACCTAGATGGTTCAAGTCCGTCCTCCGCTACCAAATTCGGATGCATAGTCCCGTAAGGAGCGGGAGCTGCCTGTAAAGCAGTTGTCTAACGACCCACTTGGCTCGATACCTAGAGCATCCACCAGGTATATATCTCTAGCTCAATTGGCAGAGCAGCGGCCTCCAAATCCGCAGGTTGAAGGTTCGAGTCCTTCGGGGTATGCCAAATAAGCAGTCAGAGTGTCTGTAGGTAGCACAATTGGCTTCCACCCAATTAGCTCGGGTTCGATCCCCGATGACTGCTCCAGTTAATGGAAGATGTGTCGCAAGGTGCGACAGGAGTTTGCTAAACTCTCGTTCAGAAATGGGCTGACAGGTTCGATTCCTGTATCTTCCGCCATATTCAAAGGAGCTTCGGCTCCTTTTTTGTTTGGTTCTGGTTGTATTAAGCCGATATACTCGGCCTATGCAATTAACCATAGACCAATTCAAACAGGCTCTACCGGATAAGGTGAAGAAATCCATCAATCAGGAACTGATTGATAAGATCAATGTAACCTTGTCCAATCCAGATATGTATGAGGCATATCGGGATAACCTTCTGTCTTATACGAAGGTCATGGCTGATGGAAGGTTTAAGGTAACGGATTATGTGAATGCCGTTAAGTACGTCAGCCACAAACTCATGGGCGATTCCAATATCGCTGCTTATACAAAGACCTTCCCGGATAAGTACCAGAGGTTTGTGCAGAACGGCGTAGATGCGAAGGACATTGCAAGCTATGTCACTGCATACAACAAGAGCAAGCTGGTTAACCTGATCTTTGAACAGACGTTGGTGCCGAGCTATGTGCTCAATCAGGATCTGTATCAGAAGGCGCTCAATGTCCAGGCTGAGTTAATGGTCACAGCTAAGAGCGAGAAGGTGAGGTCTGATGCTGCGAACTCCCTGCTTACCCATTTGAAGATGCCAGAGACACAGAAGGTGGAGCTGGATATTGGGGTTAAGGAGGATGGTTCTATTGCTGCACTGAGAGCTACTACTTTGGAACTAGCCCGTCAGCAAAGGTTGATGGTTGAGGCTGGTGCAATGAATGCACAGCAGGTGGCCCATTCAAAGCTGCAAGTAGTGGATGTGGAGGCCAAGGAGATTTAGTGGAACACGTAACCCTGATGCGGTTTATTTATGTGTCGCTTGCTGTTGCTGGTTTTGTATGGCCAATAGCTGCACAGATTCTCGGTGGGTTGGTGTTTATGGTCCTGGTTTTTGGTAAGCCAAGGAGGCAAGTGAATGGCAGCAATAAGCGAGCACCCTGATGAAAAGGTGTATGCCAAAGTGAAACGTCCTTATGAGTTTGGTAGTTTCACTTTTGAAGATGGCGGTTTTAGGGTAGCTCCAGCAAGGATGGAGTCTCAGTACCCAAATGCTTTCAGGCAAGCCATGTATCCCAATGGGAAAGTGGTAATGCAGGGTGCTTATGCCTGGAGTGAGGGATCGATGGGTGGGATTATCTGGAAAGATCTTCCCTTGGTTTGTGTAAATAACGAAGGACAAGAGGTTAAATAATGATTCGTGTGAATTCCCCTGATAACTCTGATGCCGGTATTGAGCGATTGATCCAAGCCAAAGGAAAGACAGCGCCGCGTGTGACGCCTGCGGACGTTGAGGCGAACATTGCCAGTGAGCATTACTTCACGGCAGGCGAGGGCGTGATTGGTGCCTTTGTTGCTGGTGAATTTTGCGCTCACGGCGGCGATACCGTGACTGTGCTGCGCGACATTGCATCCCCGGAGGTGTTGAAGCCAAGCCTTAACCTGCTGACCTTCTGCGTCCTGGTGCTCAAGAACGGCTTCACCGTCACCGGCGAGAGCGCCTGCGCAAGCCCTGAGAACTTCGATGCCGATATTGGTCGGCGCATTGCTCGTGAGAACGCAGTGCAAAAGATTTGGCCTCTCATGGGTTACGAGCTGCGCAGCAAGCTGGCTGCAGAAAGTGTCACTAAGTAAGGATGGCTGCACGGTTCCATGCTGACGGAATGCCGTGGAAGGTTGAGGATTACCTCAACTCCACGGAATACGGGGTCGATCCCAACTATGTTCCTAGCGAATTCGCACTGGAGTTTGTCACCTTTGTGAAGTTGGTTAACGGTTCTCAGGGGGAAGAAAACAAGACCCCTCTTGTGCACTACAAGATGTTGGATACCCTCACAGAAGGCGGTAATCGTGTGATTAATCTGTGCCACCGGGGTATCGCAAAGACCACCCTGATGGCTGAGTACTTCTTCCTGTACCTGGCTACTTATGGTGAGATTCCTGAGTTTGGTCGGGTAGATCTTGCGCTTTATGTCTCTGACTCTATCGAGAACGGGGTAAAGAACATGCGCAAGAACTTGGAGTTCCGGTGGGATAACTCAGACTTCCTTAAACAGTACGTTCCTGAAATTCATTTCACAGATATACGGTGGGAGTTCAAGAATGCAGATGGCAAACTCTTCATTGTGAAAGGCTACGGAGCAAAGGCCCTTGCCTTGGATACAGAATTGCACACCCTGAGCGGGCGCACCACGATTGGCGAGTGCCAGGTTGGTGACCGGATTTTCGGGGCGGATGGGCAGCTGACCACGATCACGGCCAAGAGTGCGGTATTCAACAAGCCCATGTACCGCTTGCAGTTGGCGGATGGTCGTTCCCTGAAAGTCAGTGAGGACCACCTGAATCCGGTAGTGATCAACACTAACCCCAACAACACGGCGCGCTGGGAAGAAAAAGTACTCACCACCCTGGAGCTGTTGCAACAGCCCCTGACACACACCAAAAAAGGAAACCTGGGGCACCGCGGTACATCCACCAAGAGCCTGGTGGGTGTGCGCAGCATCCAACCCCTGGAGTACCCAGAAGCTGTCCTGGCTGTGGATCCCTACACCTTGGGGGTTGTGATTGGTGATGGCCGCATCCGCAAGGAATGTGGTTCTGTGGAATTGACCGTGCACGCCGACGAGCTGACCCACTACCACACAACTATCCCCTACGAGTTCGGCAAGATGCGGACGGACCCCCGCTCCAATGCTGTTACGCAATCCATTCGTGGTCTTGGGCCACGGCTCAAAGCCATGGAAATCAACGTGCGCGGGGAACAGAAGTTCATCCCGTTCGAGTATTTCTTGGGTTCGATACCCCAACGCCTGGCCCTGTTACGCGGCTTGATGGACACCGATGGCACCGTGTCTGAAACAGGCCGAATGAGCTTCACAAGCTCATCACATCAACTCGTGGATGACCTGGGCTGCTTGGTGCGATCCCTCGGGGGCACAGCCAGCAGCATCGCCAAGCATAAACACGCAGAGGCGTATCGGGTGGAGATTTGGATGCAGATGAACCCGTTCCTACTGGCCCGTAAAGCGGCACGGTTTGTTCCCAAGGACCGGCATGTCGCCGTGGTGTCTGTCGAAAGGATTGCTGACGAGCCTAGCCAGTGCATTGCTGTGGACAATGAAGAGCGGCAGTTCGTCGCTGACTGCTATGTTCGTACACACAACACAGGTGTTCGTGGCGCCAAGGAAATGGGTAAGCGTCCTGGCGTTGCAGTGCTGGATGACCTGATCAGTGATGAGGATGCCCGCTCAGATACTGTGATCAAGGCAGTAGAAGACACTGTTTATAAGGCGGTGAACTACGCCTTGCATCCCACCAGAAATCTGATCATATGGTCGGGCACTCCTTTTAATGCCCGAGATCCTTTGTACAAGGCAGTGGAGTCTGGTGCATGGGGGGTGAACGTATTCCCTGTGTGTGAGCAGTTCCCTTGTGAAGAACACGAGTTTCGTGGTTCTTGGCCAGATCGCTTTACCTACAAGTATGTGAAGGATCAGTACGACAAGGCGGTACTGCTTGGCAAGGTGGATACCTTCAACCAAGAGCTGATGCTACGAATCATGTCAGATGAAGATCGAATGATTCTGGATTCAGATATTGCTTGGTACAAGATTGATGCGGTTATACGTAACAAGAACAGATTCAACTTTTACATAACCACTGACTTTGCAACCAGCATTAAACAGAGTGCTGACTACTCGGTCATTAGTGTTTGGGCCTATAACAACGCCGGGGACTGGCTGTGGGTGGATGGGGTTTGCAAGCGCCAACTGATGGACGCCAATGTGAATGACCTGTTCCGCCTGGCCCAGATGTACCGGCCTCAGCAGGTTGGTATTGAAGTGACTGGTCAGCAGGGCGGTTTCATTCAATGGATTCAGAATGAGATGTTGGAACGAAACATCTACTTTCCATTGGCCAGTGAAGGAAATGATTCACGCCCAGGCATTCGTCCCAATACCAACAAGATGGTGCGATTCAACACCATGGTTCCTTTCTTCAAAGCCAGAAAGATCTTCTTTCCTGTAGAGAAGAAAGGTGAGGCTCCGATGAAGGAAGCCATCAATGAATTGAGTCTGGCTTCTGCTGGAGGGTTTAAGTCAAAGCATGATGACTTTATTGACACCATTTCCATGCTCAGTTCCTTGACTCCATGGAAGCCATCAGAAGAAGCTGTAGTTACTCCCGGTGACTCTGGTATGTGGGAGCTTGATGTTCATGAAGATTTCTCTGATCGTAAAAGCTCGTATATTGTTTGATGTGGTTGATAATCCTTAACTGTTAATTGGTAGATGGGTTGAATATGAAACTCCAAGAAATCTTTGATCAACTGCGCCAGGGCGAGCTTTCTCAACTGAGTATTGGTGGCCAAGCTCAGGGTGTTATTAACGATAAAAACCAGAGTGCAGTGGTTAATGCTGTCACTCTTGGCTTGTCGAATCTGTACACACGGTTCAACCTGCGAGAAGGTAGTCTGAAGCTGATCCTTGTTCCAGGAGTGTATTCGTATCACCTGAAGAGTGCTTTTGCCCTGAATAACTCCAGCTCCACTGAACCGGTTAAGTACATTGAAGGCGAGTTTGAAGATGATCTTTCCAAGGTAGAAGCTGTTTTTACCGAAGAAGGGCATCAGATCGATCTGAATATGCGGGGTAAATACTCATGTACTACCCCGTCTACACATGTTCTTAAAGTTCCGGTTACTGTTGTGGAGCAGGACATTAACCTGCCTACGGTGCTGAAAACCAACGCTTTGGACGTTGTTTATCGGGCCATGCACCCTCCAATTGAGACTGATCAATACGGAGATATTGACCCGGAAATGGCTGAAATTGCCCTCCCATATCCATATTTGGAAGCTCTTTTGTACTTTGTGGCCAGTCGTATTCACCATCCTGTGGGCATGACAGGGGACTTTCAAATGGGTGCTAGTTACTCAGCAAAGTATGAACAAGCCTGTCAACGCCTGGAAAATAGCAATCTTCAGGTGGATAAAAGCAAGGGCAACACTAAGTTTGAAACTAATGGATGGGTTTAATCCAGTACATTATCAGGCTGCTGAGAAAATCAGGATAAGGATACTGAATGAGTAATGAACCCCAATCTGTAGAGACTCTTCTCAATCCAGAAGAGAAGTTGGTTAATTGGAAGAATCCTCCAAAGCTAAGTGACCTCAAGCAAGACTATGAGGACGCAAAGCCAGCTCATGACTCTCTCAAGGCTAAGGTTCAAGTATGGAGGGACAACCTTCATATTGAAGGGGCAGCAAAGGTAAAGACCCCCAAGGGAAATTCAGCCATTGTTCCAAAGCTCATTCGCAAGCAGGCAGAGTGGCGTTACCCGGCGCTTAGTGATCCTTTCTTGAGCACGGAAGATGTTTTCAATGTCAGTCCGGTTACCTGGGAAGACAAGAAGGGCGCCAATCAAAACCAGCTCCTTCTGAATCACCAGTTCAACACTCGCATCAACAAGGTCAAGTTCATTGATGACTATGTGCGTGCTGCTGTGGATGAAGGCAGTGCAGTTGTGCGTGTTGGTTGGGAATTTGAAGAGGAAGAGTACACAGACCAGTTTCCTATTGTTGAGTACCGTATCAATCCTGAAGTAGCCCCACTTCATGAAGAGTTGGCTAGGAAGAAGGCCGAGTCTCCTGCTGAGTACGAACTGGATGTTCCAGAGGAACTGAAGACTGCCCATGAAATGACCATGGAGCAGGGAGCACCTATAGAGGCCGTTGTACTTGGTTTCAGAGAAGAGACTCGTACCCGTATTGTGAAGAATCAACCTACGGTTGAAGTACGGGAAATTGATAACGTGATGATTGATCCCTCGTGCAATGGGGATCTGGATAAAGCTCACTTTGTCATTGATAGCTTTGAGTCTTCTATTGCAAAGCTAAAGAAGGATGGGAAGTACAGGAATCTGAACAAGATTCAGGCCAACAATCATTCTGTTTTGAACGAACCTGATCACTCCAATAACTCTCCAGACCCCAACTTCAATTTCAACGACGCGTCTCGAAAGCTCTTTGTTGTTTATGAGTACTGGGGTTACTGGGACATTGAAGGTGATGGTGTGCTCAAGCCAATTGTTGCTGCTTGGGTTGGTAACACCCTGATTCGTCTGGAAGAGAACCCATTTCCAGACAAGAAACTGCCCTTTGTAGTTGTTCCGTATCTGCCTGTACGTAAGCGTGTGCATGGTGATCCAGATGGAGAGCTTCTGGAAGATAACCAGAGGATCATTGGTGCTGTTACCCGAGGCATGATTGATGTCATGGGTAAGTCTGCAAATGGTCAGACTGGTATGCGCAAAGACATGTTGGACGCCACCAATAGGCGTAAGTTTGATGCTGGCCAGGACTATGAGTTCAATGCCAATGTAGACCCACGAGTTGGTGTTTACATGCACACATACCCAGAGATTCCTCAGTCTGCACAATTCATGCTGCAAATGCAGAACATGGAAGCAGAGTCGATTACTGGTGTCCGTTCCTTTTCACAAGGCATGGGCTCTCAGTCGCTGGGTGAAGTGGCTGCAGGTATTCGTGGTGCACTGGATGCAGCGTCTAAGCGTGAGCTGGCTATTCTCCGCAGATTGAGTGAAGGCATTATTAAGATTGGTCGCAAGATTATTGCGATGAATGCTGAGTTTCTTTCTGAGAAAGAAGTTGTACGAATTACCAATGAAGAGTTCCAGGTAATTCGTAGAGATGATTTGCCAGGAAACTATGACCTGAAGTTGTCAATTTCTACTGCAGAAGAGGACAACAATAAAGCCCAGGAATTGAGCTTTATGCTGCAGACCATGGGTAATAACATGGACCCAGCCATGAGCAAGATCATTCTTGCCGATATTGCCCGTCTTCGGAAAATGCCTGAGCTGGCCAAGAAGATTGAGGCATTTGAGCCTCAACCAGATCCTATGCAGCAACAGATGCAGCAACTGCAAATGGAATTGCTACAAGCACAGCTTGAGAATGAACGTGCCCAGGCAATGGATCGACAAGCCGCTGCTCAGTTGAAGATGGCTCAAGCTGGTATGTCGGAAGCCAAGGCAAGTAATCTGCAGGCTGATACAGACATTAAGAACCTTGATTTTGTGGAACAAGAATCAGGTGTTAAGCAGGAGCGGGCAAAGGAATTGCATGGTGAGCAGGCGCGTAGCCAAGCTCAATTGAAAATGCTGGATCGGCAGTTTCAGCGAGAAGACAATAAACTTGATTTGATTAAAGAGTACATTAAGTCCCGTAAAACCAAGAATTGATGTATATTACTCTCCGTTTGCACTTCTTTATTAACTAATACAGGGTAAGCCCTAATTCAAATGAGTTCTATTGAAAGCCAAGTACAACAGCTAGAGGACAGTATCCGCGAGAACAAAAAGCTCGCGGAGATGGGAGAGTCTTTGGAACGACTCTATAGCAACCGGGATTTCAAGAAGCTGATTCTTGAAGGCTTCTTTCAAAATGAAGCTATTCGGTTGGTTCACCTCAAGGGCGATGCGAATATGCAGGGTCCAGACAGCCAGAAGGCTATTCTGAGTCAGATTGATGCAATCGCTAATCTGTCCCAGTACTTCTCCACTGTTCGCTACAAGGCAGGTATGGCTGTAAAAGCCATTGCTTTTGACGAAGAAACTCGTGATGAACTTACCCAGGAGTCTCTGAATGTCGGTTGATATTTTTGCCTTGTCTGATGAAGAGCTGCTGAAACTGGACCCAGCAACTTTGGAAGATTCTGGTGCTGCACCTCAAGAGAACGCAGACACGGAAGAAGAGGTAGAAGTCGCCCAGGAAGATGTTGGCGCAGACCAAGCCGATGAGGCAGAGGCTGGCGACGAAGGAGCCGAAGCCTCGAACGAAGAAGGCGAAGGTCAAGCCGACGCAGAGACTGAAAAAGATGAAGAAGAAGCAACAGAAACTGGTGTTGAAACGAGTGATCAAGGCACTGAAGCAAAAGCAGAAGTTCCTAAAGTCAGTCAAGAAAAGGCTCCAGAAAAGGCTGCAACAGATGTAGCCACTGACTACGAGAACGAATACAAGAAGCTGCTGGCACCTTTCAATGCCAATGGCCGTGAGATGTCTGTCAAGTCTGTAGATGAAGCACTCGATCTAATGAAGATGGGCGCCAACTACAACAAGAAGATGGCAGCTCTGAAACCAAATCTGAAAGTCTTGAAGCTATTGGAGTCCAATGGTTTGATGACTGAAGAGAAGATTAGCTATTTGATTGATCTTGCGAACAAGGATTCGGGGGCGATCAATAAGCTGATCAAAGATAGTGGTATTGATCCTATGGATCTTTCCACTGAAATTGCAGATGGATACAAGACCAAAGTACGTACCGTCACCGATAAGGAACTAGAGCTGGACAGTGTTCTGGAAGAAATCCAGGAAACACCAAGTTATCAGCGAACCCTTGGCGTGGTTGGTAAAGAATGGGACGAATCCAGCCGACAAATCGTTGCGGAAAATCCCCAACTGCTGAAAGTCATCAATGGCCATGTACACACAGGCGTCTTTGATGTGATCAAAGCAGAGGTAGAACGCGAACGAATGTTTGGCCGTCTGCAAGGAGTATCTGACATTGAAGCCTACCGGCAAGTTGGCGACAACATTCAGGCGCGTGGAGGGTTTGACCACTTGAACGTAACCGGAAACGGTCAAGGGCAACAGACGCAAAACAAGCCAGTGGTGGTTCAGCCGAAACCGAAGCAGGTGGATGAGAGCAGGCTCAAAGAAAAGCGCCGTGCAGCCGCACCGGCAAAGACAGCGGCAGGTTCTTCAAATGCAGCGCCAAAGGATTTCAATCCCCTGGCTTTGTCAGATGAAGAATTTAGCAAGCTGGTCAAACCCTCATTCCTGTAAGGACTAAACCATGACTATGAAGTACAACGATCCCGCAGGCGGTAGCGCCTCGTCCATGGGTAATCAACTGCGTACTGACTTTTACCAAAAGCAGGCGCTGATTGAAATCCGCAAAGAGCAGTATTTCACCCAACTGGCTGATGCCATCTCGATGCCCAAGAACATGGGCAAGAAGATCAAGCGATACCACTACCTGCCTCTGCTGGATGACTCCAACATCAATGACCAAGGTATTGATGCGGCTGGTGCCACGATTGCTAACGGCAATCTGTACGGCTCGTCTAAGGACGTGGGTACCATTTCTGGCAAGCTGCCTGTGCTGTCGGAAAACGGTGGCCGGGTGAACCGAGTTGGTTTCAAGCGCAAGGAACTGGAAGGTACTTTTGAGAAGTTCGGCTTCTTCGATGAGTACACCCAGGAATCGCTGGACTTTGACTCGGACGAAGAGCTGTGGATGCACATCAACCGCGAAATGCTGGCTGGTGCGAATGAGATCACCGAAGACGCTCTGCAGATCGACCTGCTGAACTCTGCTGGTGTGATCAAGTACGCAGGCAATGCAACCAGCAATGCCACGATGGGTGCTGACGATCTGGTGACTTACGGTGATCTTATGCGCCTGTCCATTGACCTGGACAACAACCGCACACCCAAGCAAACCACGATGTTTACCGGCACTCGGATGATCGACACCAAGACGATCCCCAATGCCCGTTCGCTGTACGTTGGTTCGGAGCTGATCCCCACCATCAAGGCGATGAAGGATCTGCACAACAACCCAGCATTTGTGCCTATTGAGAAGTACGCAGGCGGTGGTGCTACTCAAGCCGGTACGTACAGCATGACTGGTGAGATTGGTGCTGTAGATGCTTTCCGCATCATCGTTGTGCCCGAGATGATGAAATGGGCTGGCCAAGGTGCTGATGCTACTGGTAACACAGACAGTTATCAGACTGCTGGCAAGTTTGACGTGTTCCCGATGCTGTGTGTGGGTGAGCAGTCCTTTACCACCATTTCCTTCCAGACGGATGGCAAGGGTGTGAAGTTCAAGATCTTCCACAAAAAGCCAGGTGAAGAAACGGCTGACCGCAACGATCCTTACGGTGAAAGCGGATTCATGTCGATCAAGTGGTACTACGGCTTCATGGTGCTGCGTCCTGAGCGTATTGGTCTGATTAAGACCGTTGCCAAGCTGTAAGTAGCAACGAAAGAGGGGGCATGATGCCCTCTCTTTCTACTTAACCCAAAGAACACTGGATTTAACAAATGTCTGAACTTGATACCGATCTGCCTGTGGTTGATGAACTGGTTGCTCTGAAAGAGCGTGCTGATCTGTTGGGTGTGAAGTACCACCCCTCTATCAGCCTGGAAAAGCTGCGTGAAAAGGTGAACGCAACTCTGGCACCTACTGAAGATGAAGCGGAAGCTGCTCCCAAGAAGCCCAATCGTCTTGCGGCTCAGAAGCGAGCCAGTGAGCTGGTACGTATCCGTCTTACCTGCATGAACCCTGCAAAGAAGGAATGGGAAGGTGAGATCTTCACCGTTGGCAATTCTGCAGTGGGTACGTTCAAGAAGTTCATTCCTTTCAATGCTGATGAAGGTTGGCATGTTCCACGAATCATCCTGGAACAGCTCCAAGAACGACAGTGCCAAGTGTTTGTCACCAGTCGGGACAAGCGAGGCAATACGACTCGTCAAGGCAAGCTGATCAAGGAGTTTGCAGTTGAGATTCTTCCTGCACTGACGGAAGAAGAACTGAAAGACCTGGCACAACGTCAAGCCATGGCCAAGTCGATTGACTAATCCACTGGCTTAGAAATAGAACCTGGATATACCGAAGTATGAGCACCTACACCCCGATTACTCTCAATGATTTGACTGCTGCCACAGTAGATGGTGGAGGCGTGTTTGATGTTCTGATGCGGGCCAACAAAGTTCATCTGGACCAAGAGTTCCGGGCTGGGCGAATCAAAGGTAATGAGTACGCAACGGTATATCTGGGTTCTCTTCAAAGTGTTCTGCAGACTGCTCTGCAGTTCACTCTGCAAAAGGAAGCGCAGAATCTGGACTTCTTGATTAAGTCCAAGCAGGTGGATCTTGCTACACAGCAGATTGCATTGGCACAGCAGGAAGTAGCAGTAGCTATTGCCAAGCTGGCAAACATCCCTAAAGAGGGTGCCTTGCTGGAAGCTCAGACAGCTAAGACATTGAAAGATGTGGAATTGGCTGACAAGCAAATTGAAATTGCTGAACAGGAAGTGCTGGTCAAAGGGCAACAGGTTCTTGTCTCTCAGGCAGAGGTTGGTATTGCCCAAGCCAAGTTGGTGAATGTACCGAAGGAAGGTGCATTGATCGACGCACAGACTGCCAAGACATTGAAGGATGTCTCCCTGGCGGATGCTCAGATTGAGATTGCAGAGCAAGAGGTTCTGATCAAGGGTCAGCAAGTTCTGGTAGCCCAGGCTGAAGTAGATGTGGCTGTAGCCCGTCTTGCCAATATCCCCAAGGAAGGGGACCTGCTGGAAGCACAAACTGCTGTACAAAGCCAGCAAGCAATCAATCTGGTTTCCGAGAAGTCACGCACTGATGCACAAGTGCTGCAGATTGCAGCCGAGACACTCAACATCCCCAAGCAGGGTTCTTTGATTGATGCGCAGTCGGCCAAAGCACTGAAGGAAGTTGACATTGCTGATGCCGAAGTGGACATTAAGCAGCAACAGATTTTGGTGGCTCAAGCTGAAGTCGGCATTGCTCAAGCCAAGTTGGTAAACATCCCCAAGGAAGGTGCTGTCCTGGATGCGCAGGCGCTGGTGCAAACCAAGCAAGCAGACAACATTGCTGCAGAGATTCTGAATGTGCCAAAGCAGGGTGCACTGCTTGATGCACAGGCTGCAAAGATGCTTAAGGATGTGGATCTGGCTGATGAAGAGATTGCCATCAAGCAACAGCAGGTGCTGATTGCTCAGGCTGATGTTGAAATCGCTGAGGCCAAGCTGGCCAACATTCCGAAGGAAGGAGCACTGCTGGTTGCCCAAACTAGCGTGCAGACACAGCAAGCTGCCAACTTGGTTTCTGAGAAAGCACGTATCGAAGCCCAGGCTGCGCAGATCGTGGCTGAGACTCTTAACGTACCCAAGCAGGGCTTGTTGCTCGATGCTCAAGTGGACGTGCAAGAACAGCAGGTTATCAACCTTGGCTCTGAGAAGCTACGCATTGACGCACAGACCACAAACCTGGCTGCAGAAGCACTGAACATTCCCAAGCAGGGCTTGAAGATTGATGCCGATGTTGCAATGACTACTCAGCAGAAGCTGAACCTGGTTTCCGAGGAACTTCGCATTGATGCCCAGACTGCCCTAATCACCCAACAAGCTAATAACGCAGTGGTGGAGGGTACTGTGCTGGTGGCCCAGGAATGCAAGCTCCGTGGTGAGTTTGACAAGCTGACTGCAGAGACCGGGATGGTGGTGGATCTCCGTCAGAAAACCGCTGCTGAAAGCAATCTGCTGGATCAAAAGCGTGCTACTGAAGCAAAGCAAACCCTTGTGACAGATAAGCAGATTGGTTTGATTGAGGCTCAGGCTCTGGCCTTTGACAAGGACTACCAAGTGAAGATGCAGGATCTGCGTGTGAAGGCTTGGGCTACTGCACGGACTACCGATCCCGACTCTGTTCCTTTGATGAACTTCTAAGGTAGCTAGTGGGACTCTTCAGTACAAAGTATGTTCACCATGTAGGGACAACCATTCAACGTGTCGTTGAAGACAAGGATATTGTTGATCCCTTCGTGGCTGCAATTCTCCAAGCCAATCTGTCAAAGATTGACTTGGTGGATAACTTGCTTGAAACCAGTCTGAACACCTTGGGCATCAAAACAGAGACTTACTACAACCTTGTAAAAAACAACTACCCTGAAAAACTTCCATCAGGGGAAACAATCTCTAATAGCAAATATGCTAGTGCGGTGAAGCAACATCTTGGAACTTCATTAAGCTATGTATATAACCGTTACGGCCCGTTGAACGCTTTCCACGAAGCGTGGAGTATTCTCGTTGCTGTTCATGGTTTGAATCCAGTAACAGGCGTACTTGCATCAAAATCAACAGGTGAGATTACGTCCGTAGTAAAACATATCACTCTTGTATTGCCTGAAGCAATAAAGAATACAACTGTGAAGTGGCAGACGGAGGATTGGCTTAAAAATGAGGGCAGGGCTTCTCTGGGGTATTTCAACCTGTTTAATCAACTGGTCAGGGCTTTTTCTACCCAAGGAGTCATCTATAGCAATATCCCAACTGCAAAGGTAGTTGTACATTACGTAGAGAAATCCCCGCCACCATCTATTGCTTATCTTGCATATGACGATATTGTTCAGACAGATCAGATCGTCTTAAAAGAGTTTTCTTTTGAATTGGTGGGATTCAATGATGGGGATGAGTACTTCCATTCGTTATATTTCAATAATGGGGTACCTACATTCTGGGCGTATAAAACAGGAAGTGGCATTGCTGCGCTGGATAACATTGAAGAGACTGCAGACAGTTCCAAACTGATTGGGGATTTTTACCCAAATACGTATTACCGACTCGATAAAGCCATTGTCGAGGACCCCGCATATACCAAAATGTCCAAAAGAATGGGCATGGATTATGGTGATGTAGCTGAAGCCATCAATACCAATCCAGATATTACTGATGTGCAGTCAGCATTATTCAGTTTGGGTGTTCCTGCGGATACCACCAATGCACTGGAATTGGGGTACATTTTTTCTTTCTTCGATCAACTATACCAAGCAGATGTGGAGGGAACATGGTCCCCTGCTGATTACTTGAGTTCTTGGGGCACTTCACCTAATAAGGTGGGTTCCATGTTGGCAGAGAATAAAGCCATCTATATCAGGGACGATAAATTCAAATATGCCCTGACTTATGCACGCATAACCAAGACAATTCATGCAGGAAGTATTGGTGCGGTAGGGTTTGCTACGACACTTACTGGAGATGAAACAGAAGAGAACACTGATCCTCCTGTGGATACCAGCCAGGAGTTTATTGTATATACGCCACCCACCCCCAAAACAATCAAGTACAGGGCATACCGCAAACAAATATCTCTGAGTTTTTGGGAAGAGATTCGGGTCTATGACTTGAGCATGAAATACAACGTGGTTAATGAGCTAATGACTACGTTGGGGGATGACGAGAAAGAAATCTGCCTTATCCCATTAGACAGAACCATTACTAGACAAATGTCTATCAAAGACCAGCAAGAGTTATTTGCACGGTCTATGAACTTTGTTTTTAATAGCCATGTGATTCAGAAGATCAAATGGTATCAGCAGGGCATATTCAAGGTTCTGATGATCATCATTACGTTGGTAGTGATGTACTTCACAGGGTATGGAGCAGAGTTTCTGGCTGAATTAGCGGCTGCTGCCAGTCTTGGTGCCGTGGCGCTACTCACTTTTATTCTGGAAACTGTGTTGGTTTCTGTATTGACCCAACTCGCATTCAAGGTGTTTGTGAAAGTTGTGGGTGAAGAGTTGGCATTCATTGTCGCACTTGTGGCTGCAGCGTATGGTGTGTTCAAAGAGAACTTCGCCACATTGACTCCTACCCAGCTTTTGAACTTGGCTTCTGGTGTATTCACGGGTATAGGGAATAATCTCAAGGACAAGTTCAAGGATCTTCAGGAAGAGATGGACTCGTTCCTCTCCTTTAAGAGTGATGCTGAGAAAGAATTGGAGAGAGTGACAAAACTGCTGGAACCAGAAATAAATGCTTTCGCGCCTATTATTCTGGGAGAATCCCCTGATCAGTTTATGTACAGAAACACTGTGTTTCTTAGTTCTGGTTTTACACAGTTGAACGACACGAGCAAGTATGTAGAGCGGTCTTTATATTTGCCGACTACTAACTACTCACTTGGTTTCTGAATTGCAGTGTTGGAGGAATAGCATATGAATAGCTACGGTAACTTTAATTCGACCCCCGTTAACTACATGAGTATTGGGAATTACGGTCAGCTTGGTACAGGCACATACGATCCAGGAGTTACTGACTACTTTTCCCAGCCTGTTGCGCAACCTTCTTGGAGCGCCTCTTTTACCAAGCCTGCGCCTTCAATGAATAGTCTTCCGTCTGTGAATAACATGAGTCCACCTAGTTTTTTGGATGGATTGCTTGGAAAAGACGGTAAACAGGGTTGGGGTGACTTAGCCCTTGGAGCAGCTAAAGCCGGTCTTGGTGCCTTCATTGGTATGAAGCAGTATGGCCTTGCCAAGAAGCAGTTCGAGTTTCAGAAAGATGCTTGGAACAAGGAATACGAGGTCAACAAAAACTTGACCAACGAACGCCTGGAAACACGCCAAAACAGGCGTATTGCTGAGAGTGGTGCCACTGGCATGAAGTTTGATGACACTGCCTCTTATATGTCTAAGTATGGAGTTAAATAATGGCTGATCCAATCACCTGGCGATCAATCAACGCCCCGGATTTCAGGGCATCTGCCTCTTCCATGGCAGGTGCTGCTGAGACTTTCAAAGATGCTTTTGGTGGCCTTCAGGATACTCTTAAAGGGTATAAAGCAGAGGAAGAAAAGTTTGCTGCCAAGCGCACTAAAGACAACACTGCTGCGTATCTGACTCATCTGGCTTCTATCCAAGATCCTGCTGCTGCAGAAGCTGCATTAAAGTCTGGCCAACTCACTGAGATGCTTCGTGGCTACGGCTCGGAGATTGATGCCCCTACTGCTATTGCTGCCCAGCAATCACTGCTCCCCAACCTTCAACAGCGTGCTGTTCAAGCCATGCAGTTTGAGCAGGAGGGGCAGAAGATGAAGGACTACAGAACAGATCTTGGTCAACGAGATACTGTATCTGGGCTGCAAGAGGCATTGCTTCGTGCATCGACTCCTGATGAGGTCAATCGCATTAAACAAGCTCTCGGCATCTATCAAAGCCAAGGGTATGTGGATAACCGTGCTGGGGTAGACATCATCAAGAACGCTGCTGCCCGTGAAGGCAATTTGGTCACTGAAGCGCGTGCTGCTGATAAGCACAAAAGGGAAGGCACTAAGCTGGAGGCTGACCTCGCTCACCAAAAAGAGCAAGAGCGTATTGCTAGAGGGACACTCGGAGTTTCACAACAGAATGCCAACACCAATGCTGTCCAGGCTGCTGCAAATCTGGCTTTGAATCTGGGTGGTAAAGCTGCAACCATTGCTGGTGATTACTCTAAGGAAGCTGCCAAGACTCAAGAGCGTGCACAAGAATTTGAAAAGAACAGTCCATTTGGTGGACAGTCTTTTGAAAAAGTACCGCTCAAGACCTATACGGAAATTGGTAAAAATGTTGGCGCCGATCCGCAGGATATTGGGCAGTTCCTGCAGACAGTGCGGGAGAAGTTTCCATCAGGAGCTTATAAGCCCCCTGGCAGCACTATTGCGGTACCTATTACTGATCAGATGATCCAACAGGCTATTGCCTCTGGTGCTGCCACCTCTTCTTGGAATCCTACTACTTGGGTTAATGGCCGTAACTCTGAAATGATGGCTGCTCTGACCAGTCTGGTTGAATCGCCTGCTTTTGTGCAAAGTTACGCTGAGTACATTAACCGAAAAAACCTTTACGAAGCCCAGTCTAAAGAAACTAAAGAGAAAGGTATTGAAGCCACAAACAGGTTGGAAAGCACTGTTGCCCCGTACTTGGATAGGCTTCAATCTCGTGCAGGAGTAGCGCCCCCAAAACGGTAACGCCTGTACCTACTGCTGGGGCAGTTAATCCTGTCCCTGCAGCCGTGCCCAGTACACAAAGTACAACAAGCCAGGTGCAGGCGAGTACACAGAAAGGGTTCTCAGCTCCGGTTCCTGTGGCTGAAGGGGTGGTTCAGCAGTCGCGGGGGAACAGGGTCTATACGTCGAGTGCACAAGTCATTGATCCAACGACGGGAAGATCCAAGCTATTGGCTGATGTACCTGAGCTGCCTCATTTCACTGCCAAAGATTTCCAGTCAAACCAGAAGGTGGTTCGGATTGCTCCTGAGCAAAAGTCTTCATGGTCCAAGCCAAAGAGCTTTCAGATTACCGCTATTTCTGATGGAGATACTGTTAGTGGAAATGTAGATGGGTCAGGAAATGTCATTTGCCGGGTGACCAGTATTGATGCACCGGAGACAGCTAAGAAAGGGGAACCAGGGCAAAAGTACGGTAAGTACGGTGCCGCCACCATTGAGCGTCTTATCAAAGACAAAAAGGTTGAGGTGCAGATTTCTACGGTTCCTGGGGACAACTCCTATGGCCGTGAACTGTGCATGATCACCATCAATGGGGACAACTTGAGCCAGGCAATGGTGGAAGCTGGAGCAGCATACGTCTATGACCGATATGCAAAACCTGAACTGAAGGCTAGTCTGTATAGGGCACAGGAAGCGGCTAAAAAGAAAAGGATAGGGGTCTGGCAAGACCCTAATGAAGAAATGCCCTGGGATTACCGAAGGCGCATGAATACTGAAAAGAAAGCCAGAGAGTTGGGCAACTAAAAAGAAAGGCAGCAATCGCTGCCTTTTTCATTTCTGAAACCCTTTGGCTACCCATATTGCTAGTTGTCGCACAGCAAAAGGAATTACGATTCCCACCAGCAATAAGCTAAATAGACCAAAATTTTTGTCATCAATAAATTCTGCAAACGCTTTTACTGCGATCAATGCCCAGACTATGAAATAGATTCTGTCCAATCCTTTTGCCAAGTTAAGGTTCTTCCAACTGGCTTTCTCTGGGTTAATCATTCTATTATTTCAAGTTGAATTTAGAATACCCATATCCCTGAATTGATTGGCAGATATGGAACAAAAGTTTTCTTCCCTGGCACGTGCACTTGTTGAAAGTCAGCAGCGTCTTCTGAATACTGATAAAGAAGATGCAATCATTGATGCCAATAATCGAAAGCTCCAACAACTGGCTGAATTAAATCGCCAACGGGAAGAAGAAGAAAAGTTTTACCGGGAAAACACGACTGCTGGTATGGCAGGTCTTGACCCGAATGACGATCCTTTTCTTCATACAGTAGTCAACACTGCTGCTCGTGCAGGCGCTGCAGGTTCCCGGATCATAGGTCAGGTTGCCTCTGGTTTGGAAGGGGTTGCTAAGGAAGGTTTTGGCACTGGTGGGATTGATGAGGATGTGCGTGCTGCACGTGCTCGTGAACTAAATGGCGATGCTACGCCCACTGACATTGCCTTGTTGGACTACGCCCCACGAACCATGTCTGGGGTGAAGAACGATCAAACCAATCGTGATCGTATCAAGCACTGGGAAAAGACCCAGGAAGGTCTTGCCAAGACCAAAGAGTTCTTCAATGTCGATAACCGAGTTGATCGGCGCGTGGATCGTCCTTTCCAGGAAGAACTGAAGCAAGGTGCTGCTGAAGCTGGTGCTGAGTTCGAGAAGGATAACTACCTGACTGGTGCTGGCATCCTGGCAAAGAACGTAGTCAGTGCCGGTGTGAACAATCCTATGGGTGCCTTCAATGCATTGGTGGAAAACTCACCTCAACTGGCTGCAGGTATTGTTTTTGGTTTGCCTGGTACGTTGGCGGTAGCTGGTGCTTACGCCAATGACGCCTACAACGAAGGCATTGCTGAGTACCGTAAGAAGACCAACGGTGCCATGCCTCCCGAGGAAAAAAGATACGAGCTTCTGTTGCAGGCTGCCGCACTGATGGCTGCGGAATCCGCTTCTGATCGTCTGACCTTGGGTGCAGGCAAAGCCATCTCTGCTGGCATCAAGAGTGCTCAGAAGGCTGTGGATGAAGTGGGTGAGGGTGTTCTGAAGACTGCCCTTGGCATTGGCACTAAGACGGCTTCAAGCACTCCTGTGAGCACTGCGATTGGGGGTGTTATTGGGGCTGCTGGTGAGTACGGTACGGAAACCTTCCAGACCGTGGTAGAGAACAGAATGAAGGATAAGGAGACTTCTCTGGAAGAAGCCCATCTTTCTGGAGCCATGGGTGCTTGGGGGGGTGGGCCTGTTGCTGCTGCGGCAACTGCTGCCGAGAAGTTGGGGGAGAAGGCAGACCAGTACAAGGAGGGCCGTGCAAAGGCTGCTATAGCGCTGGCAAAGCAGGAAGCACGTGCTGCTGAAATCAAAGCTGCTACGGAGACAGGGAACATCGAAGTGTTCCTGGATCGGAACACCCCTGATTTCAGTCCCGACAAGGCTCTGGGTGTTCTACAGAACCTGTACGAATCCGAGAGCACTACTCCAGAAAAGAAAGCTGAACTGGTGCCTAAAGCCAGTGAAGTGATGAATGACTTTGGCTTGCAGATTGAAGCCATCAAGTCCCAGCTGGCTGGTGTTGAAGGCGCAAAGAGTGATCTGGCTGATGCAGAAAAACTACTGCTCGCTGCAGACCCCGCAGACACCCAACGTGTTGCTGATCTGACGGAATACGTGGCCGATCTGAAGGCTATGGTGACTGATGGTGATCTTGCTCCTGAAGTGCGCGCTGCCAAAGAACAACAGCTTGCAGATCTGGAAGCCAAGTACAAGACCGCAGATGTTCTGTACACGGAGATGAGCCGGAAGAGTGTTTCCAACTCTTTCAAGGATATGGACGTAGATACTGAGATTGCATCCGGCTCCCCCGAGTCCATAAGCAAGCTGAAGCTTCTTGCCATGGCTTCACCAGAAACTGGTGATGGATCTTTGTCTATCGACCAAGCACGTACTTTGGCAAGCAGCACCAACCCCAATGTCACGGTAGATGACAAGAAGTTCTTTACTGCCTATGCCGACTCCCTTATGAAAGTCAAGCCATTGGAAACAATGGGTAAGGTGGCACAGGAAGTGCTGTACGGAAGCAAGGAGCGTGATCAGAAGGGGCTACTGGATTACCGTGAACGCTTTGGTTTGTTCATGGCTCAGGGAAACACAGCCAAAGCAGACAAAGAACTGGCTGATCTTGCTTTGTTTGAGAACAACCAGAAGAACAAGGTTGATGCAATTACTGCTGCAGTTAAGCAGTTCAATCAGACCAGTGAAGCACAGATTGTTGCCAAGACAAGTGACGGTACTTGGGCAGTGATTCCAAAGAAGGCTGACCCTACGTACAAGCGCAAGGCTGGTGAGTATGTCATTGAAGATGGTGGTAAAGCCAACAGCCTTCTTCGTGGTGCTACTGCCAGTTTGGAAGCTATTCAGGCAACTTCTGTTTTCCTGGAGTCGTACAAGACATTGGGCAAGGACGCACCTAACTCTGCGGTCACCTCCTCTGCGCCAACTAACGCAGTGACTCCTGCTGCATTACCTGCTCCTGCTCCTGCTGCTATGGTTAACCCTCCTGCAGCCAAGCCTGCTGCAAGTAATGCACCTGTGAGCGCTGCTCCTGTTGGTGAACAGCTTCGTAGCACTCTGCAGGCTGCAACCCGTGAAACACGGTTTGGTGCTGTACAAGATCCTATTGCCCAAAGTGTTGTGACTAGCGCGTCTTTTGACAAACTGGCAGAGCAACTCCCTTCCATTGGTGTGAGTGCTGTCTCCGGCGTACTGGGCGCAGGTGCAAGCAGCGTTGTTCTGGACACACCAGAAGGAGCTTTGCGTATTGGTTTTGGCAGTGATGTAGCTCTGCCAAAGTCTTCTAGCGTAATTGCGCCTATCCAGTCTGGTGAAGTAGGAGGACTCCGTTATCAGTTGATGCCAAAGGCAGACACAACCAACATCACCGATGCAGATGTTCAGTCAGTAGCTAAGGCACTTGCTGTTGATGGGTTGAAGCTGACGGATGCAGGAACCGACAACATTGGCCGTGTTGACGGCAAGCTAGTTGTCATTGACCCTGGTGCAGTAGAAGTTGCTAAGGCTGCTCCTGGTGTCATGCCGGTTGAGCAGACAAACATGTTCCCTCCAGACAAGAAGATCGAGATGGAACAGCAGCTTGTACAGGCAGAGAAAGCCAAGGCCAAACTGCAACGTAGCAAAGGCCCTAGCTTGTGGACTGCATTGAAGCACAGCATGTCTGAATCAGAGCTGGGAGACACTTACGGTAGTGACTGGAAAAAACGGTTTACTATGCTTCGGGGTAAGCCTGGGGTAGATCTCAGTACCAAAGTTCGTACCGGTGAACTCGATGCTTTTTTGCCGCCTAACCTTGGCAGTCTGGTGTTGGACTCCAATCCCGAAAAGGAATCTGATGCTGTCGAGTACATCAAAGAAAACCTTCGTCAACGCAACTACCTGACTTTTGAAAAGAATCAGGAACTAGCTCAAATTGAACTAACCATTGAACAACTTGATTCCATTATTTCCAATGAAACATTGGAAGCATTGGAAAGAGAAGTCGAAAGTAACGATGAACAATCTGAAGCCCAAACAACCCAAAAAACCAGCAACACCGCAGAAACCTCTGACCCCAAAAATGACGGAGAGCGAAGCAGTGAAGAGGCTCAAGAGCCTGCCAAAAGCAACACTGAAAGCGGTGCTGGAAAACCTGAGAGCAATTCGGGAGATGGACGGGAGAATGCCTCCGAAGAAGTAGCAGGGGTTGAGACTGAAGCCTCTGCCAAACTGGCTGCACTGAAGGACGCAACCAATCGTGCAAGCAAGTGGCTCAAGCAAGCGGTAACACGTAAAGCCAATGCCAAGAACCAGAGTCTGCTGACTGCAATCCCTGATCTGTTTAGTACCTTGGTTTCAGATGGAAACCTCAACCGTATTGCCGAGTTCCTGCCAGATGGGCTGATGGACTCTGACAACGAGACACTGGGCAAAGTACAGGCGCTGTATAGCAAGCTGGCACCAATGATGCAGGCTCGTCTGCGAGTGGCTCACCCTTCCAAGCGTGAAAACACTTTCTTGGATGATCTGCTCATTACCAAGGATGGCAAGATTGATCTGGATGAGAACCTCAAGATTGCCTTGACGATGGGTGGTTTGGCCTATCTGCGTGATGCCATGGACGCTGGGCTGTACCACGACAAGGAAACCATCAACAAGATTCTTGGGCAGCCCAAAGAAGCCAAGCTCCCTTCTAAAGTAGTTGCGGAACTGGGCCTCGGATATTCCCGATACAACTTGGTTGCCAACAACATTGGCGAGAGTGTCATGAAGTCTCTTGGCATCAAGGCACAGAAAGACGCTCCAGAAAACTATCTTGCAAATATGCAAGCAGCTTTGGGAGCACTGGCTCTTGAGACAATGCAGGAAGCTGGCTATCTGACAGTCAAGGAAATCCGGGATGGGGAGCTTCAGGGTTGGTACGGTAAAACCAGCCCTGAGCCTTACATGACCCATAAATTTGTTTCTGTTGCCTTTGGTCCAGTCAAAGGAAAGGACGGCAATAAGCGCAACGATTGGGGGCCTAAAGCCAAGGCGCTGCACCAAGAGTTCAAGGGCGAGACTTCCAATCTTGCACAGATGTTTGATGTGCAGTCACAGCTTCAGATGCCTAGCTTTGATCCTCCTGGTTTCAACCAGAAGAGCATCAAGCGAAGCACTCGCAGTGTTCCAAAACGCCTGGCGGACTATCTTCGTAAGGTGACTAACACGCCTTATACCCTGAAGAAAGAGTCTTACCGTTTCTTTGCCAACCTAGATGCTGGCTTGGCTTATGAGCTGATTGGTGTGGATACCCGTCCTGTGAGCGAGATTCACCAGGACAACCAGATGAGTGTGGAAGCCAAGAATGATGGTTTGATCCGTGGCTATGAAATGCTGCAGGATTTTGTGACCAACGGCATCGAGAATCATGAAAAAGGTTGGGATGCCGAGGTGTACTTCCCACAGGATGTGTGGAACAACCAGCGAGTGGGTGTGAAGTCTGCAATCAACATGCAGACCGACAAGCTGCACCGCTACATGTTCACCACTAAGGCATGGGAAACCAAGATCGAGAAGAACGACTTTGCTGCTATTGGTAAGTTCAAGCTGCGTGTGCTGGAAGGTTTTGGTGTAAAGACGGACAGTAAGACGGCAGAAGATGCGCTGACTGTGGATTGGAATGCCTTGGAAGATAACAAGGTAGTTCAGGCAGGTGTTGCTGTACTTCAGGAACAACTGCGTGACCAGAACTTCTTCCCAACTTTAGAACAGCAAAAGGCAGTGCTTGCTGCAGCAAAGGTTGGCGGCACCAATGCACATGCCCTGGATGCCATGATGGGGTACGCAGCCTATAAGAACATGGAAGAAAGTGGCGCTGACAGTTTCACTACCAACATGGTGGGTGAAATTGATGGTGTGAACAACGGACCAATCCTGACCTTGTTCTTCCTGGGTGTATCGAACATCGCTCAGTACGCAGAGAAGGGTGGCTTCTTCAAGCTGGGTTCTGCCGTTCGTAATGCCAATGTCTGGAAAGCCAACAAGAAGAATCTGGACATTTACCAGACTGCCACGAACACGTTCTTGGAGTCATTCGCCACAACGATGTCTGTAGATTCCTCTTACAAGAGCCTAGAGTATTTCACTGGTGATCTAGGCAAGATGGGTGCAATCACATCTGCTGGCCGTAATTTGGCCAAGCGACCTAATACCGCATTCTTCTTTGGCTCTGGTAAGGGTAGCCTGGTATCTGGCCTGCAAGAAGAGTTTGTGTCCAAGGTGCTTGGCAAGATTGAAGAAGTAGCTGCCATCAAGGAAACGGACGCTCAAGAGAAAGCACGCAAGGAACTGATCCGTAATCTCAATTCCCTTCTGCCACCTGAAGTACATGTAGCCCCCGACACTAATGTGGAAGGGCTAATGAAGCTTCGCATTGCTGAAGGAACTATCGGGCGTTCCCTTGAGAACATCTTTGCTAAAAAGATCGGCAAACCGTTTGCTTCCACTCTGGCTGGAAGTTACGGAGAAGTAACGCAACTGCGTAATCTCATCACTCAAGAGAGTGAGGTGATGTACTCCATCTACAGCCATGTTTATGCTGAGATGAAAGAGGCAATGATTCAGGACTTGGTGCAAAAGGGAGAAATCACCCCTGAGCAAGCCAAGAACTGGGACATTACCGAAGGCATGGCTTCTGAACTGAAAGCCATTCTGAAAGATCTAGAGCCTGTAGTTCACAGTGTCCAGTCTAAGAAAGATGGCGATGCTGGTCTTGGTACAGCACTGCCTGTGGTTAAGCAAAAGACAAATGCTTCTGACAACCCCAAGTACGAGCGCACAGTCTTCTTTACCAACAAGGAAGGGAAGGAACAGAAACGCACTGTTCGTGCGATGGAAAAGGGATTCAAAGAGCCTGGTGTTGGTATGTTGGCCAAGACGGTGCACTCTTCCGACAGCGGCATCTCCCACTCCACCAATCCAGAGTTTGGTGCTGTTAACGTCCATGATGCAAAGATCACTGGCTTGGCCCACTACACAGAGGTGGGCACGGAACTGAACACCGCTACGTTTGATGTTCTGGTTTCCTACTCGCCATTGCGTGAGGTGTACAACGCACGTGTTCGCCAGATGGAAGCTCTCGCGCATCTCATGAGTGATCCTGAGTTTGAGGCAGTGGTTTCCCTCGCATTCAATAACTCAGAAGCAGCGCGCTATAAGGAAGCACAAAATAAAGAAAAGGAGTTCATCCCTGCATCTGATCTGACAGACCTGTTCCGTGCAGCACAGCAGTCAGACATGAACAAGCTCTATGAATTGGGACAGATGGAGTTCATTGACCAGTACGGTAATGAAGGTGGTCAGTACAACGTGACCGAAGAGGACCGTCAGCGTGCAAAGCGTGAACTGAACTACCTGAAAACCAACAACTTCATTCCTGAGTCGGTGTATGAAACTATCGCCAAGGCAACAGGCCAGAAGCCAGCGCGCTATGGAAACAAGACACCAGAGAACCGTGTAACTTCGGATCTGGATATGACGGTCTTCTACCGGGATAACAACAAGGTAAGTGTGGTGGACGCATTGGAGCAGCTGAAGGTATTGCTGGCTTCCAGGGGTCAGTCAGCCGGATTCCAAGCCTTCATGATTGAAAAGCTCTTGCCACTGGCTTCCAAGAACGCCAAGGTCATCTTGGTGCGTAACAAGCAATCTGTACCTGCAAACAAGTTCATGCCCAATGCTCGTGGCTGGACGGATGGTGATGGCAACGTGTACGTGCTCGATCCTTCCCAGAGCCATTCTGGCCTAACGCCTGAACTGGTGCTGCATGAGGTGATGCACTCGGTACTGCGCAACATCATCGACAACCCACGCACACCAGAACAGAAGGCAACAGTTGGTGAGTTGAAGGCGCTGTATAAAATGGTTGCCAAGAAGTTGGCTGGCACAGAAAAAGCCAAGACCTTCAAGGAAGCCTTGAGCAGCCTGCAAGAGTTCGTGGCATACGGAAGTACCAATGCGGATTTCCAGGCTCTCCTGGCTGGTATTGGCACGAAGCAGAAAAATGGATTCACCCGCTTTGTGGAGCAGGTGGTGAAGCTGATCTTTCCCAAAGACAGCCGCATGTCCAGTGCTGCACTGAACTCTGCTTTGGGAGACTTGTTCACGCATATTGGTGAACTGTTTGAGACTGTCCCTGGTCAAGTGCCTAACAACGGGATGACCAATGGTGATCTGTTATCCATGGCTTCTCCGAACCAGGCTGAGGACTTTTACACCACACAACAGATCTTTGATGCACTGAATAGCCTCGGCACTACTCAAGAGTTCCGTAATAAGCTGCAGAACACCCTGGATCTGGTGGTGAACCGACTTCAAGGACCATATGGCGCTATCCGTGCCATGGTTCGTGATCAAGATGGCAAGACTCCCCTGGATGCATGGGCTGCAGCAGAAGCACGCGGGGAACGTATGTTCCATGGCAAGGTGCTGGCTGCTGGCATCAAGTTCAGCGAGCAGGAGGCATTTGTGGCTGAACAGGTGGAAGCTGTTATGTCTGAAGTCCTGAAGGACAAGGCAGCGGCCAACAGTTACGTGTACAAGGAAGTGGAGAAGGTGTTCCTTCAGGCACGTGACGCGCTCAATGGCAAGATCGACAACGACCTGTACAACTTCGTGTTCATGGCTCAAGGCCAAAACTCAGGCATGGGAGGTAAGTCGGATTACATGCAGCGGTTTGTTGCACTGGCTTTGGCAAACCAGGAGTTCAACAATGCGCTGGGCTTTGCTACTGCACGTCCCAACATGAACTTCCAGGGCAAGACATTGCTGGAGCGTCTGGAGATGGTATGGCGTGCAGCAGTGGATTGGATCAGTGCACAAGCCACTGGCACGTATCTGGGTCAGAAGGGCAACGAGCGTATGACAGCTCTCGTGCGCAAGCTGGTTCAGGCTGAAGTTCGCTATCGTGCGCCGAAGTCTTCAATGTTTGACTTCCTGACTCCGGTGGAAGAGCGTGCAGCCAAAGCAGTAGCCTATACCAAGGGCAAAGTAGTCGAAGCTGCTCAAAGCAAGTTCGTGGCAGAGAACCGTTTCATGGCGGTTCAAACGGTGGGTATCGTTGCCAAGAATGTGGCTGGTGATCGTGTGGAGCACATCATCAATGGAGTGAGCGCACTGAGCAACAAAATCATGCCTGGTATACCTTCCCAGGCAGTGCAGTTGATGAACTACCTCAAAGGTCCTGGACAGTGGCTCAACGAAGTGGTGCGTATGGCAAAGCACACAGAAAGCCAGCGCAAACACATCACCAATGATGTGGCCAAGTCTCTGATGAATGGCTTCAAGGATGGGGGAGCTTATCTCAAGGATTCGGACAAGAAGGCTGTGACTGCAGTCCTTCTCCGCACGGGTGCATATTTCCTCAATGGGAAGTACAAGGTCGAAGGCATTCAGAAGATGTTGGAAGATCCCAAGGCCCTGCAGAAAGCCATTGATGATGAAGTGGTTCAGTTGTCTCAACATCCCGAGGTGCACTACTGGAATGTTCAGGCTTCTGGTTTGGCCTGGATGAAGGTAACTGGCTGGGCTGGTGTGGCACGTCAGAATCTGAACGCCCACAACATGGCCCATCTGTATGGCACTGGCAACCCTGCACCGCTGTATGCAAGCCAGGTGATTCCTAACCTGGAACGTCTGATCGCTTTGTACGGCCTCCAGCACGCCCAGGAGCAGCGCAAAGACGAAGTTGCTGCCGTGGTAGCAGTGATGAAGATTGAGGCTGCCCAAGGCGCGCAGAACGGCATCCGTGACACCCTGGACCTGGACGCACACTTTTCCAAGGATGCCAAGGAGAAGCTGTTCAAGGACAGTGAGGCGCTGTACATCCATGGCTGGATGCCCGAAGTGCACAACCCACATGTGGAGTTTGAAATTGCACGTTCTGATGTCGAAGCCAAGATGCTTGCTGATCGAGGCTACGTGCTCAAGACCAAAGTGCCCGTGGATAAGAACGATCCTGACAAGCGTCCTGTGATGTTGTATGTCATCAAGGGTGCTGGATTGCCTCGGCGCAACTCTGGCGCGTTCTCCTTCACTGGCACTAATGCTAAGGGAACGGCGAAGCACAACCAATACTACAACCCGCTTTCCAGCACGGGCGTGGACAACATGATCAGCATGAACTCCATCCACTCTGCGGAAAGGGCTGAAGTGCAGCGTCAGTTCCTGCCAAACCAAGGATTCAAGCCTGGATTTGAGAATCGCTTGGTGCCCTCCCTTAACGCGCAGGGCAAGATGGTGGACTACCGTTACATGATGAAGGAGTCTCTTCGTGATGATCTGTTGGAGCGCAACAATGACTTTGCACACCTGATTGGTGTGAAGGCAGCTACGACCTTTGACAAGGTTAAGAGCCGGGAACAGAACAAGCAACTGGCTGAAGCTCTGCACCAAATCTACAAAGAAGACTTCGGTAACAACCCGAGTCGCTTTGTCCAGATCGGCACGAAAAGTGCAGATCCTGAAATGCGTGAGATCTGGGATCTCTTGCCCAGCAACACGAAGCAGGACATCAATAAGGTCTGGGGTAGCAAAGGAATGTGGGTTCCCAAGGAGATGGTGCTGCCTCTGTTTGGCTACCGCAAGTACACCCTTTCGTCCATTTTTGACAAAGACAACAAGACCAAGCCAGAAGAACTTTTTACTGAGTTCTCCACTTGGCTTGTAGGTCAGTATGCTCTCCACCGCAAAGGTCTTCGTGGCCAGGATGTAGAAGACTACAAGAAGCGTACTGAGGTGATTGTTCGCCGCACGGAAGATATGTGGGAAGAAATGGTCCGTGAGATGAAGGACATCATCGTGGTCAAGACGGGTATCGTGCTCTTGGGCAACATCTCTTCCAACGTCAGCTTGCTGATTGCCAATGGCTTGAACCCTGTCAAAGCTTTGAACTATCAGATGGAAGGTCTGCGTGCTGTGATGGATTACCAGCGTGATCGGAATGCGCTGGAGCAGATCAAGTTGCAACTGGAAACTCAGTCTGTTGCAGGCAACCGCTCCAAGTTGATTGCTGAACGCAATCGCCTGGAAGATGCTATTGCACGCAACCCTGCCAAGGAGCTGATTGATGCGGGCTTGCTGCCCACCATCGTGGATGATGTTTCTATGGAAGACGATCCGTACTCTTACCGTAGTGCACTGACCAACTGGGCAAATGAAAAATCCGCTAAGTTGAACAAGCATGTGGTGAAAGCAGGTCGGATCATGTACATGAGCAAGGATACTGTCATGTATCAGTTCTTGAACAAAAGCACGCAATACAGTGATTTTGTTGCACGATACGCGCTGTTCAAGCACGAAACCACCAAGAAGAAGAATCCTGTCCCCAAGAAAGAAGCTCTGTTCAATGTATCAGAGTCCTTCGTGAACTACGATCTACCCATGCCCAAGTCACTTCAGTACCTGGATGATCACGGGATGATGAACTTCATCAAGTATTTCTTCAGCATCCAGCGTGTTCTGGCAAAGTTGGTGAAGGAGAAGCCTGTGAGTGTGATCAACATGATTGCACTGAACAGTATGTTGGGTGATTTCCCGATCATCACGGACTCGTCCGTTGTGATGAACATCGGTGATAACCCACTGGGTACTGGAGCACTTGGCTTGCCATTGGCACTGCCAGATCTGATGACCGTAGATCTGGGTACGGGAATGTTCAAGTAACAAAAGAAAGGCCCCTTGATTGGGGCCTTTGTTTGATTACCTGTCTTTGTGGAAAAATGATCCGATCATTACAACTACACAGAACACAACGAGTCCCCCTAACAACACAAGTTTGACTGCGAAAGCTAGGAGGACTGCTATGGCCCCAGCAGTCACTATGACTGCCAGGACCAGTAAGCTCACCAGTGTGTAGACCAGTGCCTTACCTGCCTGGAGCAGCCAGTTAAGCAAAGAGGCTCACCGAAGTCAGGGGAGGTGCTGGCACTGGGGCAGCAATGGGCACTTCCTCATTTGGGGTGAAGATGGGGCTGGGTGCTGCTACTGCCTCTGCCTGAGAAGGAACTTCTGGCCCATCTTGCCAGGGAGCCGAAGCAGCCAGTGCAGCTTCCGTTGTGACTTCACCTTCTGGATCTTCCGGTTCATCTGTGATGGGCAGGGAGATGGCTGTTTCAACAATCACAGGTTCAGGGACTGCTGGGGCGTTCAGCAGTGGCTCCACTTTCACAGATTTCATTACTTCTTCGGTCAAGGCTTCTGCAGGACCAATGTCGATGCTTGCTGACAGACCACTGTCCTTACGGCCAGCGGTAAATTCGACATTGAAGGATCGCTGCAGAAGAGAGATACCTTGTGCTGACAGGTACATCTTCAGAGCAAGTTCGATGTCACGTTGCTTGAGGGTGATTTGCATAGTTTCTTTCAATAAAACTGAATGAGTTGTTTGAACTCGTTTGAGTTGATTCCTGCATGAATGGCTGCTGTAGCGTCTGCCATGTGTTCTGCTTTACAGGCTGCTTTAGGCCACTTGGCTTCGGGATGTCGGTTCTTTGCCCAGTTGATCATGGTTTCTTTGGTAGCAGTCTTTGACCCCACAGCAGTAACTTTTACTTCAGTGGGAGTGACTTCAAAGAATGGGATTCCTGATGCCCGTAAAGCGCCTAGAACCCCTACGCAGATTCCATAAGAAGCCATGGCTCTTGCTGATTGAGAGCCAATTGGAACTTCTACAAAGATGACTTGCGCATCCTTGGCTGCGGCCATGGCACGATCTGAGAGCTGTTTGGCAGACTCCAGATCGACACTGTTTTGGCGTGTTTGCTTTCCTGTTGGCAGAACTGGATTTACTACTTCAAGCCCATCAATCAGAATGGTTTTGGTGTCCAGATTGAATGTGCCTTTGGATATTCCCCAGTTTCTTAGGCTGGGGTCCATCCCCACTACACGCAATGTTCTTGTCATGTAGTGGCTGGGTTAGTGCACAATCTTTGCGGGTTGATCCACAAATTCCACTTCTGCCTCAAAAGGAAGTTCCCCCATTTCATGTAGAGCAACCTTCAGTCCAAGGATGAATCCCTCAAGAAATTCACCTTGAAGCAGCTTTGGGTTCTCAAGGCCATCAGTGACTTCAGTCCCTTCCGGGATAGTCATCAGATGGGAGAGCACCTTCACTTTGTTTCTGTGCCACTGGTGCAAGGCTCTGACAAATTGATCCAGGGAATCAATGGATACTGTTTCTGGTTTGGGCATGTCTGCTTTGTCAGTCATTGGAAGGATCTCCAGAGTGTAGACTGAACATCAAGCAAAGAGGCTGGTGGTAGGCTTACCAGCGGCTGCTGGAGCCTTGCCTGGCAGTCCGGCAGTACCTGCACCTGCTGCAGCACCCTTAGCCTTCTCCTTGACCTTGCCAGTCCACTTCTCGGCCCACGTCTTTACAAACGTGGCTTCAGGGGCTTGGGCACGAATCTCAGCAGTGGTCATGCGATCACGGGCACGGAAGAACTTCTCGATTTCGTTTTCTTCACGGGTTTCGCCAGTAGCTTCGTAAGCACCAGTGGTGGGGTTCTTCTTCGTCTTGTCCACGACTTGACGGATCACACCAACAACAATGTCTTTGCCCACCAGATCCATGAGCATGTCCACCTTAGTGGGGATTTCGCTCTTGGCTTCTGCGTTATACACAGGGATCACCTTTTGTTCAGTGTCCAGGCTAGAGATTTCCTTGCCTGCTGCCAGCAAGCACAGGCTGTTGGCCAGAATGAAGCCAGGCAGGTACTGCTTGTCACCGTTCTTGTCGGTGTAGAAGTTCTTGCAGCCTTTTTCAGTGCCGCTGGTCATCCACATGGTCTGACGGATTTCCTGGCCAGCATTGGTCTTCAGATTGAGGACGAGACCCACTGCACCACCAGCCGACTTGGTGACATACGCGGTAACAACCTTGGCGTCATAAACACCAGAGTCAATGATACGGTTGCCGCCAATAACGTCTTTTTCATTGGCAATGGATTCATCGGTAGTAAGAGTAGAGAGAAAGCTCATAATGTTTTCGGTTTGGTTTAGTTAATGAAAGGGAAAGGATTCTACGTTTATGCGTAGTATTCGTGAAGTCGGTTAAGAACCAGTTGCATGTTTATCACGCTCTTCCGTGATTTGGGTGGTAATTGTTATTTGCTTCTGCTGTTTTGCGAACTGCTACAGCTTCGTCAAAAGAATCAAATCTACCCAAGGTAGTTTGTTTGTGGTCTACATTTATGTAGGCTCTCCATTTTTTTGAAATGGAGCACCATGCAACACCACTAACTCCTGATTTGGAGTTGCTGTTCAGTTTGCGATTCTTGTTGTTGATACTTTGACTGGCTTCCCTTAAATTGCTCATACGATTGTTAGCAGGATTGCCATCTACATGGTCAAGTCCCTCAGAGGGCCAATCACCGTGGTGAAGTAACCAAGCAACTCGATGGGCCAAGTACACAGTACTGTTTCGGTTAATAAGCCTATGCCCCCTTTTTGTGGAACATCCTGCTTCTTTACCTGCACGTCTTGTGCCCTCTTTCCAAGTGATTAAGCCAGTAAGAGGGTCATAGCTCAGTGAAGCTACGAGATCCTCTTCATTAGACATAATACTCATGCAACCTATTCAAAACTAATTGAATATTATTGTCGATGAAGGTTTCTTTGGTATTCCAAAGCCCTAATGGCCCACGCAATCGCTCATTGACAGTTTCTTTTGTCAATTTGGTTTGGAATACATACTTGTATCCCAGTGCATCTTCTTCGGGGGTAATTGTCAGAAGAGGTGATGTGTAGTCTTTTAGTGTTTTAAGGGGCACTTTCTTTGAAGCGAGTACTACAGTAAAGTACGCCTCAATTCCTGTACCTTTCAAAGACCCCTTGACTGGGGCTTTTGTCTCAATAACCATTTCAGACTCATTCATGGAATCTGCAGTGTGAGAGATAAAGATTACATTCTTTGTTGATTTGGCGACGTATTGCTGCATCAAGTTCTTAAAGAACTGTGCGTAGTCCCCCCAGCTTTTCATGGTATTTGTGGAGTTCAGTACATAAACTGACTCAAACATTTCCATTAGAAAACTGAGGCTATCTACAACAATAGTGTGTACACCCTCAATTTCTTCAGCCTTGGAAAATGCTTCGTACACTTGCATTGGGTCAGTGATGACGAATCCCGCGTTACCATCAGGCCCTTTCATGAATTTGGCTTTGAAGGGAAGCCTCTTACCGGCCTCACAGTTGAGGTACATCACACCTTCAGGCTTTTCCAGGCCCATCAGCGAGGCAGATTTGCCTGTAGCTGACTTGCCGCAGAGAAGCACCAGGTGGTCATTGACTGCTTGTGTCATTGGTTTCCTTTGATTGATAAATTTGTTTGGCGCTGAAATGAAAAAAGCGACTGGAGTTAACCAGCCGCTTTTTATTTTTCACAAAAGAGCCGAAGGCTCCTGTGATTAGTTGTCGAACCAAAATACGATGCGAACATCGCCATGGTTCTCGGATAAGCCAATAAGACAATCAATGAGTTGTCTTAAATACACCATCAGTTCCTTGGCTTCTGGACCTGAAACCATGAGTTCCAGGTACTTCTCCATCAGTTCTTTTAGTGTCAGATGACTGTGCCCATAGCCCTCGAAGCCAAACGAATCGCTGACGCTCTGAACTTCTTCAGAGACATCCACAGGCATTCCACGTTGATGGAATGACCATGGCCATGAAGCTCTTGCTCCGTCCAGTAGTAGTCCGTAGAACGGATACTTTTCTGGACATTGCACTCGCCTCATGGAAGCGTTGACCCAGCCAAAGCGGTTGGGTTTTTCTTCGTTGTAGGTGTGCCTTTCTGAAGCGCACCATTCACCGTTTACACGGACTTCTGAGTAAACATGGATACACGTTGCCATTAAACTCTCCTTTTAATGGGGGAGGGTCAGCCCTGGCTACTTGAAGATCTCGTAACATCCCTCCCAACTCACTGCCGTGATGCCAGTTGCTTCCCCACGGTCACCAGAATGGTTCCCATGATTTCAGCTTCGTCCAATTTATCGGGCATCTTGTGGTTGAGCTGAACCACTCGGCGGCGAATCTCTTCAAACCCCATTCCTGCATCCAGGAGAATCATGGAATAGCGCAGCAACATGTTGTTGCGGTTGCCATCCCCGGAGTTGTTGAGCACCCATCGTTCCAGATTGTCCATCTGCTGCTGGGTTGTGAGTTGGGCCTTACGTTCCTCATTCTTACTGGTTTTGGGAATGAAAGGCAGCACATCAAGCAACTCACCATCGTTGTACTCAAAGTGCCCATCGTGAGAGAGCCATTTGCGCGCACGTTGATTGGTGCCGGTGTCCACTTCAAAGGGGAGCCATTCAAACAAGTTGGACATGAACTCTTTGTAATCCTTGGCATCCAATTCCAATGTGTAGTTCATTGGGAAGATGATTCGGAACCTGGGTTCAGCATCGGTGTGGCGCTTCGTGGTGTACAGAAGGTACTTATAGTTCTTCAGCAGCATTCGCACCGTAGAAATGCAAGTGCCACCATCTACATCCACAACAGCCAGGTTGAAGCCAGTGAGACAACTGTCTTCTTGGCGATGGCCGTCAATCAGGTGATGATTGATCCAGTGGAGTCCTTGTGCCTGAGTCAGCTTGTGCAGCTTGTCAAAAGGAGCAACTTCATTCTTGTAGCCGACAGCAATGTCAGTGCTGTAAGCAACCTTCATGCGATCAAGATCAACAGCTTCCAAGGTCTCTCCACGCAAGAACTCAATCCCATCAGCGAATGACTTCTTGATGATGATGTTGTTCTTGTAGCCATAAGCAGTTGCCAGAGTCAGCATTTCTGCTTTCTGGCCAGATGCACCACGGTAGAAGGGAAGATCCTCTACCAGATCCGCTTGTGTCACTTCACGCTTGCAAGTAGCGATGTACTTGGCCAGCTTGACGTAGTTGCGGTCACGGGTCAGAAGCTGATTGAAAGCTTCCCCAGATTCCTCTGCCAGCTTGATGGCTTGGTACAGGTGGTCGTCTGTCAGCACCATCGAGTTCTCGATGAAGGCATAGGCCCCTGCCAGCTTCAATGCCTTGAAGTAGCGGTGAGAGATTTCAGCCTTCTTGATTTCCTCATGCTCTGGGAGCTGATCGGCAATCCGCTCACAGTTCAAACGATACTCGATCAAGGTCAACGTGGTCTCTTTGCTGATAGTGATACGTCGGTTGACGTTCACAATGTCAGCCAGGTTTTCCATGTAATTGGCAAAGTTTTTGACAAATTGATTGTCAGTCTGGTTTGTCATCATCTGATATACCTGTTCAGGTGTCAGATCCTTTGGCTTGTTGGCTGCACGGTTGTATCCAAAGAAGCAGCGGCGTGCATAGCCGGTTTCCAGCATTGCATACAGTTCTTCTTCAGTCTTGCCACCATTGAGCAACTTACTAGGTGCACCAAACAGAAGCATGTTGGTCGGAGTACGGCCAACAATTTCTTCAGCACGAATGTTGTCTGCAGTGTTCTTGATGAGCTTTTGCTTGATGGTGCCTACGTCATACAGCTCCAGGAAAGTGGTAAGCACTTCCAGGTTGCCGACAAGATTGGCCCCAATTTCATCAATCTGAAGATTGACAGAACCCGCATCAGCCATCAGCAGCTTGTGGCGCATTTGCTTCACAGCAGCAGGAGTGCCAGAGTCAAAGTTGAAAGCCAGATTGCCCAGGCTATCGAACTCTTTTTGCACTTTCAATAGTTCATCGTCTGGATCAGTTCCCTTGCGTACAGCGCGCTTGTGTGCGAGTTTTGGTAAGTTCTCTTCAGCCAGCATGGGAAAGGTTTCATTGATGAATCGCTCACGGAACAGGTGCAACACCTCGTTCTCCATGAAACCAGTTGACACACCTTTGCCAGTTCCAGATGGTGACAGGTTCAGTGCAAACATGCTGATGGGAATGTCTCCCCGATCATGTGTAGCAATGGTTGCCCGCATTTGAGATGCTGCCATGGCAAAGTAGTAGCCCACAAGTACCCGAAGGAACAAGGGATTCATCCGTGTCTTGTGGCACAGAATATCCACCAGCTTTTCAGCCGATGGGTTGTATTGCATTTCGTCAAATGATTTCATGGATTGATCTTGGTTGATTGGTTTATACGTTCAGCAGTAAGTCTCCTGCTGCAATGAGCTGATCCTTCTGGCTACAGATCGAGAATCCAGCACAGTATCTGCAAGCAGTCACATGGCCAGGTTGCTCAATCACGATACCTACATGACCATCTTCTGCAAGACGAAGATAGGCATCCTGTTTATCCTCAAAGTTTTTAGTACTTCGTGAAGTCTTTGCAGGATTCTTGTAGTACTTGAACACTGGTTCAGATCGCCACAGTTCTTCGTCAGAACAGTAGGGAATGTCTTCCTCTTTGGCATCCCAGTACTGCTCAATCAAACGCAACTTGCGTGCGATGAAAGCATCAGTCTCTTGTAGAGACTTCAGTTTCAACACACGTTGTTGTATGCGAGATTGGGGGTAGTTAGGATCGGTCCTGGCTTTGGCAGCGGACCAATCAGTGAAAATGAACTGGATAGCCATTTCATCCCGAGTAATGATGTCAGGATTAAGCCAACGATAAATACTGCCTTGAAGAATGTAGTCATTGTCCTTGGATTTATTGATGGCGGTATAGGTGGAGGTGCTTTTGAAGTCCTCTACACGACCATCACCAACAAAGTCGTACTTACCGCCAATGGTCCATTTACCCAGTTTCCTGTAGCCACGTTGCTCCAGGTAAATCGGGATGGTTCCATCTTCAAGTTCTTCTTTGGCTGGGTTGATCTTGACTTTCTCGATCACCTTGGCTGGATAGCCCAGGATCTCAAGAGCACCCTTGTAGTTGGTTTTCCAGGCTCGTTCAATCGAGTCATGGATTGCTGCACCCATACGGGATGCCACCATGTTGGTCAGATCCACCGCAACATCATCACCCTTGACCCTTGAGGACAAAATCAACTGTCGGAGGGGTTTGATGAGGGAGGTTGCAGAGATATAGTGAGGGTCATCCACATAGTCGTACTGGTCAGTAGCTAGAAACACAGCCATAGACAACGGGACATTGGAGACATTGGCATACCTTTGTTGCATAGGACGCATCCTTTTTGATTTTCACAAAAGCGCAGAATGCGCCTGTGGTGTTATGGAGAAGGAACAAAGAAACCAGCTATAAAACAGAGCACGGCTACAGCTAACCAAAAGAGTAGGTTAGCAATCAAGTGCTCTTTAACGCTGCTCTTCTTGTCCTCAGTTTTCGATGCTTGTTCTGTAGTAATCATCCAGAGCACCTTGGTAGTTGTCTGTATCAACAACCCAAACAATGTTAGCGTCTGGAATGTTGTTTAGGCATTGCTGTTCTGCATCGTCAGTGTCTTTTGCAGAGCAGGAATATCCAAATGGAGCCTCCAGGTCAGACATGATTGCGTTGAGCCGATAAAAGACGATGTAGTGCTTCATGTTATTCATGTTGTTTCCTTTTGCTGAGTTTCCAGAATAGTCAGGTACTGCAGTGGATTCCTTGGCTTTCCGTAAGGATCGTGGGATACCTTTTCGTAACAAGCTGGGCAGAGATTCCCGGAAATTCCAAAGTAGTTCCTAACATGCCACCACTGGCCTTGTGGGTTTGTGGTGTGGCAGTTGGTGCAGGGACGGTGATTGGGCAAAGTGGTCACACCGGCTCCGTATGGCCCATGGCTTCCATGATCTGAGCTTCCAGTGCATGGATGTCATTGGTGTTCATCTTGTTTTCCAGCCAGGCAGCAGGTCTGCCATTGCGGTCACAGACGGTATATTCCAGATCCCAGCCTCCGTAGTAATCAATGTCGTTATCGGCATTGAGGTTCGGGGCTAAGTGACGGGCATGGTGAACCCGCACCAATGCGGGTATGCCCTTAATGCGGGTTTCGATGTCCATGATTTACCAATAGCTTGCGGATTCCTCGTAACCTTCGGGCAAAGGATCGGGGCCCCCTGTTTCAATGATGTCGTGGTCACGAAGAACAAAATTGACCTGAAAGCCGGGAGGCAATAGGTCGCCGTAGATGCCATGTAAACTTCCGCCACGGATGTCCACATAAAGCGTGTACACAGGCTCTCCTGTGCTGGGTTCGGTGTCAGTGGGCATGGAGTTTCCTCATGAGTTCCTGGGTGTCTTGTGCCCTCTTCTTTAAGAGGCAGTAGGTGTGCTCACGGAACAGGTTGGTGTAGTAGCTGGCAGGCTTGCCAGATAGATCCTTGGCTGCACGCTCTGCAGCAGAAGGAACCAGTTGAATAGGCTTGCCGCAGAGAGTGCAGTTCACGGTGTATTCCCGAAAAGTATTCGCTTGCTTGCAATGTAGGCATTCCACGCTTCGTTGCTGCGTACATTTGCCTGTGCTCTTAAAGAAACAGAGTAGGGTTTGTCCTCTTCAATCAAATGCAAGCGTTTCGCCCGTCGATACCTGTACGCAAGGTTGGCCACTATTTGTCGGGCAACTGGGTTTTCTTTCATGAAATACTCCCGATATATCCTGGCGGGTAACCGGCGCAGGAGTTCCTGACTTGCTCGTAGGAGCCAAATCGCTGGAACACCTGATTGGAGTACCCGTCCCAAAGACTGATGTTCCAGTTTTTCATGGCTTACTCATACTTCAGGAGCCAGGCGTTGGACACTGCCTTGAAGGTTTTGTCCGAGTGCTCGGACTTGTAAACCAGCCCTTCGCGCTTGCAAGGTGCAATGGCGGAGGTGCCTTCTGCGCTTGCTAGGATTTCTTCCTTGGTCAAGTGCACCAGGGTCATGGTGGTGAGCACAGGCACATGTCGGATGCCGAGCATTTCGATCAACCCCTGGCGGGCTGTTGGCCTCCAGTAGCCGATTCCTACTTGGTACACATCAAAGGCAAAGAACTCCAGGCCCAGTTGATAGTTGTTGCCGTTGATGCCGGTGCCGCACAGCTCTCCTTGGATGGCGTAGCCTCGCAGGTTCAGGTCGCGCATCTTCTGCTCGATGCCGTACTTGTAGGCAGCTTTCCAGTACGAGTTGTTTTCGTCTGGTTTCAGGTCAAGATTGCGAGAGCAGACATGGAATTGGCCTTCCGTATCCAGATAGAAAGTGCAGGAGGCTCCATGTAGCTTTTCTGTGACTTCGTAGGTGTCATCCAGATACTCTTCTAGGCGAATGTTCTGTACCCGTTCCTGATCCGTCTTTGGAATGGCAGATGGGAAGTTGCCTCGTACTTGTCCAGCCAGTTGAGCTGGAATTGGTGCTTCCCATTTCTGGATTCCTAGTGTTTCAGTTACGTCTGTACCGACAATATCCACACTGGTTGTAGGAGGGAGTGCAAATGCGAAAGACAGAGGTAGTAGTAGTCCTTGGCTCAATTGCCCACGGAGTCGAACAGTACGAAGGCGCTCACCTTTCACACCGTTGAACTCCTTGGGTTCTTTCTTGGAAAGGAAAGGTGCCAGTTCATTGGGAATCCAGGAGTCAATCTCACAATAGATTGCAAGATCACCCGGTTGGTATTCGCCTTTCTTGACTACTACCTTCCATCCACCAATGACAGCGCACTCGATAGCGTCTGCATTGGGGATAGGTTGAATAGCGTCAATACGACGCACAGTGGCCATTTGCCTCATTAGTTACTCCTTTGGTTTGTTAATCTCAAGCCAACGATTCAAAGTATCCCTGGCTTCACGAATGTCGTCATACTTGCTCTTGCCTCCTGTACGTACTCCAGATAGCAGGAGTTTTTTAGAGGCATGCTGAATGGCCCCAGAAGGATCATCCACAGCAAATAAGTGGTGCACCATGTACACATCGACTTCCCGAAGATGGGTAACGTCTTTGTAGTACTTGGGGTATTTGATGGCGGTATTGGATGGGGTATTAATCACGTAATGCTTGTCCATAAAAAGAAAAGCCACCCGAAGATGGCTTTCCGTTGGTTGCTGATCAATCAGTAGTTCAGTTCGCAAGCCCCGCCTGCACACGCTGCTTCTGCAACCAGATTAACTGCATCCCCATTGCTCTCACGAACTTGGGAAATGTCAATCTGCTTGAGTAAGGGCAGCAGCTTTTCGTAGTGCTCTTGGGTAATGTCCTCAAAAGGCATTTGAGGATAGGCTGTCGATCCAAAGTACGGGAGCACAGAGATTCCGTTATAGGAATGTCGGTTTTCCCACATCCACTCCACCAAGATACCCCATTCATCGTCTTTGACGGAAATGGTGCAACTGACGTTATGGGTATTGTCGCCTTTGATATGACCGGAGTTGACCCAGGTATTAGCCACCTGTTTAACTCGTTCCAGCAAAGCCATCATGGATTCGTTTCTCATCATGGCACCTTCTGGAGCTTTCTGTGGGAAAGACAGAACATACTGATTTTCATCAGTTACGTCGATCTCCACCAACTCAGGTACTGCTTTGCCCATATATTGAGCGATGGCTTCATCTTTACCTGCCCGCATCCGACGAATGTAGTAAGGGGCGTGCCAAGCATGAATGCCAGAGCTGGTTCCAAGCACAAGGCTGGTTGTACCCGCTGGCTTCACACAGGTAACCCGTGCTGCTGGATTGATTCCGATCTTGGCTGCAAAGGCTACATTGGCTTGTTTTGCGGCTTCTGCAGCTTGAGCCATGTCCAGGTGTTTCAGATTACCTGAAGCAATGCCTGTCATGGATACACCCAGAAGTGCTTCTTCCTCACAGGCAATGCGCCACTTGGGATTCAGGTAATGGAAATCGGTATAACCAGCTTGCAGCGTTCCCAGAATGGCTGCAGCTCGTGCTGCTGCATTGAAGCTGTCTTGCCCATCCAAAGCACCTGCATTGATTTCTGTGAGGTTGCACATCTGATAAGGCTTCAGTGCAATTTCACAGCAGGGGTTAGTGCCCCAGTCAGTGTTATTGGTCCAGTAAACACCTGGCTCACCACAACCACTGTCTTCTACTTTTTTCATCAGCTCAGTGAACTCTTGAAGAGTCACTTCGCCACGAGGCAGTACCGCAGAATTATTCGCCCGAGCACGTTCAGGGTGCGTGATATACCACTCTCCCGCCTTGCATGTGAGCATCTCTTGATCGTTACGATCAAAGAGGCAAATCATGGCAGCACGGCGAATGCCTCCTGCGCGTACAGAGTCTGCGATATAGCAGGCAATGTCGTGGACTTCCAATGGGGTGAGCTTGCGGCCCTGTGCCTGGCGGAATACCTGGGTGATTTGGGTAATGCACTTACGCAGTGGCTCTGGGCCAGGGGCTTTTCCACCAGTCGTGAGTAGATCCGAGCCTTTTTCACGAATGTCGCGGTAATCAAATAGTGGCAATGTGCCTCCTTGCAGGAAGGCTTTGGCCACTACCTTGACTGCATCAGCCCAGCCAATGATGGAGTCTTGAATCTGGAATTTGTATTCCTCATCCGACTCTGGTGCTTTCACCTTGGGCAGTTGTTTGACGTGCTGCTTTTGTACTGAATACCCCACTCCAGTGCCTCCCAGCAGCAAGAACATCAATTCACTGAAGAATTTATGGCTTTCTGCTGGCATGTAAGCACAGTTGAAAATCCGGCTTTCTGTCATTTCAATGGGTCGCCCACCAAACTGAAGGGAGCGCATTGAAGGGAGAACCCTCTTGGGGAATACAAAGTTCTGATAAACAAACGCGATTTCGTCAGCGATATGGGGATACTTTTTTTGATGCATCTCCTGGTTTCGCTGAACGATTTCTTGCCAGTTTTCCCTGCGTCCTTCTTCGGGGAGATACTTGGCATATTTGTTGAAAACGGTGACATCTGCAAGGGCTTGTTTATCCATAGGTTAGCTTAGGTTATTGATCTGAAGGTGCCTGGTTAGACACCTGGTTAAAGCGGGAACAGCAGTGTAATGGGTCTCTCAATAAACTCCTTGTGTTAATGCAGCCCAGCTCACAGGGTAAAGTGGGGCAATAATTTGATTCACATGCTCTGCCAGGTCTTGGATTTCCTTCTGGGCATGGGAATCGGAGCGCTGGTTGTAGAAGTTGGCAAATGCGTACAGAGAGCCTGTCCACACCCAATTCACTTCACAGCCTTGCGGGAGAATGAAGCGGGCCTGTTCGGGACAGACCCCACAAGCGATCATGTTCTCGTAAACAGCCAGAGCATTCTTGGCCGTTTCTACGTAAATGCTGCGGAACATATCCGAGTCAGGATGCTTCTGTGCACTGCCCTGCTTAATAGAGCCTTCTGGCTTGGCTCGGAAAATCTCAGGCACGTACAGCTTGGGCGTTGAGCTGATATAGCGGCGAGATTCTTCCGACTCCACAAACCCGATCTTGTGCTTGAAGCACTGTGTACGAATAGGCACAGGCGCTTCCATGCGCAAGGTGATATGTGGGTGACCGAATGGAATCCAGTGCTCTGGGATGCTCCGCAGGTAAACAGCCAGCTCATGGGCACTGGTTTTAGTGTCTCGATGCTGCATTCCAGCAATCAGAGTTTCCCAGTCACCAGACTGCATTCCCCGAGCCAGGAATCGAATTAGGCTGTTGTTCTGTTCTTCGGTGAAGTTATCTGCCAGCTTGGCAAATGAGTGGCGAGCGTAGTTGGCTACATCTCGATCAGTGAGATAATGGTTTTCATATACGGCTTTCATTTGATTGCTTTGGCTTTCTGAGGGTTAAAAATGGAAACTAATTCTACTTCTGCTATTTGCACTGTTAATGGGGACTGTGGCACTGGTGTAGTTATTGCACCTACTGTGCGCGATCCCAATGCAAGTGTAGGAAGTGGTGGCGCAGATGTTGGCTATACAGGGCCAACAATAGCTGAGATTATTGATGCTCTAGCTGGAGTTATTGAATTTAGTCATTTGGCGCAGTCTTTGCGAACCAGAATTGACATCATCAATAGCCTGGAAGCAGGCTTTAATGAGCTATCCACTCAGGTTGTTACAGACAACTCTGTAATGGCACAACAGTTAATTGGTTTGCGTGCGGATCTGACAGATGCTGTGGCGTATGTAAATAACCAAACAACCATTGAACTGAATGAAAGACAAGCTCTGGTTACTAGCATCAACCAGATGGTTGCTTCATTAGGGGACGGGATAAGCGCAGCACTCCAAGAAGAATCTATTGTTCGTGCTGAACAGACTGGTGCTCTGTTTGCAGAAAAGACTATCAAGACAGACTTGGCAGGCAATGTCGCTGGCTATGGATTGTCTTCTTACGCTGATCCGTCTGAAGCGGTAAGTGACTTCCGGGTAGCTTCGGACAGGTTTAGCATTGCACCTCCTGCTTATGTAAGCCCAACCCCTCCTCCTGCTGAACAGATGCACGATGGCAAGGTATGGGTTGACACATCACAGGGCAGCGAAGCTGCGGTGACAAAGTGGTGGAGTTCTGCTACTGCAAGCTGGAGCCTCACCCCAGTAACTGCAGCACAGCCTTTCATCTACTTGACCACGCCCACAACACTTCCAGATGGAACAGTTGTTGATCCTGGCTTGTATGTGAACAGTGCCAACATCACCAAACTGAGGTCTGATCAAATTGACACCCGTGGCCTCACCATTAAAGATGGTGCAGGCAACATCATTTTTGGTTCTGGTACTGGCTTGGATTGGGACAAGATTAACGGCACCAACAAACCAGAAGATGGTGCTACCCGCAATGTTTTCCGGGGTAATTGGGGAAATGCCATCACATATACCTACGGGGACATTGTTCTCGATGGGGGTAATGGTTGGCGAGCAATTTCTACCCACACATCCAGTGGAACAAATAAACCGCCTGCATCTGGTACAGGCAATACTTGGTGGGCAACGTACACCGTCAAAGGGGATGCTGGTGCCCCTGGTACAGACAGTTTGACTATCATTTGTCCGAATGGTAGCCACACTCTCCCTGCTACATCTGGCGGAGCTGTTTCTTCTTACATAGGTTCAGGCACTACTATTCAGGTGATTGATGGGGTGACTGCTTTAACTGCTGTTGCAAGCATTACTGCAAATGGTCAGTTCGTCATCGGTACTCCTACAGTAACCGGAGATGCCTCTATCACTGTTGGTGGGAGAACGTACTCAGGAACAACTGCCACGGTTGCACAACACAACACCATGAGCAGTACGGGGGATGTGTGTGTTATTACCTACCCAATTACAGTGCGTCGCTCTAATGGGGTAGTGGTCAATCTGTCGGTGCAACAGACATTGACCAAATCCAGGGCAGGAGCGCAAGGCGCTAAAGGGGATACTGGTAAAGGCATCTCTACCATTACCAATACATACCAAGCCAGTAATTCAGGGACAGTGGTTCCGGGCGGTACTTGGACAGCATCTATTCCTGCACTGTCCAATAGTGCAATGTTTCTTTGGAATAAGGAAGTAATTACTTATACAGACAACACAACTCAAACCAATCATTACATGATTGGCCAGAAGGGGGTTGACGGCGTTAATGGTGTAAGTTTGGATTCTGTTCTTGAACAATACCAGGCAGGTAATTCTGCGACAGTAGCCCCTACAGGAAGCTGGGGCACTTCTATACCTGCTCTTACTGACACTAACAAGTTTCTATGGAATAAGGAAACCTTTGTCTATTCGGATGGAACACAAGACGTGTTCATCAAGATGATTGGACAGAAAGGTGACAAGGGCGATCCTGGTAAAGGTATTTCTACTGTAGACAATACGTATCAAGCAAGTTCTTCAGGTACAACAGTTCCAACTGGAACATGGAGTACTACTATCCCATCTCTTACAGATACTAATAAGTTTTTGTGGAATAGAGAAATCATTACTTTCTCTGATTCAACTAATACGACTAATTACTACATGATTGGTCAAAAAGGCCAAGATGGTGCTAGTGGCAAAGGCGTTTCCAGTATTACTGAACAGTATCAAGTTGGCAGTTCTGGTACGACTGCTCCTACTGGTACATGGTCTACTTCAATTCCAGCATTAACAGACACTAATAAGTATCTGTGGAATAAAGAAACGTACAGCTATACAGACGGCACAACCAGTATCTTTTACAAACTGATTGGACAAAAGGGTGATAAAGGTGATCCTGGGAAAGGAATCTCGTCTGTCAATAACACATACCAATCCGGTACTTCTGGAACAACAGCGCCTACAGAAACATGGTCAAGTTCTATTCCTACTTTGTCTGATACGTATAAGTATTTGTGGAATAAAGAAGTAATCACGTTCACTGATGGGACTACAACTACCAATTACTACATGATTGGTCAGAAAGGGCAGGATGGTAGTTCAGGTAAAGGTATTTCAAGTATTACTGAGCAGTACCAAGCTGGTAGCTCTGGAACGACTTCGCCAACCGGAACTTGGTCTAGTTCTATTCCAACGCTAACTGATACTAATAAGTATTTATGGAACAAAGAAACTTATAACTACACAGATGGTACTTCGAGTGTTTTCTATAAGCTAATTGGTCAAAAAGGCGATGTTGGCCCTGCTGGCCCAACTGTAGTTCTGCTTACTAACCGCACACCATCATTTACATCCACAGATGGTGTATTGGATACTGGGCAAGATCCAATTACTTTTACTGCCGTAGTGGATGGAGTTGATTCTCCAAATTACGTCTGGACAGTGGGTGGGACGCAGAGCACTCTTACGTTTGGCAATGTACCGAGCATTACTATTACTGCCGCTCAATTCGGTGTGGCTACCTCAGCAATAGTTACCTGCACTGTTTCTGATTTGTCTGATCAGGTAGCCGTCCATCGACTTAACAAAAGCACTGCGGAGGCTGGCGCAACCGTTGGTGCAACGCTTGGCCATGTGACCGTTGTATCAACACTGTTCACTACGGAGTTTGCCAACACAACAGGCTGGACGCGACTGAGCGGAGGCGGAGAGTGGGTATCGACGTCCGATTCAGGAGCAGTCGGAGGAAATGCGCTTCAGCTTGGTAACTCGGCAGGCGATGACCAAGTGTGGCTTGGCCGCACATCACTGACCGCCATTCCGTTTGTCTCTACAAAGCTGTATCGCATCCGAACCAGGGTGTACGCGGCACCTGGAACTGCTGGACAGTTCTTCTTTGGTTTGGAAGCGTTCAAGAGTGACGGTACGACCGTCATCTCCAAGACGGGAGCGGAGTTCACCGGAGCAAGTGCCCGCACGTCAGCGCCCATGCACTGGGTAGGCGCAAGCGCGCTGGTTCTTCCGACAGGGGAATGGGTCGAGATTGAGGCTTTTGTGACGGGCCACGGTGGTGCTGGTTCTGGCGAGCTGTCGAACAACCCAGCCACCCCGGTGACGATGCGTACAAATACGGCCTACATCAGCCCAGCATTTGCAGCGAACTGGCCCGGTATGGCCGGAAGAGTCCTGGTGGACTATTGCATTGTCGAAGAGGTGACATACACCCCTGCCAACACGCAGGGCAAGATCACCAAAGCCAATGCGTCCACCTGGATTGCAGACGCCGCCATAGGCAATGCTCATATTCAATCTGCGGCAATAGATACTTTGAAAGTAGCAGGTAACGCTATTACTGCTGCTGCCTCTGCTGTGGTTGACATCAATACCGGAACAGATCTAGTGATGGATTCAAGTTCTGCTGTTTACTATGCTCCAGCCAATACTTTTATTACTCTTTTGGTAAATGTTACTGGCAGAACAGGGTCTGTTACTGGTAGTGCGTTTAATCTTCGCAGATTGATTTTGCGATGGGGATTTAGTGCGAATCCATCCAGTCATGTCGATTTGCTGGATACAGGGTTTTCTCCTTGGATTGGGGACTTCTTTTCAATGAGTGCTTTGGTTACTATTCCTGCAAATGAATTTAGAAACTTCTCTATTAGATTGGAAAACCCCAGCCAGAACACTGTTAGCTTGACGGCCAATATCAATTTCTTTGCGGCAAAACGATGAACAAATATCTCCACGATGAACATGGGAAAATCATTCAGGTTTTTTATGGAGGGGATGGTTGCCCTTCTGGAGTAGGTGTTGAATCAGATGGTTTTTACTCTCTTGACTCTGCTTATATTGAAAACGGGGTGGTTTACCCATTACCGGAGTCTCCGGGGAATCGCCACGTATTTAATTATCAAACCAAGCAGTGGGAAGATCCAAGAACCCTACAATTTTTTAAAGACACTGCTTACAAGAAAATTGAAGAGTGGAGAAATAAGCAAGAAAACCAAACATTCCAGTTCACTCATGCCGGAAGGCAATGGGATGCTGGCCTTATTACAAGGCAGCGCATTCAGCCGGTATTGGGACTAAGCCAGTTGCCTGAAGGATTCTTTTGGACAGACTCAAATAACGTAGACGTACCAGTAACCATGGCTTACCTTCAGGCATTGGCTCAAGCACATGAAGAGGCGTTGGTAATTAAAGGATTTGAGATCCACGCCCAACAAAGAGCAATGAAAAATTCTGTTGAAGCGGCTACTTCTAAAGAAGAGGTGGAATCAATTGTTATTGGTTTATAAGAGGTACTAGTGCGTTTAGTGACATAATTAGGCAACTATGTTCACTGCAAAGGATTAGTGTGGCAATCGAACATCATTTCCATATTCGACAGGGGGAAGCGCTCCCCAATCCATTCAATCCAAGTAAGTTTCGTTGGCTTGATAAGGACAAGCAGCCGGTAAACCTGACAGGTTATCGGGCACGTATGCAGTTACGCCCCAAAGTGAACTCTGATGTTGCTTTAGATACCCTTACTACGGAAAATGGGAGGATTGAGATTGACTACCTCAACGGGGAAATCACTTTGATTTTCCCAGAGGATTTTTCTGTAGGCGTTACTTGGAAAGGTGCTGTCTACGACCTGGAACTTGTCCCGCCTACAGGTGGCCCATTTCCTCTTGCATATGGTACCTTCAGCATCACAAAGGAAATAACTCGTGTCGAGTAATTTTCTTGAAATTAATCAGACTGAGTTGCAATACGTAGAGGTTGGTCTACCATCAGCAATTATTGTTGAGCAAACCAACCCTGTGTATATTGAGGTAGTTACGGAAGGTCCACAAGGCCCTCCTGGAGAACGCGAAAACCCTGAACTGTTCCTTCAAAAAGAAAATCACCTGGCTGAATATGCTAATGACATAGAAGCACAACAATCGGCGCAGTCTAATCTTGGCTTAGGGGTGGTAGATCCCTTGGCTTATTACATTTTGGCAAAAGCTTAAAGGAAATATATGTCTCTTGAATCACGTATCGTATCCCTCGCACAAACCATTGGTGGAGACATTAAGGGCCTCCGAACAAGCCAAGGTACGCTAAGTGCTCTGAATACCACTACCAAAACTAGCCTGGTAGCTGCAATCAACGAACTGGTGCTCATGATTGGCAGCGCAGGGGCCAGTATTGATGACGGTGCGGGTAATGGCAGTACCACGGTCACTTGGTCTGCATACAAGATTTTTGACAGCATTGAAGCGGCTAAAGCATCTGTCAAAGCCGAGCTAACCAATGGCGCTGCTGCAGCTCTGGACACGCTCAATGAGTTGGCCGCTGCTCTAAACAATGACCCCAGCTTTGCCACGACGATTGCTGGGGAGATTGCCAATCGCGTTCGATTCGATGCTGCGCAGACGCTGACCAGTCCGCAGCAAGCACAGGCGCGTACCAACATCGGTGCAGCGGCAGCATCAGATGTGTCCGGCCTGATTACGGGGCTAGGCACCTACGACCGGGACTATGCCGCCGACTACACGGCTGCGAAGGCATAAGCAATGTCGCTGCAGGCGCGGATCACTGCGCTGGCTCAGGCCATTGGTGAGGATGTCAAGACGCTGGCGACAAAGGCTGAGGTCGATGGCAAGGTCAGTGCCACTGGCGGCGCCGCATCGGGCCTGACGCTCAACGACGGCTACACCGAAGAAGTCTTCGCTGTCACAGGCACCACTCCAGCCTTGTCGCCCACCAACGGCAGCATCCAGACATGGGTGCTTTCGGGCAACAGCACGCCCACGGCAGGCACATGGGCCAGCGGTCAGAGCATGACGCTGATGGTGGATGACGGCAGCGCCTTCACGATCGATTGGGCGTCCATGTCTATTACGTGGAAGACGGGTGGCGGCACGGCTCCAGCACTCCTAACGACAGACTACACGCCAATCGAGCTGACGAAGATCGGAACGACGATCTACGGCTGGCTCGCGGGAGACGCTTGATGCTGGCGCGCAAACTAAGACGGGCTGCGGCGGCAAGTGCAGTGGCTTTTGAGAAGTTTCTTGCTGTGGCTCACGGCACAACCCCGTTTGTGACGATCTACGGGCAAGATGTTGACGACTTCACCAAGCTGGCGAATCCTGCAACTTTGCCTCCGGACGTTGGTCGTGGTGTCGCCTTCAGCGCAGACGGCACCTACATGGCCGTGACTCACAACACATCACCATTCGTCACCATCTACAAGCGCAGCGGAGATACGTTTGCCAAGCTGGCTGACCCAGCAACTTTGCCTCCGTACACTGGCCTCGGAATCGCCTTCAGCGCAGACGGCACCTACATGGCCGTGACTCACAACGAATCGCCATTCGTCACCATCTACAAGCGAAGCGGGGATACTTTCACGAAGCTGGCGAATCCTGCGAGTCTGCCTGCGAGCCAGGGCAACGGAGTCGCCTTCAGCGCAGACGGCACCTACATGGCCGTGGCTCACGGCGTAACGCCATTTGTGACGATCTACAAGCGCAGCGGAGATACGTTTGCCAAGCTGGCTGACCCAGCAACTTTGCCTACAGGCATTGGTCGTGGAGTTGCCTTTTCTGCTGACGGCACCTACATGGCTGTGGCGCACTCTTCATCGCCATACGTAACCATCTACAAGCGAAGCGGTGATACCTTCACCAAGCTGGCTAATCCAGTGACGCTGCCTACGAGCAATGGCAATGGAGTTGCCTTTTCTGCTGACGGCACCTACATGGCTGTGACTCACAATATATCGCCATACGTGACCATCTACAAGCGCAGTGGGGATACGTTCACCAAGCTGGCGAACCCGGCAAGTCTGCCTGCGAAAACTGGCAATGGAGTCGCCTTTTACCCCCGCGCTTTTGAAGGACCAATCTGATGTATTACCAAGCACAAAACCAGCTCGGCTTGACCTTCGACCAGGTGCGAAAGCTATACCCGAGCAAGAGCTTTCCTGCATCGGGCGAAATCAACATGCCAGAGGTGCAAGGCTATACGCCAAGCACGACGCCAGACTACGACCCGGCGACGCATGCCGTGCGCGAGGTCGCGCCGGTTGATGGGGTGCAGCAGTGGGAGGTGTATGCGCTGCCTCAAGAGGTAGTCGAAGCCAACCAGGTAGCCGCAGTCCAAGCGTTGCAGCAGTCCATCGTGGACGCCACACAGCAGCGCCTTGACGACTTCGCCCGCACCCGCAACTACGACGGCATCCTGAGCGCCTGCACCTATGCAACCAGCGCGGTGCCCAAGTTTGCTGCCGAAGGTCAGTACGCAGTGCAGGCGCGGGACGCAACGTGGGCAGCGCTGTACCAATTCATGGCAGATGCGCAGACTGGCGCGCAGCCGGTTCCGTCAGGCTTTGAAGACGTGGAGCCGTTGTTGCCAGTGCTGGTGTGGCCAGAATGAAACGGCGCATCCTGAACGTCCTGATCGCCTTGGATCAGCTGCTGTACGTCCTAGTCACTTTTGGGCATGGATCTCCTGATGAAACCCTATCCGCTGCTTCATGGAGATGGGAGATGGCTGGCAAGTGGCAAGGCAAGTTACTTAGGCCAACAATAGATAAGATATTCTGGTTTGATCGTAATCATTGCTGGACTAGCTATCAGAGTGAGCTATTAAAACGCCACTTGCCTGCTGAGTACCGCAGTGTTGGAAAATGAACAGGAGTATTTTTTGTCAAATAACCTTACCAATCGGGTATCTAAAGCAATTTTCGATACAGACCTTATATCTACCCGACTAATTCTTGCGTTTGCAGAGTTCTTATGGGCAGTGATGTTGTTCTGGCCTGGGGAGACTTTTGACAGGCCCACGTACCTCTTAATGGCTGCTATTGCTCCTGAAACTGTGTGGGCATGTGTATTCGGTATTACCGCATATTTGCAGGTCACCATTGTCTTAAGCAATAATCAGAACTCTCTTGGCGCTCACTACTTTGCACTGTGGAACTCTTTGCTTTGGTTCTGTGTGGTGGGTTCTATGCTGCTCTCTGTTTATCCACCTCCTGCAGCTATTGCAGGGGAAATTTCTTTGATGGTTGCTGCCGCCTGGGTGTGGATCAGACCTCTAATTTTGACGCACTATACAAAGGTGGCCTATGGATCAACACACGTCTGAGATGTCTTCATGGCCTCTCATTGACCGCAGAAAAACAGATGGTGTTTATGAAGAGTTGCACGCTACATTGGTCAAAACCAATGAACGTGTAACTTTGCTTGAGCATAAATGCGAGTCTATGGCTACTGCATTTATCAGGGATGATCTGGGTGGGCCTGACTACTCTGGCCACCGAGCAGCACATATTGAGCAAAAAGACGCATCCAAAAAAATTGCAGATTTGAAGCACTCTGGAGCCAAGAAGATTATTGATCTAATCTTGGTTTTTCTTGTGGGTGTATTTACTTCAGGAGCTATATCATGGTTAAAAAGCCTGAAGTAGGTAATACATGGCTGGATGTTTTGCGTAAAGCCTGGAGTGTTCGGTTATCTGCTTTGGCTACTGTATTCATGGCAGCAGAGATTGCATTACCAATCCTCTCACTGGATATTCCACAGTATGTTTTTGTGCTACTGGCTTTGACAGCTTCTATTGGTTCTATCTGGGCAAGAGTGTTAATCCAGAAGAACATGAGAGAATCTGTGGATGAGTAATAAAAGCAAAGTACCACATCAACTTAAATCAGGCATTGTTGCCTTGTTCATTGCAATGGGTGGCGGCTACGCTGCATATACCCATATTGACGGCCCCACTACTGAACTCTTGAGAAACCAATATGTTCAGGCAGTGGCTTCCGATTCAAAAACCAGTGAAGCAGTAAAAATTGCAATGGTGATGGGGGCTTTCTATGAAAGCTCCTACAAGCACATTGGTACGCCATATATTGACAAGCTTGGTAAGGGACAGCCCCTGACTGTCTGTAATGGTATTACTGGCAATGGAGTACAGCGGGGTAAGTACTACACTCCGTATGACTGTTATCGCCTGGAACGTGCTGTGTATATCTCTAATGAGAAACAGTTGGTGTCTGCCTTACCAGCATGGGATAGCTACACAGCACTTCAGAAAGCCACCTTTGTAGATTTTCTGCACAATAAAGGTTCAGGTGCTTTTGATGGCTCTACTATGAAACGCAAGCTATTGGCTGGTGATGTAATAGGTGCTTGCCGTGAGAATGTTCGATGGAACAAGGGCACAGTGAATGGTGCTTCTGTTGTTTTACCAGGACTCAAGACAAGAGCAGATGCCAATTCAGAATTATGTGAGGAAGGCTTGAAATGAATCCAATCTGGTTTGTTATGTGGGCTAATTGGTGGAGGTGGTGGGAATGATCTACACCCACATCGCTGCCGGTCTGCTGGGTGCTTCCATCGTTGCTGTTGGTGTTTGGCAAGTGCAGGACTGGCGCTATGGTGAGCAGATCGCCAGCATCAAACAGGAGCATGCGGACGCCATCGCTTCGTCAGCAAAAGTCGCACTGAAGTTGACAGAACATTACAGGGAGAATGCAGATGCAGCAGTCCGAAAAGCCGAAGCTCGCTCGGCTCAAAACAAGCGCGATGCTGATCGCCTGCGTGGTGAGCTTGATGGGCTGCGGGGCGACCTCTCCGAAGTGCCCGACAGAATCCGCAGTGCTACCCGTGAGGCCGTCGATCAGTACGCCACTGCCGCCACAGTCGTATTCGATCAGTGCGTCCGAAGATATAGCGCGCTGGCGGAAATCGCTGACGGCCACGCCCTTGATGTCGAAGCCTTGAGGGGGGCGTGGCCCAATAGGTAAAGCGCCCGTAAGGGTTGATGGTGGCCGGAGGTGATCCCGGCTTGTTTGAGTCGTCTGACAAATGTTGCGGACTCTCACCGCATTACTTCTTCATCAGCTCTTTTCTCTGCCCATCACCACTGGGCATTCACCACCATTTAGCTGACCTGTTTTGCAGTCGCGCCGCCTTGTCCGTATTCTTTCAACGGTGAGCGGATAGCTGTCAAGTCAGCTAAATGGTGGTCCCAGTCTTTCCTGGGTGTCATGTCATTTTGCTCACCAGAGTTATCCACATTTCTGTGGACGTAATCATTGGGAATCGAACCCAACTCCCTTCCTACCAAGCCTCGACAAACGAGCAGGAATCGAACCTACACTTTCTTTGATGACATTCACCATCACAACTGCAGACTGGTGAGGACTTACCAGTGAGCGCGCAAGGTGCACAAGCACCGGCAACGCTTTGTGCCAGTCAGACTGCAGATGTGGTGGTCCTCGTCTTTCCGAGGCGTCACCAATTCCTACTTCAACAGTTTTTGGCTGTCGTAGCACCCTTGGTTGGGGTGGGAAGTGTCTGCCCCTTGGCTTCCCCCGTGAGGGGACACGGTTACAAGGGATCACTCAGGGATTGTCCTGAAGCCAATCAGACACCTACTTTCATTTGTTCGCAGAAACGCCGAAGGCGTCTGTGGTTTGATGTGCTCTGCTGTAGATACACTACAATCCAACTCCCAGTTGGTTCTGATTGTGACATGGATTGTCATCAGTGGTACCCCCCTAGCCAAGTGGGCACAGAGAAGCAATTTAGTAGCAACTTTTTTGGATGCCCTAAGTTGTTGATTTGTAAGGTATTTTTCAGGCGTAATCCGATTGCAAATCCGGTTAGTCCGGTTCGACTCCGGACCGCGCCTCCAGAAACTCCATCCGGTACATTGGTTTTCAAGAAGCCATGCATCGAGAAATGGTGGTTTTTGGAAAAGTGCGAAAAAATGCACTATAATTTGAGGCTTGCCAGCCAGCACTGATAAAAATTTTAGCGGTGTGAACAGGTCGATGCGGGAATAGCTCAGTTGGTAGAGCGCAACCTTGCCAAGGTTGAGGTCGAGAGTTCGAGACTCTTTTCCCGCTCCAGTTTTGAAAGGGAAGCTTAGGCTTCCCTTTTCCATTTCTGCGGTTCAAGGGGAAATCGCAGCATGCGCAATGGCTTGCGCATGCGCGTGGCCGGGGGTACGCTGCGATCAAGTGCAGGGACCGTGCGGCCGCAGCCCCGATGGTGAAATTGGTAGACACTGCGGACTTAAAATCCGCCGCTTCCTGCAAAGGGGCGTGCCGGTTCGACCCCGGCTCGGGGCACCACCATTACGATTCAATCATGTCAAACTACAACGCTCCCTTCGAAATCCATGTCCATGGCCAGGTGCTGTTGCGGGCCGATGCCGGATATGACCAGTTGCAGGAAGCACTCAAGCCCCTCTGGAAGTACGCTGGCGCCCGTTCGCTGGCCGATGGCGCAGCCAGCGCCTACGAGGAAGAGCCGGGCATCCAGTTCGATGCCAAGGGCCACATGTTGCAGATGTGCTGGACGGTGCGGGGCGACGAGGATTTCCGCCAGTCGCTCGACGAGATGTGCATGAGCCTGAACGACCTGGCCGAGCAGGGCGCGGCCATCGAGGTCACCTTCTACGACGTGGAGTTCGACGAGGACGAGGCCGACGAAAGTGCGGAGTCGCGCGACGACTTCGTCATGCTGTTTGTCGGACCGACACCGGCCGCCATCATGCAGGTGCAGCGCGACCTGCTGGTGCAGGACGTGGTGAACATGATGGAGCGCCATTTCGACGGCTCCGAACTCGGCGGCGTGGTGGCCGAGATCGACAAGCTGTTCAGCCAGCGGTTTGATGCCCTGGTGAACTCGCTGGAGATCGGCAAGCCCCCGCGGGGCCCGGGTGGGTCTGGCAGCGGTGGCCATGGCAGCGGCGGCCGCCGCCCACGGCATCTCCACTGAGGCGCTTCTCACGGCCCGGCGCCCGTCGCTGTGCCCGGTGATACCATGCCCGCCGAACTGACCTACCTGGGTGCGTACCCGGCCACCTTGCAGGAGCAGGTGCTTGGCTTGTTGCGTGAAGACCGCCGCGCGCTTGCGCCGTTGTTGCAGCGCAGATACCCGCAAGCCCATGGCGTGCGCACCGACAAGGCGCTCTACCACTACGCCCAGGAGATCAAGAGCCGCCACCTGCGCAATGCGGATGCGGTGAACAAGGTCGTGTTCGACAGCAAGATCCATGTGGTGCGCCATGCACTGGGCCTGCACACATCCATCTCGCGCGTGCAGGGCAACCGGCTGACTGCCAAGCACGAGATCCGTGTCGCCGCGATGTTCAAGCAGGTGCCTGACGAGTTCCTGCGCATGATCGTCGTGCACGAGCTGGCCCACCTGCGGGAGAAGCAGCACAACAAGGCCTTCTACCAGCTGTGCGAGCACATGGAGCCGCGCTACCACCAGCTGGAACTCGATGTGCGGCTGTACCTCACCCATGTGGAGCTCGGCGGGGAGCGGCTGTGGGCCGCTGATTCGGCGTAGTTTGCTCTGCTGTTGATAGCTGTTGACGCTTGTCAGCAAAGCGCTGGCGCTATTTTTACCTGACAGGATCAGCGCTCCAACCCACCGGCAGATCCACCGTGGCGCAGCACTCTGCAGGGAGCTGCAGCCAGCGCGTGGCGGCGTTTTGCAGGGGCTCCAGAGCGCCCGTGGTGAGCAGGGTGATGGCCGGGGCCGGTGTGCCGTTTTCGGGCACCAGCGTGCCCGTCGCCTGCAGCAGGCGCCGTGTTTGCCGTGCCACAGGTTCGCCGGTATCCATCAAGCGGATGTGGGGGCCGAGCAGGCTGCGCAATTCGTCTTGCACAAACACGTAGTGCGTGCAGCCCAGCACCAGCGTGTCCATCTCGCCTGCCTGAGTGCCAAATCGGCCCATGGCGCTCGTGTAGCGTGCGCAGAGTGCTCTTGTTTCCGTAGCGTCTGAGGCGGCGGGAACGGCCTGCGCGGTGCTGCGTTCGATGGCATGTGCCAGACCGTCGCAGGGCTGCACGACGAAATGCGCCTGCCCGTCGAGCGAGGCCAGCAGCTTGGCGAACTTGGCGCTGGTCAGCGTGCCGCGCGTGCCGATGACGCCGATGTGCCCGGTCTTGCTGGCGGCCACGGCGGGCTTGAGGGCAGGCTCGACGCCCACCAAAGGCAGTCTCGGGTGGCGCGCACGGGCTTCATGGATGGCTGCGGCAGTGGCCGTGTTGCAGGCCACCACCAGCGCCTTGATGTGGTGCTGCCGGCACAGGTAGTCGGTGATGGCGTGGGTGCGTGCCTGCACGAAGGCGTCGCCCCGTTCGCCATAGGGCGCATTGCCGCTGTCGGCCAGGTAGACGAAGCGCTCGTGCGGCAACTCGGCGCGCAGCGCCTGCAGCACGCTCAGGCCCCCGACACCGCTGTCGAAGACGCCGATGGGCTGCTGCGCTGCTGTCATTGACTGGCGATCAAGGCTGCGCCCGCCCGGAAGTGGGCAGGCGCGCCGGACGGGTGCTCAGGCCGCGGCGACGCCGATGCCCTTGAATTCGCCCGTGGCGATGCGTTTTTGCCACTCGGCCGGGCCGGTGATGTGGGCGCTGGTGCCACCGGCATCGACGGCCACGGTCACGGGCATGTCCACCACGTCAAATTCGTAGATGGCTTCCATCCCCAGGTCGGCAAAGCCCACCACCTGGGCAGTCTTGATGGCCTTGGAGACCAGGTAGGCGGCGCCGCCCACGGCCATCAGGTAGGCCGACTGGTGCTTCTTGATGGACTCGATGGCGACCGGGCCGCGCTCGGCCTTGCCGATCATGGCGATCAGCCCGGTCTGGGCGAGCATCATTTCGGTGAAACCGTCCATGCGCGTGGCGGTGGTCGGACCGGCGGGGCCCACGGCCTCGTCCTTGACCGGATCAACCGGACCGACGTAGTAGATCACGCGGTTGGTGAAGTCCACCGGCAGCTTCTCGCCCTTGGCCAGCATGTCCTGGATGCGCTTGTGCGCGGCGTCACGGCCGGTGAGCATCTTGCCGTTGAGCAGCAGGGTGTCGCCGGGCTTCCAGCTCGCCACTTCGGCGGGCGTGAGGGTGTCGAGGTTGACGCGCTTGCTCTTCTGCGTGTCGGGCATCCAGTCCACCTGGGGCCACAGATCCAGGCTCGGCGGGTCCATGTAGACCGGGCCGCTGCCATCCATTACGAAGTGGGCATGGCGCGTGGCGGCGCAGTTGGGGATCATGGCCACTGGCTTGCTGGCCGCGTGCGTGGGGTACATCTTGATCTTGATGTCGAGCACCGTGGTCAGGCCGCCCAGGCCCTGCGCGCCGATGCCCAGGGCGTTGACCTTGTCGAACAGCTCCAGGCGCAGTTCTTCCGTCTGCGTGAGCTTCTCGCCCTTGGCGGCCTTGGCCTGCAGCTCGTACATGTCGATGTCGTCCATCAGGCTTTCCTTGGCCATGAGGACGGCCTTCTCGGCCGTGCCGCCGATGCCGATGCCCAGCATGCCGGGCGGGCACCAGCCGGCGCCCATGGTGGGCACGGTCTTGAGCACCCAGTCCACCACGCTGTCGCTGGGGTTGAGCATGACCATCTTGCTCTTGTTCTCGGAGCCGCCGCCCTTGGCGGCCACGGTCACGTCGACCTGGTTGCCGGGCACGATCTCGGTGAAGATCACTGCGGGCGTGTTGTCCTTGGTGTTCTTGCGGGCGAACAGCGGGTCGGCCACCACGCTGGCGCGCAGGGTGTTGTCGGGGTGGTTGTAGCCCCGGCGCACGCCTTCGTTGATGGCGTCGTCCAGGCTGCCGGTGAAGCCTTCCCAGCGCACGTCCATGCCGATTTTCAGGAAGACGTTGACGATGCCGGTGTCCTGGCAGATGGGGCGGTGGCCCGTGGCGCTCATCTTGCTGTTGGTCAGGATCTGCGCGATGGCGTCCTTGGCGGCAGGGCTTTGCTCGCGTTCGTAGGCGCGGGCCAGGTGGGCAATGTAGTCGGCCGGATGGTAGTAGCTGATGTACTGCAGCGCGGCGGCAACGGACTCGATCAGGTCTTCTTGGCGGATGGTCGTCATGGCGTGGGGTGAAGAACGGGTTTCGCGAAGCCTGCGATTATCCCTCCTGGGCTTGCGCGGATCTGTCGGCAGGGTTTCGAGGGTATCCTGCGGTTGTTCCACCGCAAGGAGTTGGTATGGCAGCCTCGAACGCATCATTCGTTGCCACGCGCACTGAGCGCGACAGCTTCGGCCCCATCAACGTGCCCGCCGGACGGCTGTGGGGGGCGCAGACCCAGCGCTCGCTGGAGCATTTCGCCATCTCGGGCGAGCGCATGGCGCCCGAGCTGCTGCGCGCGCTGGCGCAGGTCAAGCGCGCCAGCGCCTACGTCAACCACCGCCTGGGCCTGCTGGAGGCCACAAAGACCACGGCCATTGTGGCGGCGGCGGATGAGGTGATCCAGGGCGCTTGGGCCGAGGAGTTCCCGCTCGTGGTCTGGCAGACCGGATCGGGCACGCAGACGAACATGAACATGAACGAGGTGCTGGCCAACCGCGCCAGCGAGCTGCTGGGCGGCAGCCGGGGGCAGGATCGCCTGGTGCACCCGAACGACGAGGTGAACCTGAGCCAGTCGAGCAATGACGTGTTCCCCACGGCGATGCATGTGGCGGCCGTGGATGCACTCATGCACCAGTTGCTGCCCGCCCTGCACGCGCTGCGCGCCACGCTGGCCGGCAAGGCCGAGGAATTCGCGGACGTGGTGAAGATCGGCCGCACGCACCTGCAGGACGCGACGCCACTCACGCTGGGGCAGGAGATCTCGGGCTGGGTGGCGCAGCTGCAGCACGCCGAGCAGCATGTGCGCGCCGCGCTGCCGCATCTGTGCGAGCTGGCGCTGGGCGGCACGGCGGTGGGCACGGGGCTCAACGCCCCTCCGGGCTATGCGCAGGATGTGGCGCAAGAGCTGGCCGACCTGACGGGCCTGCCCTTTGTCACCGCGCCGAACAAGTTCGAGGTCCTGGCCAGTTGCGATGCACTGGTGCACGGCCATGGCGCACTCAAGACGCTGGCCGCCAGCCTGATGAAGATCGCCAACGATGTGCGCTGGCTGGCCAGCGGGCCGCGCAGCGGCCTGGGCGAGATCAGCATTCCCGAGAACGAGCCGGGCTCGTCCATCATGCCGGGCAAGGTCAACCCGACGCAGTGCGAGGCGCTGACCATGCTGTGTTGCCAGGTGATGGGCAACGATGTGGCCATCAACATCGGCGGCGCGAGCGGCAACTTCGAGCTGAATGTGTTCCGCCCCATGGTGGTGCACAACTTCCTGCAGAGCGTGCGGCTGCTGGCCGACGGCATGCTCAGCTTCAACGACCATTGCGCGGTGGGCATCGTGCCCAACCGTGCGCGCATCGCCGAACTGCTGGAGCGCTCGCTGATGCTGGTAACGGCGCTCAACCCGCACATTGGCTACGACAAGGCCGCGCAGATCGCCAAGATGGCCCACCAGCAGGGCCTGAGCCTGCGCGCGGCGGCCATGGCCAGCGGCCATGTGACGGCCGAGCAGTTCGATGCCTGGGTGGTGCCTGCCCGCATGGTTTGAGTATGGCTGTGCTTTGCGCCTAGATCGGCCGCGTTTTCGCGGCCTGCTCGGGCAATGCCGGGTTCATTCACACCTTTTGACCGCAGCAGACGGACCGCCCTGGCGCCATCAGGGGCAATCGGGCGGGGCAGGGGAGGGCGCTTTATACTGAAGATTCATTATTGATGAATCTTTGTTTTCTACTGCGACCGACCATGAACGCCCACGTCCACACCTCGCCCGACGCCATCTACCCCTTCGACGCCCGCGGCGTTGCCAAGCGCTTTCGCCATGCGGCCATCTTCGGCGCGCTCGATTCGCTGCACCCGGGCGAGACGATGCGTTTCGTCAACGACCACGATCCGCTGCCCCTGCTGCAGCAGATGCAGATGCGCTATGGCGAGGCCGTGCGCATCGCGTACCAGCAGCGCGAGCCCGGCGCCATCGTCATCGACTTCGTGCGCCAGTGAACAGGGTGTCAGCGCATCCCGCCGGCGTGTTGAAATGCTATATAAATAATAGCTATCGACGCTTTCTAGATAAGCGCTAGAGGCACTTTTTTCTTAAATTTCTGTTGCCAGGGCCAGCACCTGCCCGGCCAGGGCTTCGATGCCTGCAGGTGTCAACGTATCGGCCTGCACCACCTGGCGCTGCGCCCACTGGTGCAGGTGCGTGCTTTGGGAGCGGGCGTACAGCGGGTCGTAGTGCAGCGCCATGAGTTCGGCGAACAGCGGTTCCAGCGCGCCCTCGGCGGCCCAGCCTTGCCAGCGCTCGATCACCTGCCTGCCATGCAGTTCGCGCAGCGTGCCCAGCTGCCGGGCCAGCGCGGCCGGGTCGTCGCCCAGGTTGGCGTAGTCGCGCAGCAAAAACGCCAGGCGCGTGGCGGGGCTGGCCTGGATCTCGATGCAGGGGCTGGCGCGCAGGCGCTGCACCAGCGGTTGGGGCACCGCAATGCGGCCAATGCGGCTGCTCTCGGCCTCCACATAAATCGGGCGTTGCAGGTCCAGCGGCTCCAGCGCTTGCGCCAGCAGAGTCTCGAACGCCGTTTGCGAGGGCTGCTCCACGCCGGGCCAGGCGCCCAGCACCGATCCGCGGTGGCGCGCACAGGCTTCCAGGTCCAGCACCTGCGCGCCGCGCGCGGCCAGGGCCTGCAGCACGCGCGTTTTGGCGCTGCCCGTGGGGCCGCACAGCACGCGCAGCGGCAGTTGTGGGCCCAGGGCCTCAATGCGGTCGATCACATGCCGGCGCCAGCTTTTGTAGCCCCCGGCCAGTTGCTGCGCGTCCCAGCCCACCAGGCGCAGCCAGGTCACCATGGAGCCGCTGCGCATGCCGCCGCGCCAGCAGTAGACCAGCGGCTTCCAGGTGGCAGGCTTGTCCGCAAACTGTTCGCGCAGATGCCGCGCCAGGTTGGCCGCCACCATGGCGCCGCCCACGCGCCGCGCCTCGAAAGCGCCCTGCTGTTTGTAGAGCGTGCCGACGATGCGGCGCTCCTCGTCGTCGAGCACGGGGCAGTTGATGGCGCCGGGCAGGTGGTCGAGCGCGAACTCGGCGGGCGAGCGTGCGTCGATCAGGGCGTCGAAGGCATGTCGGTCGTGCACGCGCACGGGGCCGCGGTGGCTCATGGAGGGGCTCCAGTGGGGAGAGCGGGGAGGGTGGGCGTGGGGCTGGCACAATGACCACCACCATGACCGATGCCTCTCCCGTGATTGCTGAAAACATCAAGCTTACCCAGTTCGCGCACGGCGGAGGGTGTGGCTGCAAGATTGCACCCGGCTTGCTGCGCGAGATTCTGGCACGCGCGCCGCAGGGCCTGGTGCCGCCCGAGCTGCTGGTGGGCACCGAGACCAGCGACGACGCCGCCGTCTACCGCCTGAACGACCAGCAGGCGCTGGTGGCTACCACCGACTTCTTCACGCCCATCGTGGACGACCCGTACGACTTCGGCCGCATCGCCGCTACCAACGCGCTGTCCGACATCTACGCCATGGGCGGCACGCCCATCATGGCGCTGGCCATCGTCGGCATGCCCATCGCCAAGTTGCCGCCCGAGGTGATCGGACGGGTACTGGAAGGCGGCGCTGCTGTCTGCCGCGCGGCCGGCATCCCCATCGCGGGCGGGCACAGCATTGACGTGCTCGAACCCATCTACGGTCTGGTGGGCCTGGGCCTGGTGCACCCGGAGCAGGTGCGCCGCAATGCCGACGCACGGGCGGGCGATGTGCTGGTGCTGGGCAAGCCGCTGGGCGTGGGGGTGCTGTCCGCCGCGCTCAAGAAGGGCCAGCTCGACGCTGCAGGCTATGTCGAGATGCTGCGCCACACCACCCAGCTCAACCGTGTGGGCATGGCACTGGCGCAGATCGACGGCGTGCATGCCATGACCGACGTGACGGGCTTTGGCCTGGCGGGCCATCTGCTGGAGATCTGCCGGGGCTCGCAGCTCTCGGCGCAGGTGGATCTGGAGCGACTGCCGCTCATTCCAAGTGCTGTGCAGTGGGCCCGGGAGGGCGTGTCCACGGGCGCCTCGGGCCGCAACTGGGCGGCCTACGGCACTGACGTGGATTGGCCCGAAACGGCACCCGATTGGCAACGCACCCTGCTGACCGATCCGCAGACCAGCGGCGGGCTGCTGGTCAGCTGTGCACCGGAGGTGGCGGATGCTGTGGTGCGGGCCTTTCATGGCGACGGCTTTGCCCAGGCCGCCATCGTGGGCCGCATGGAGCAGAGCAACCCACGGCAGGGCCACCGGCTGCGGTGCGCGTGAGTGGGGCTTATTGCGCAGGCGCCGGAACGTCCATCATGCGCGCCACATAGCGCGCGATCAGGTCCACTTCCAGATTCACCTTCGAGCCCACGCGCAGGTGGCCCAGCGCCGTGTTCTGCACGGTGTGCGGGATCAGGTTGATGCTGGCCTCGCAGCCGCCGGGCAGGTCGGCGATGCGATTGACCGTGAGGCTCACACCATTGATGGTGATCGAACCCTTGTAAGCCAGGTAGCGCGCCAGCTCGTGCGGTGCCAGCACGCGCAGCTCCCAGCTTTCGCCCACCTGGGCGAAATGCGTGACCTCTCCGATGCCGTCGACATGGCCCGAGACCATGTGCCCGCCCAGCCGGTCGTTGGCACGCAGGGCCTTTTCCAGATTGATGGGGCCGGGGGCGCCCAGCCCGGTGGTCTTGAGCAGCGACTCGACAGAAATGTCGATTGTGAATTGCGGCGCGGCTGGGTCCATGCTGGTGACCGTCATGCAGGCGCCATTGAGCGCAATGCTGTCGCCCAGGCCCACATCGTCGAGGTAGCCCGCCGGGGGCGTGATGACCAGCCGCTTGCCGTGCGCGGCAGTGTCGCCAAGAGCTTGCACGGCGGCGATCTGCCCCATGCCGGTGATGATTCCTGTAAACATGGCGTGGATTGTGGCAGGGTTTGGGGTCGCTCAAAACTGGTCGCGGCCTTGTACCCGGGCCAGCACGCGCAGGTCGGGGCCGATGCGCTCCACACTGTGGAAATCAAGTGCCAGCCCCTGTGCCAACCTATCGAGCGGCCCCATTTCGGCCATGCCGCGCCCGGGGCCAAGCAGCTTCGGGGCCAGATAGAGCAGCAACTCGTCCACCAGCCTCTCGCGTACTAGCGCGCCATTGAGCCGGTGGCCGGCCTCCACATGCAATTCGTTCACGCCGCGCGCAGCCAGGTCGCGCAGCATGGCGGGCAGATCGACCTTGCCTTCAGCGCCTGGCAGGTGCACCACCGTGGCACCGCGTGCCTCCAACGCTGCCTTGCGGGCAGAAAATTCAGCATCAAAAGTGCCTGCAGCGTAGATGGTGCAAGCGCGTCCAGCTATGAAAAGTGAAGCGTCTGGCGGTGTCCGTAAACGGCTGTCCACCACCACCAGCTGTGGCTGGCGCGGTGTGGCCACCTCGCGCACGTTAAGCACAGGGTCGTCCTGCAGCACCGTGCCTATGCCTGTGAGCACCGCACAGGCCCGCGCGCGCCAGGCATGGCCGTCGGCGCGTGCGGCCGGGGAGGTAATCCACTGGCTGGCGCCGTTGTGCAGCGCCGTGGTGCCGTCCAGCGAAGCGGCCACTTTCAGCCGCACCCAAGGCGTGCCGCGCACCATGCGGCTGAAAAAGCCGATGTTCAGTTCGCGCGCCGCCGCAGCGCCCGGCCCCACATCCACCTCCACGCCCGCAGCGCGCAACCGCTCAAAGCCCTGGCCCGCCACCAGCGGGTTCGGGTCTTCCAGGGAGGCCACCACCTTGCCGATGCCTGCCGCAATCAACGCGTCGCAGCACGGCCCCGTGCGCCCCTGGTGCGCACAGGGCTCCAGCGTGACATACGCGGTTGCGCCGCGCACATCGTGCCCAGCCGCCTGCGCCGCGCGCAGCGCCATTACCTCGGCATGCGGGCCGCCCGCCTGCTGGGTGAAGCCTTCGCCGAGCAGTCGGCCATCGGGCGCGGTGATCACGCAGCCCACGCGTGGGTTGGGGCTGGTGTGATTGATACTGCACCTGGCCAGGGTCAGTGCAGTAGCCATCATCGAATCAGAAGTGTCGGAAGGGTGCGGGTAGGACATGGGAAAACAGGGCGAAGGAGGGTGAAGCGAGCCGTCAACTGGCCAGGCGGCAGTCTATGGCAGACCAACGGTGCGGCGCATGATTGGCATTTGGCGGCCGGCTCCTTACCATCGCGGTATGAAGCTCAGATACCTATCTGCCAAGTTCGACAGGCTCCCTGGATTGCGCGAAAGGCTTTGGCCGCAGCAGCAGGGTTTTTCGCTGATCGAGGTATTGATTTCGATTGTTGTCTTGTCTTTCGGGTTGCTGGGGGCAGTGGGCCTGCAATCGTTTGCCCTCAAATCCAACCGCGAAGGGCGGCTGCAGTCTGTGGCCACTACCTTGGCGCGCGAGTATGCCGAGATGATGCGCGGCAACAAGCAGGTCGGGCTCAGCACCAGCAAAACCGACAACCCCTACCTGCTGGACGACAAGACCATCAAGGCTGCCACTGACATCCCGACCGCATGGGCTTTTTGCTTGAACACGGGTTGCCAGTCGGCTACCGACACCTTGCCCCAGGCTCAGAAAAAGGTGGCCGAATCCGAAGTGATCGAGTGGCTGGCACGGGTGCAGAGCGAGTTGCCCGGCGCCTGGGTCAAGGTGTGTTTCGACGATGCCCCGTTTGATAGCGAGGGTTTGCCACAGTGGGCTTGCACGCCGCCGGCGTCCGGAGCCACGGAAAACAGCATTATCGTCATCAAGATGGGCTGGACCCAGAGCGCCATCGACCGAGCCCAGACGGGTGATGCCGCCTTGATCAAGGCCGATACCCGACCCACGCTTGTGTTCCCGGTGACCAGCGGCAACAACACCTGAGCCAGACCATGACGATTTGCCAGCACCCTGCACCCTTTTGCCGCCAGAAGCCGGCTTTGCCCCAACCGATCGCACCTGCGCGGCAGCAAGGGTTGACCTTGGTCGAACTGATGGTGGCGATGGCCATCAGCCTGCTGATCACCCTGGCAGCGGTTGCTGCACTCATCGTGTCACGCCAGGGGTTCTCTGCACTCGATGCCAGTTCGGAACTGCGCGACAACGGGCGTTTTGCTGCCGATTTGCTGCAACGCCTGGGGGGGCAGACGGGTTATTTGAGTGCCGAATATGTAATAGAAGAAGCACGCTTGTTTGGCCAACCTGTCAAGGTCTCTGGTGAGGATCCTGAGCCCAGTGTGATGGGTGTGAATAATGCAAAGAGGATTGCAGGCACGGACTTTGACTGGGGAAAATCTGCAACTTCAGATTTTGGATCCAGTGATCTTTTGGTCTTTCGTTTTTTGCCGTCCGTAGAGTTTTTGGACGGTTCTGGTAATCCGCAATCCGGAATGATCAACTGTGCAGGCGAATTCATTGACTACATTCCCACCGATAAAAATGACCGGGCGATCAGCGTCTTGTATGTTGCCAAAGGCACCAACGACCCTGAACCTGCCCTGTATTGCGCGAGGGGTCGGGCAGATTCCGTGGCTGCGGGCCAACCATTAATCCACGGTGTTGAAAATTTCCAGGTGTTGTATGGTGTTGACCGCGTCACACCCAACGCCGCGCCGACGGTAGTTCCTGTCACGCCTGAACTGCCTTCGGTAGACGCAAAGGATGACGCCGTACCAGACCGCTATTTGCGCGCAGACCAAATGACCGTGTCTGGTGATCCCGTGGGCACCTATGCCAACTGGCGCAGGGTGCGCAGCATCCGCATCGGCATGGTGCTGCGCGGCCCGGTGGGATCGACGCCAGACCGTAGCGCCCAAACCTTCTACCCCTTTGGTAAAGCCAAGGCCTCCAGCACTGGCACGGAGGGGAGTGCCTTCGCCAGTGCCAACGACCCCGGCACCATTTTCAGCCCCACCCCCGATGGCAGGTTGCGTCAGGTCGTCACTTTCACGATCCACTTGCGTAACGACCAGAAGCACGGACTTTGAGCATGCACCAGCCCATCAAATCTTTCAGCTTGCAAGGCGTCTATCGCCCCGCCAGGGATGCGCAGCATGGTGTGTCCCTCATCATGGTCATGCTCATCATGGTGGTGGTATCCATGCTGGGCATTGGCGGCGTACAGATTGCCATGATGGCCGAAAGGGGGGCGCGCAACGACCGGGATATGCAAGTGGCTTTTCAGGCGGCTGAGGCGGCACTTCTGGATGCGGAATTCGACATCAACAACAAAAACGCCTCCAGCAAGCGTACGGTCAACCCGTTTGACAAAAATAGCCCAGCGAACCTGTTTCTCGCTGATTGTGCTGGCACCGGAGATTCCTTGGGTTTATGTACAGAAAATATTGGTAACACCTCACCTGCTTGGTTGAAGGTGGACTTCACGGACACAAGTACTGCTGCCAAGACGGTCGAATTTGGAAAATTTACTGGTAGAGCATTTCCCGTGGGTGCTGCAGGAATTCAGCCTTACCAGAAGCCACGGTATGTTATCGAGCGGCTTGAGAGGTCGTTTGGGGCAGATGGCAGCGGAGTACAGAATACCGTCATTTTTTTTAGAATCACTGCCATGGGTTTTGGCCCGCGACAAGACCTCCAAGTGGTTTTGCAGTCGATTTACCGTAATTGAAAATGGTGAAATAAATGAGCAATCAACAAGCAAGCACCACAGGCGTAGTCCTTCAAGGTTTCGGTAAACGAGGCCAGTGGTTCCATCGTCTGCGGCCACAGGGGGTGCGTGGCTGGACGGCCGGTGCCGGCCTGGTCGCCATGGCCCTGGCGTCGTTCGTGGTGGTGGGGCAGTCGAGCCCGCCCACCATTCCCGCCCTCGCCCTGGCTACAGAGCCCCTGTTTGGCGCCAGTACGAACGAAAAGCCGGCCATGGCTCTGGCCTTGTCGGTGGAGTTCCCCACCGTGGGGGCGCAGTACCGCGATACATATGCAGCCACCACTGAATACCTTGGCTACTACGATGCCGAGGCCTGCTACACCTATAACAACACCCCCACGGAAACACCACGCACCGGGTTGACGCTTCAGGACTACAAGCGTTTCGACCGCACCGGCGCTGCTGTGGCCCGCAAGTGCACCGGCGAACAATTCAGCGGTAACTTTCTGAACTGGGCATCCGGTTCTGCCATGGACATGATGCGCGTGGCTTTGTCTGGCGGAGACCGTTACATCGACGAAGTGGGCCTGACCATTTTGCAAAGGGCCATTCTTCCAGCGGGTGACCCGTCGTGCTTCTGGAACAGCAGCGCCTATTTTCCGGCCAAGCAATTGGCCAGCAGCGACAGCTACGCCGGGGCAGTGCCGGCATCCATGCGCACCGCGGCGAGTGGTCAAACCATTTGGGTAGCCAATAAGCTCAATGGCATTTATTTTCGGGCAGGCTCAAGCTCTGCGGGGAGTTGCACAGACTCTTCCGGGTACACCCTGGGTTCGTCATCGACAGCCTCCGTCATTGGGGATCGTACCAATTACCTGAGCAATAGAACGACCAATCCTGCTGGCAGCGAATGGACGCTTTGTGATGATGACGTGTGCACCTTCTCGGGTGTACAGGATGTGCTGTATGTCGAGCGCACAGGGCGGTCAGGCAGTCGAAGATATACCTCGACAACGGGCCCTGTAGCCAATGGCGTTACCTGTAACCAAGCCAATCTCAGTGGGGGCAACAGTTTTCCGGATGGGACCATTTTTTGTTACACGAAGCCGTACACCGGAAGCTGGACGCCTCCATCAACCGGTCTGAACACCGATGGCTTCTTCTTTTCCCGGGTCCAGGTATGCAACTCCTCCGGAGGAGCACTACAGGATGTGCGGGACTACGGATTGTGCAGAAAATACCCTAACGGTGATTTCAAGCCTACCGGCGCCATCCAGAAATACAGCGATCAGTTACGGCTGGCCGCCTTTGGTTATTTGATGGACCAGACCGATCCCAAATCCACCGGCAGCACGGCCAGCTTTGGTGGCGTTTTGCGGGCGCCTATGAAGTACGTTGGTAACAAGTTGTTCGATATCAACGGCCAGTTCATTGGTAGCAACCCAAAGGCAGAGTGGAATGACAACACCGGGCAGTTCATTGAAAACCCCGAAGGCAACACCACCGTTAGCACCTCCACCAATGCAAGTTCCACGGGCTACAGCAGTGGTGTCATCAACTATTTGAATAAGTTTGGTCGAACGGGACCGAACTTTGGCCGATACAAGCAATACGACCCTGTGGGTGAACTGCATTACGAAACGGTGCGCTATCTGCAAGGGTTGGCGCCAACCGCATCTGCCATCTCAAAAATTGACAGTGCAGGAGAGGACTCCACCTTTGCCTTGCGCGATGGCTTTCCTGCTTACACCTCCTGGACCGACCCCTATGGAGATGGGCGCAGCAGCACGGCCGATTACTCTTGTGTGAAAAGCAACATTGTGGTGGTGGGTGACATCTACACCCACGACGGCAACCGGTTTCCTTCGGCGAATGCTGCAAATAATGTTTTCAGCGCTACCGAATGGCGTGATGTGGTCGTCAATTTTGAGAAGAACATCTCTTCGACCTATGTGGATGGCCAAGGTGTGAGCCGTACTACCGGCAACCCGAATGGGGCCAACGCATCGGTTCCAAACTCCAATGATCGCAGCAAGTTGATGGGCTCGGCCTATTGGGCCCATACCCATGACATTCGCGGGACGTCCTGGACGGCTGCCACCGACAAGCAGAGAAAAGGCCTGCGTGTCAAAACCTTCTTGTTTGACGTCAACGAAAACGGTGGCTCAACGACGTATGCCAACCGCAGTACCAACAACCAGTTTTTCATGGCGTCCAAGTACGGTGGTTTTCAAAATGATCCTTCCAACCTGGGAGGGAGCCCCTATAACACTTACGGTAACCCCTTTGTCAACGAAAAGACCAACACCAACAGCAATAAGGTGTGGCAAGACGTTGACACGCCAGCCCGCGCCGCCGAAGCATCTACGTACTATCTGCAAAGCTCGGCCCGTGATGTTTTGAAGGCTTTTGATGACATTTTCAATCGCGCATCCACCAAGGCCAAGAGCATTGCCAAAAGCGGTGCAAACAGCACGAGCATCAAGGTGGGTACTGCCACGGTAGCATACGGAGGAAGCTTCGACACCGGTGATTGGAGCGGCGATGTGGAAGCCACCGAATATGCGCTGGCGGCCGATGACACCTTTTCGTCGATCCTCAAGTGGAGTGCAGCGGCCAGGCTGGCAGCATTGGCAAACCCGGTCACGAGCCGGAACATCGTGATCGGATCCAGCACTGGGCCCGTTGAATTTTTGCCATCCACCACTTTCAGTTTTGTAACGGCTGACGAGGTGCGCTACCTGCGCGGCGATCGGTCGCTGGAAGGCTCCGTGAAGAATGGTACCGTGACCTGGCGCAAACGTGGCGCCTTGCTGGGTGATGTTGTCAATTCAGGCGTGGTCTATTCAGGTGCTCCATCTAACCAGATAACCGATGCCGGATACAGTGGTTTTTACGACGACAACAAAAACCGTACGCCGGTGGTGTTTGCGGGTGCCAACGATGGAATGCTGCACGCCTTTAACGCCAGCACGGGCGATGAAGTGTTTGCCTTTATTCCAAAAACCATGGCACCCAAGTTGTCCTTGTTCACAGAGTCGACCTTCACCACCAGCCACCAGAATTTTGTAGATGGCAAGATCACGGTGCGAGAGGCCAGCTTGGGGACCACCAAAACCAAGGCAGACTGGAAAACGGTGTTGCTGGGCGCCAATGGTGGCGGCGCTCGCAGTGTGTTTGCCCTGGATGTCACCGACCCCACGGCGTTTGGCGCCAGCAAGGTACTGTGGGAGTTCACCAGCGCCGACGATGCGGATTTGGGTTTTGTTATTGGCCAACCGCAAATTCTGAAATTGCGCACCAGCGCAACCGACCCCACCTACAAATGGTTTGCGGTGGTAGCCAGTGGCGTTAACAACTACACCAATGATGGAAGCGGAAATTACAGTTCGACCGGTAAACCGGCCTTGTTTCTCTTGTCTCTGGACAAGGCTTCGACGGCCTCGTGGGTGTTGAACAGCAACTACTACAAAATTTCGCTCCCCTTCGATGCGACCCTTGCCAGCACCCGCCCCACCGGTTTGGCGAACTTCACACCGATTCTGGGTTCGATGGGTGAGGTTCGTGAAATTTTCATGGGTGACTACCATGGAAATTTGTGGAATTTGCAGTTCAACACGCGGGGTACTGCTGTGTGGAAAGCGCCTGCTGACTGGACGCTGTATAACCTGTCGCCTTTCAAAAAATCAACCGAGGGGTATCCGCTTTACATTGCCAAAGATGGAACCACAGCCGCCAATCGCCAGGTGATTCATGAAGCACCCATCGTCTTCAGCGGTCCTGTGGTAGACCAGATGGAAACCTTCTTTATTTTTGCTGGAACGGGCAAATTCAATGAAGTGGCAGACAAGAGCTCGACCAATATCAGTTCCATTTTTGCGGTGTATGACAATGGTTCCACGGTGGCGGACGACACCACGACACCTGTCGCCATCAAAGGCCGCGCCCGATTGAAGGCGGGGGTGGTGGATGCCACGGCGAAAACAGTAGCTGTAGATGAATTTGTCTGGGGTCGTCCGACAACCGATATCGATACCAGCAAGCGTGCGGGCTGGTATGCAGATTTGCCCGCATCGGGTGAACGGGTCGTGGGAGAAATTCAGTTGTTTGGACGAAAAGTCATCTTCAATACCCAGACACCTGCCACGGCTGGGGCTTCTGGTGGTTGCGGTGCCGGCACCACAACCACTAACACGTATATCGTGGATATTGTGACGGGGGATGGTACTTTTAATTCCAAATTGGGTCCACTGCCACCACCACTCATTTTGGAAAACGAATCAGTAACCGCGGTGACTGTCAGTGATCCGACTGGACGCAGCATTCGCACAAAAACTTATATTATTCCTGATCCGAAAGCGGCAGGAACTAAAAGCGAATTTACCTCAATTGAGTTGACCGGTCGTTTAAGTTGGCGTCAGATCAATAATTACCTGGATTTGAAAAACAAGGCCAATCCATGAATGAAAAAAAACAAACCGGGTTCACTTTGATTGAGTTGATGATCGTGGTGGCGATTGTCGGTATTCTGGCGGCGGTGGCCTACCCTGCGTACACCGATTCGATCCGCAAAGGGCGGCGCGCGCAGGCCCGCACCGCGTTGATGGAATTGATGCAGCAACAGGAGCGCTTCATCACCCAACGCAATTGCTATATCGCTTTCACGACCGCATCGACCGGGGTGGCAACCGCCACGGCCAATACCGAGTGCGGATTCACCAGTTCTACTTCGGTGTCTGTCTTCAAAACCTTTTCGGGTGACAGTGGTGCCGCATCTGCAGCCTATACCCTCAAGGCCAGTGCCTGTGGCACGCAGTCGCTGCGCGATTGCATTGCCCTGGAGGCTACATTGAAAAAACCCGCTGACGATCCACAGGTGGAGCACCTGACGCTGACCAGTTCAGGCGCCAAGGGCTGCACGGGAACGGCCAAAACTTCCAATCCCCAACTTTGCTGGCCATGAAGTTCCTCAAAACCGCTAGCGCCGGCTTCACGCTGATCGAATTGATGGTCACTTTGGCCATCGCTGCCGTGCTGCTCACAATTGCTGCACCCAGCATGACCGCGTTCAAGCGAAATTCGGAACTGACCTCACTGTCCAACACCTTGCTGTCTGCCGTCAACACTGCCCGAGGCGAGGCCTTGAAGCGAAACAGGGCTGCATACGTCACGCCGTCGGACGGGAAGAATTCCTGGGCTGTGGGCTGGATTGTTTTTGTTGACAAAAACAACAACCAAGTCTTCGATGACGAAGCGACCGATCTGCTGGTTTTTAGGCAAGCTGCGCCTGCCAGTTATTTCAGTATTACAGGGAGTGGTACTGTGACTGAAAATCCGGCTTACATTCGGTTTGATGCGTCAGGTTACCCAAAATCAAAAAGCAATATGTCTGGAAACCTGACATTTACAATTACGAGAAATGATTTGTCTTCCAGTGATTTGCTCGAAAACACCCGAAGGCTGAAAATTTCCAGCGTAGGCAGGACCAGAATCTGTAAACCCGTTTCTGCTACGGATTCGGCCTGCAGCGCCACAGGCGGTTGAATGGTGTCAGGTTTCGAAGGCGCCTGAGTTGGGCGCCTGCCGGTGTTCGCACCATCCAGTGCTGCATTTACCGCGTGTACCCCAGGCAGGCTCCCGCGTTATGCATGCCTTTGCACTCGCGGTACAACCGGCGATCGCGTTCCGAGGGGCTTTCTTCCGATGTGCTGCGCTGGTAGGTGACCTTGGTCACGCCTTTCTTTTTGACGGATGCAGTGGTGTTGGCCTTGCTGCGTTTGGATTGCGTGGCTTCTGCCGTGCCGGGAGCGGACAGAAGGCAGAGGCTCAGGCCAATGGTCAGCAATGCGGCAAGTCGGCTCGGAGCGGGTGTTTGGTGGGCGGGGAGGGCAAAGGGCGACATAGGGATTTGATGGGATGGGGAGGCGTTGCCGGGTGGGTGTAGCCATGGTGCCATGCGCGCCAGCGCCGTCAACCGCGAAGAATCCCGTAGAGGCGCAGGTGGGCTGGAAATTTGTCGCGCGCTATAATCGAGCGGTTTTGCATGGTGCAAGACGCACGCCAGTGGCCGTTCCAGCTGTTGGCGCAAGTAAAACCAGTGCCTGTGGCCCTTCAAAAGAGAGGCTGCGCGCCACATTCAAGGAAAACCCAATGATCGCATCCTCTATCAAGGCCGAAGTTGTCAAGGCCAATGCCCGTGCTGCCAACGATACCGGTAGCCCGGAAGTGCAAGTGGCGCTGCTCACGGCACGCATCAATGAACTGATGCCCCACTTCAAGACACACGCCAAAGACCACCATGGTCGCCGTGGCCTGCTGCGCATGGTGAGCCGCCGCCGCAAGCTGCTGGACTACCTCAAGGCCAAGGACGCAAGCCGGTACACCGCGCTGATTGCCAAGCTGGGTCTGCGCAAGTAATCGTTGTCACATGCAAAAACGCCTGGGTTAGCGCGCTAGCTCAGGCGTTTTTTTACTTTGCTGGTGTGTCCATGCAGATCGAAGCTGTGTCATTCCACTGAACTCCGCGAGCGGTTTCACTGGAATGGCATCGTTGTCTGATTTGGCCGCTAGCGCTTACTGGCAGTGCGCTGCCAGCTATTAAATCAGGAGCAATAATGAGTATTTTCAACAAAGTCACCAAGACCTTCCAGTGGGGCGACAAGACCGTTGTCATGGAAACGGGCGAAATTGCCCGCCAGGCTTCCGGCGCTGTGCTGGTGAATATTGACGATACCGTGGTTCTGGCTACGGTGGTGGCCTCCAAGGGTGCCAAGCCCGGTCAGGATTTCTTCCCCCTCACGGTCGACTACATCGAGAAGACCTACGCCGCCGGCAAAATCCCCGGCAGCTTCTTCAAGCGCGAAGCCAAGCCCAGCGAACACGAAACCCTGACCAGCCGCCTGATCGACCGCCCGATCCGCCCGCTGTTTCCCGAGGGCTTTTTCAACGAAGTGCACGTGGTCATTCACACGGTTTCGTTGAACCCTGAAGTGGACGCCGACATCGCAGCGTTGATCGCTTCGAGCGCCGCGCTGGCGATTTCGGGCATTCCCTTCAGCGGCCCCATCGGCGCCGCGCGCGTGGGCTACATCAACGGTGAATACGTGCTCAACCCCGGCCAGACGGCGCGCAAGAGCAGCCAGATGGACCTGGTAGTCGCCGGTACCGAAGCCGCTGTGCTGATGGTCGAATCCGAAGCGCAGCAACTGCCCGAAGACGTGATGCTGGGCGCTGTGGTGTTTGGCCACGAGCAGGGCAAGATCGCCATCAACGCCATCCACGAGCTGGTGCGCGATGCGGGCAAGCCCGCCTGGGACTGGCAGGCGCCTGCCAAGGACGAGCCCCTGATCGCCAAGGTCACGCAACTGGCCGAAGACAAGCTGCGCGCTGCCTACCAGATCCGCAACAAGCAGGCCCGCACGCACGCCTGCCGCGAGGCCTATGCCGTGGTCATGGCCGACCTGAAGGAAGCCGGTGTCGTGTTCGACGCCGTCAAGGTCGAAGGCATGCTGTTTGATATCGAAGCGCGCATCGTGCGCAGCCAGATCCTGGCCGGTGAGCCCCGCATCGACGGCCGCGACACGCGCACCGTGCGCCCCATCGAAATCCGCAACTCCGTGCTGCCCCGCACCCACGGCTCGGCCCTGTTCACGCGCGGCGAGACCCAGGCGCTGGTGGTGACCACGCTCGGCACCGAGCGCGACGCGCAGCGCATCGACGCACTGGCGGGTGAATACGAAGACCGCTTCATGATGCACTACAACATGCCTCCCTTTGCCACCGGCGAAGTGGGCCGCATGGGCAGCACCAAGCGCCGCGAAATCGGCCACGGCCGTCTGGCCAAGCGTGCCCTGGTTGCCGTGCTTCCAACCAAGGAAGAATTCCCCTACACCATGCGCGTGGTGTCGGAAATCACCGAATCCAACGGCTCGTCGTCGATGGCTTCGGTGTGCGGCGGCTGCCTGTCGCTGATGGACGCTGGCGTGCCCATGAAGGCGCACGTGGCCGGTATTGCCATGGGCCTGATCAAGGACGCCAACCGCTTTGCCGTGCTGACCGACATCCTGGGCGACGAGGACCACCTGGGCGACATGGACTTCAAGGTGGCCGGCACGACCAACGGCATCACCGCGCTGCAGATGGACATCAAGATCCAGGGCATCACCAAGGAAATCATGCAGGTTGCCCTGGCGCAGGCCAAGGAAGCGCGTATGCACATCCTGGGCAAGATGCAAGAAGCCATGGGCGAAGCCAAGCAGGAAGTGAGCAACTTCGCGCCCAAGCTCTACACCATGAAGATCAACCCCGAAAAGATCCGCGACGTGATCGGCAAGGGGGGCTCGGTGATCCGCGCACTGACCGAAGAGACCGGCTGCCAGATCAACATCGAGGAAGACGGCACCATCACCATCGCCGCCACCGACAATGCCAAGGCCGACGAGGCCAAGCGCCGCATCGAGCAGATCACGGCCGAAGTCGAAATCGGCAAGATCTATGAAGGCCCTGTGACCAAGATCCTGGACTTCGGTGCGCTCATCAACCTGCTGCCCGGCAAGGACGGCCTGCTGCACATCAGCCAGATCGCGCACGAGCGCGTGGAAAAGGTCACCGACTACCTGACCGAAGGCCAGATCGTCAAGGTCAAGGTGCTGGAAACCGACGAAAAGGGCCGCATCAAGCTGTCCATGAAGGTGTTGGCCGATCGGCCCTCCCATGGTGGTAGCGATCGTCCTGCACCCGCCGAACGACGTGAGCCGCGCGAGCCCCGTGAAATGCGGGAGCCGCGTGACGGGGGCGAGCAGCAACAGCAGCAAGCCCTATCGCACGATCAGCAGGGCCAAGTGTGCGGCTGATTTGCTATTGATTAAGTATCTACTGGCGCTTGCTGGTTAAGCGCTAGGTGCCAAAATCACCTTAAATTTTCATGCCCTATCCCTCCATGCGAGCTGTCGAGATTACGTCGTTCGGCCTCCCCGATGTTTTGCGTCTGGGCGTGCGTGCGCAACCTGTTGCGGGCGCGGGTGAGTTGCTGATCCGTGTAAGCGCCAGCGGTATCAACCGCCCGGATGTGGTGCAACGCAAGGGCCACTATGCGCCGCCGGCGGGGGCTTCGGATTTGCCGGGCCTGGAAGTGGCCGGGGTGGTGGAGGGTGGTGACGCCCAGGCCCTGGATCGTGCAGGTATTCGTGTGGGTGATCGTGTCTGTGCGCTGGTCGCCGGGGGCGGCTATGCCGAATGGTGTGTAGCCCCGGTGGAGCAGTGCCTGCCGGTGCCTTCCGGCCTGAGCGATATCGAAGCCGCGTCGCTGCCCGAAACCTTTTTCACCGTCTGGAGCAATGTGTTCGACCGCGGTCGTCTGCAGCGCGGTGAAACCTTGCTGGTCCAGGGCGGGGGTAGCGGTATCGGCGTCACGGCCATCCAGCTGGCCCGCGCCTTTGGTGCCACGGTTATCGTCACGGCGGGTAGTGATGAAAAATGTGCGGCCTGTCTGGCACTGGGTGCGCACCATGCCATCAATTACCGCACACAGGATTTCGTTGCCGAGGTGCGGCGCATCACCGAGGGCAAGGGTGTCGATGTGGTGCTGGACATGGTGGCGGGTAGCTATGTGGCCCGCGAAGTGGAGTGCCTGGCCGAGGATGGGCGTCTGGTCATCATTGCCGTGCAGGGTGGAATCCAGAGTGAATTCAATGCCGGGTTGGTGCTCCGCCGGCGTTTGACAATCACGGGCTCCACGCTGCGTCCCCGATCGGTGGCATTCAAGGCTGCCATTGCTCGCTCGTTGCGCGAGCATGTCTGGCCGCTCCTGGCCACCGGCGCGGTGCGCCCCGTGATACACAGCACGTTTGCAGCCGCCGACGCAGCGCAGGCCCATGCGCTGATGGAGTCGAACCAGCATACGGGCAAGATTGTTTTGACGTGGTCATCATGAAAAAGAAACTCATTGCAGGCAACTGGAAGATGAACGGCAGCCTGGCCGCCAACGATTTGCTGGTGCGCGCCCTGGTGGCAGGTTTACCAGATCCGTCCGGGTGTGATGTGGCCGTGGCCGTCCCTGCGCCCTACCTTGCGCAGGTGCAGGCCTTGGTGGCGGGCTCGCCGCTGGCACTTGCTGCGCAGGATGTATCGCAACACGAGTCGGGTGCCTACACTGGCGAAATTTCCGCCGCAATGCTTCGTGAATTTGGTGTGCGTTATGCCCTGGTGGGGCATTCCGAGCGCCGCCAGTACCACGGCGAGACCGATGTACATGTCGCAGTCAAGACGCAGCGTGCGCTCGCGGCCGGGCTTACGCCCATTGTGTGTGTCGGCGAGACGCTGGCCGAGCGCGAAGCGGGCCACACCGAGGCGGCGGTGCGGCGCCAGTTGGCATCTGTCATCCATCTCAATGGCCATTGCATCAGTGAGGTGGTGGTGGCTTACGAGCCTGTCTGGGCGATTGGTACGGGCAAGACGGCTTCACCCGAACAGGCGCAGCAGGTGCATGCCGTACTGCGTGCACAGCTGGCAGCGGCCAGCCCGCGCCCCGAAAGCATCCGCTTGCTGTACGGCGGCAGCATGAACGCAGCCAATGCGGCGCAGTTGCTGGCCCAGCCAGATATCGATGGCGGCTTGGTGGGCGGTGCATCGCTCAAGGCGGAAGACTTTCAACAAATTATCGCGGCGGCCCAATAAATACGGGCGCTGTCAGCTATTCAATCAGGAGTACTAGAAGAATGAGCATGCTTGTGAACGTGATTTTGACGGTCCAGATTCTGACCGCCTTGGGCATGATTGGCCTGATCCTGATTCAGCACGGCAAGGGTGCTGACATGGGCGCGGCGTTTGGTAGCGGCAGCTCGGGCAGTCTGTTTGGTGCCAGTGGCAGTGCCAATTTCTTGTCGCGTACCACAGCGGTACTGGCCGCGGTCTTTTTTGTCTGTACGTTGGCCTTGGCTTACTTCGGCAATGCGCGCCCCACCAGTACCGGCAGTGTGCTTGAAAGCCCGGCCGTCACCGCGCCGGTAGCACCTGATGCTGGTTCCGCAGCAGCCATTCCGGGCAATGCCGCAACGGGTTCGGCTGCCGTTCCGGTGCCTGCGGCGGCAAGTTCGGCTGCGACGCCTGCTCCTGCAAAATAAAACCATTCGAAATGCATCTTGGAGCCTGGTAACAGGGTTTTTCCGGGGTAGAATCTCAGTCTGTTTGGGAAGCCAAAACCGCAAGGTTCCTCATGCCACCCAGACAAAAAGAACATAGCCGTCGTGGTGAAATTGGTAGACACGCTATCTTGAGGGGGTAGTGGCGAAAGCTGTGCGAGTTCGAGTCTCGCCGACGGCACCAGACACAAACAGGCCTGTCCGCATGTTCCGTCCTGCGGTCATGACGGGCGAGGCTCTAGCGATGAGCGCATCCACAAGATGAACCTCGAACAATATCTCCCCGTCTTCCTGTTCATCTTGGTCGGTATCGGGGTCGGTATCGTACCCTTGGCATTGGGTTACATTCTTGGCCCCAATCGCCCGGATGCGGCAAAAAATTCCCCCTATGAGTGCGGCTTCGAGGCGTTTGAAGATGCGCGCATGAAGTTCGATGTGCGGTATTACCTCATCGCCATCCTTTTCATTCTTTTCGATCTGGAAATCGCCTTTTTGTTCCCCTGGGCTGTGTCGCTTCACGAGGTGGGGGTGACGGGCTTTGTGGCGGTGGTGATTTTTCTGGCCGTTCTGGTCGTTGGTTTTGCCTACGAGTGGAAAAAAGGCGCCTTGGATTGGGAATGATCGGCTAGCACGAGGAACGACGCAATGATTGAAGGCGTGATGAAGGAAGGCTTCATCACCACGAGTTACGACTCTGTGGTGAACTGGGCCAAGACGGGTTCGCTTTGGCCTATGACCTTCGGTCTGGCTTGTTGCGCTGTCGAAATGATGCATGCAGCGGCTGCCCGCTACGACATCGGCCGTTTTGGCGCCGAGGTCTTCCGCGCCAGCCCGCGACAGTCGGATCTGATGATCGTCGCAGGCACCTTGTGCAACAAAATGGCCCCCGCTTTGCGCAAGGTCTACGATCAGATGAGCGAACCTCGCTGGGTGTTGTCCATGGGTTCGTGTGCGAATGGCGGTGGCTATTACCACTACAGTTACTCGGTGGTGCGCGGATGTGACCGCATCGTCCCGGTAGATGTGTATGTGCCGGGTTGCCCGCCCACGGCCGAGGCGCTGATTTACGGCATCATTCAGTTGCAGCAGAAGATCCGCCGCACCAACACCATTGCTCGTGCCTGAAGGGGGTTTCATGACATCTTTTGCCATCCACCCCGAAAAACTCAAGGACACCATTGCGCAAGTGCTGGGCGACATGGCGCGTGAAGTGCGCGTGGCTCTTGGCGAAGTGACTGTGGTCGTGCCGTCTGCGCGTTACCTGGAAGCCATGCAGGCTCTGCGCGATGCGCCTGGCTGCCGCTTCGAGCAGCTCATGGATCTCTGTGGCATGGATTACTCCACTTATGGTGATCGTGAGCCCGAAGGTTTGCGCTATGGCGTGGTTTCGCATCTGTTGTCTGTCAGCCTGAATCAGCGTGTTCGTATCAAGGTTTTCTGCCCGGATGATGACTTCCCGGTGGTTGCTTCTGTGGCTGAGATCTGGAATTCGGCTGCTTGGTTTGAGCGCGAAGCCTTTGACCTGTTTGGTATTGTTTTCGATGGTCACAATGACTTGCGTCGCATCCTGACGGACTACGGCTTTATCGGACACCCGTTCCGCAAAGACTTTCCGCTCTCGGGTCATGTCGAAATGCGCTACGACGCCGATCAGCGGCGCGTGGTCTATGAGCCCGTCAGCATCGAGCCGCGCGAGAACACGCCGCGCATCATCCGCGAAGACAAATACGGAGGCCTGCACTGAGGCGCGGCGCCTTTTGCGGTGAACCATGGCTGAAATCAAGAACTATTCCCTGAACTTCGGACCGCAGCATCCCGCAGCCCACGGTGTGCTGCGCCTTGTGCTGGAGCTCGATGGCGAGGTCGTGCAGCGCGCTGATCCACATATCGGTCTGCTGCATCGCGCCACCGAAAAGCTGGCCGAACACAAGACCTTCATCCAGTCGCTGCCCTACATGGATCGTCTCGATTACGTGTCCATGATGTGCAACGAGCACGCGTATTGCCTGGCCATCGAGAAGCTTCTGGGCATCGAGGTGCCGGTGCGCGCGCAGTACATCCGCGTGATGTTCTCCGAGATCACGCGCCTGCTGAACCACCTGATGTGGCTGGGCTCGCACGGCAACGATTGCGGCAGTTCGACGATTCTGATCTACACCTTCCGCGAGCGCGAAGATCTGTTTGACATGTACGAGGCCGTGTCGGGTGCGCGCATGCATGCGGCCTACTTTCGCCCTGGTGGTGTGTATCGCGATCTGCCGGACACCATGCCGCAGTACAAGGCGAGCAAGGTGCGCAACGCCAAGTCGCTGGAAGCGCGCAATGAAAACCGCAAGGGTTCGCTGCTTGACTTCATTGAAGATTTCACCAAGCGCTTCCCTGGATGCGTGGACGAGTACGAAACCCTGTTGACCGACAACCGGATCTGGAAGCAGCGTACGGTGGGTATTGGTGTGGTCTCGCCCGAGCGCGCCCTCAATCTGGGCATGACTGGTCCGATGTTGCGTGGTTCAGGCATTGCATGGGATCTTCGCAAGACCCAGCCCTACGACGTCTATGATCGCGTGGATTTTGATATTCCCCTGGGAAAAACCGGCGACTGTTACGACCGTTATCTGGTGCGCGTGCAGGAAATGCGCGAATCGAATCGCATCATCAAACAGTGCGTCGACTGGTTGCGAGCCAACCCGGGCCCCGTGATCACCGACAACCACAAGGTTGCTCCGCCAGATCGCCAGTCCATGAAAACCAACATGGAAGAGCTGATCCACCACTTCAAGCTGTTCACCGAGGGCTTCCATGTGCCCGAAGGCGAAGCCTACGCTGCAGTGGAGCATCCCAAGGGTGAGTTTGGCATTTACCTCGTGAGTGACGGAGCCAACAAACCTTACCGTCTGAAGATTCGCGCACCGGGTTTCGTGCACCTGGCCACGCTGGATGAAATGGCGCGTGGTCACATGCTGGCCGACGTGGTCGCCATCATCGGCACCATGGATATCGTGTTCGGAGAGATTGACCGATGATTTCTGAAGCGACCAAAGCGCGTTTTGCGCGCGAAGTGGCCAAGTACCCGGCCGACCAGAAGCAGTCTGCCGTCATGGCCTGCCTCGCCATCGTGCAGCAGGAGGAGGGTCATGTCAGCGAGGCCAGCGAAGCCGGTATTGCCGATTACCTGGGCATGCCGCAGATTGCCGTCCACGAGGTGACGACCTTCTACAACATGTACAACCAGCATGCGGTGGGCAAGTACAAGCTCAACATCTGCACCAACCTTCCGTGCCTGCTGCGCGATGGCGGAAAGGCGCTGGAGCACCTCGAGCATAAGCTCGGCATCTCCATGGGTGAAACTACGCCGGACGGCCTGTTCACCCTGCAGCAATGTGAGTGCTTGGGCGCCTGCGCCGATGCTCCCGTGATGCTGGTGAATGATCGCAACATGTGTAGTTTCATGAGTAACGACAAGCTCGACCAGCTGGTCGACAGCCTGCGTGCAGTGGAGGGCAAGTCATGACCACGGCGGCACAGGTACTCTCGCAGTTTCAGGCAGTGGGTGTAGAAACCTGCTTCCATGATCGGCATATCACCCCCCAGATTTACGCGGATCTGAATGGATCCAACTGGAGCATCAAGGACTATGAAGCGCGTGGCGGCTACCAGGCGCTTCGTACCATTCTGGGCAAAGATGGTGGCGAAGGTCTGAGCCAGGATCAAGTCGTTGCCACCGTCAAGGAATCCGGTTTGCGTGGACGAGGAGGTGCTGGCTTTCCCACGGGCTTGAAGTGGAGCTTCATGCCCCGTCAGTTCCCGGGACAGAAGTATTTGGTCTGCAATTCCGACGAGGGTGAGCCTGGTACCTGCAAGGACCGTGACATCCTGATGTACAACCCGCACATCGTGATCGAGGGCATGATCATCGCAGCTTACGCGATGGGCATCACGGTCGGTTACAACTACATTCACGGCGAGATTTTCCAAGTCTACGAGCGATTCGAGGCCGCACTGGAAGAGGCGCGCGCTGCCGGTTATCTGGGTGACAACATCCTGGGTTCGAGCTTTAGCTTTCAGCTGCATGCCCACCATGGTTTTGGCGCCTATATTTGCGGCGAGGAAACTGCTCTGCTCGAATCTCTCGAAGGCAAGAAGGGTCAACCACGTTTCAAGCCGCCGTTCCCTGCCAGCTTTGGTCTTTACGGCAAACCGACGACCATCAACAACACCGAAACGTTCGCGGCGGTCCCTTGGATCATCCGCAACGGTGGCCCGGCCTATCTGGCCTGTGGCAAGCCCAACAACGGTGGAACCAAGATCTTCTCGGTCAGCGGTGACGTGGAACGCCCTGGCAATTACGAAATTCCGCTGGGTACACCGTTTGCCAAGTTGCTTGAACTGGCGGGTGGAGTGCGCAAGGGCCGCCAGCTCAAGGCCGTTATCCCAGGCGGATCGTCTTCTCCGGTGCTGCCGGCGTCGATCATTATGGAATGTACGATGGACTACGACTCGATCGCCAAGGCGGGTTCCATGCTCGGCTCCGGTGCTGTGATCGTCATGGACGACAGCCGCTGCATGGTCGAGTCACTCAAACGCTTGTCGTACTTTTACATGCATGAATCCTGTGGCCAGTGCACGCCGTGCCGCGAGGGCACGGGCTGGTTGTGGCGCCTGGTCGATCGCATTCACCGCGGTGAAGGTCGTCCAGCTGACATGGACTTGCTCGATAACGTAGCCAGCAACATCATGGGGCGCACCATTTGTGCGCTGGGTGATGCCGCCGCTATGCCAGTGCGCGCCATGCTCAAGCACTACCGCCCGGAATTCGCCGCAATGATCGGCAAACCGAATCCTCAGGCCGCAACTTCTGCCTGATCGCGAGAAAAGCATATGGTCGAAATTGAACTTGACGGTCAGAAAGTGGAAGTCGCTGCCGGCAGCATGGTGATGCATGCAGCTGAGAAGGCCGGTACCTATATTCCACATTTTTGTTACCACAAGAAGCTATCCATTGCCGCCAGCTGCCGCATGTGCCTTGTGGAGGTTGAGAAGGCTCCCAAGCCCATGCCTGCCTGCGCCACACCGGTTACGCAAGGCATGGTGGTGCGCACCAAGAGCGACAAGGCCGTCCAGGCCCAGAAGTCGGTGATGGAGTTCCTGCTCATCAACCACCCGCTTGACTGCCCGATCTGTGATCAGGGCGGCGAGTGCCAGTTGCAGGATCTGGCCGTGGGTTACGGAGCCTCCTCGTCTCGCTACGAAGAGGAAAAGCGCGTTGTGCCGCACAAGGATGTCGGTCCGCTGATTTCCATGCAGGAGATGTCGCGCTGCATCCACTGCACCCGTTGCGTGCGCTTTGGCCAGGAAGTCGCCGGGGTCATGGAACTGGGCATGGTCAACCGAGGCGAGCATGCCGAGATCACCACGGTGACGGGCGACACCATCGATTCCGAGCTCTCGGGCAACATGATCGATATTTGTCCGGTGGGCGCGCTGACCAGCAAGCCATTCCGTTACAGCGCCCGCACCTGGGAACTGTCGCGCCGTAAGTCTGTCAGCCCCCACGATTCCACGGGTGCGAATCTGGTCGTGCAGGTGAAGAACCATAAGGTCCTGCGTGTCCTTCCGTTCGAGAATGAGGAGATTAACGAGTGCTGGATTGCCGACCGCGATCGCTTCTCATATGAAGCGTTGAACGGCGAAGAGCGGCTGCAACGCCCCATGCTCAAACAGGGTGGCCAGTGGATCGAAGTCGACTGGCAGACTGCTCTTGAATACGTGGTGAACGGCTTGCAATGCCTCAAGAAGGAAAAGGGTGCCGCCAGCATCGGTGCTCTGGTGAGTCCGCACAGCACGCTGGAAGAACTCTATCTGGCCGGCGCACTGGTGCGCGGATTGGGTAGCGACAACATTGACTATCGCCTTCGCAATGCAGAGTTCGAGACTTCCGCTGGCGTGCGGTGGCTGGGCCGATCCATCGCGTCACTTTCCACGTTGCAGTCCGTACTCGTCGTGGGTTCCAATCTCCGCAAGGACCATCCCCTGTTCGCGCAGCGCATCCGTCAGGCTGTTCGTAAAGGCTGCACTGTCACGTCCATCAACGCCGTGGTCGGCGACTGGGCGATGCCAGTAGCTCAGACGCTGGTAGCTGCACCAGGCTCCTGGACACAGGCACTGGCCGATGTGGCCTCCGCTGTGGCCGAGCAGAAGGGCGTGCAGGCGCCCGTGGTTTCGGGGCAGGCAGGCAATGAAACGGCGCGTGCCATCGCGGCAACGCTGCTCTCGGGCGAGCACAAGGCCGTGCTGTTGGGCAATGCCGCGGCACACCATGCCCAGGCTTCGAGCCTGCTGGCTTTGGCCCAATGGATTGCGGAACAGACGGGCGCCAGCGTGGGCTATCTCACCGAGGCCGCCAATACGGTGGGCGCTCAGTGGGTTAACGCTGTACCTGGTCAGGATGGTCTGAATGCAGCCGAGATGCTGGGGGGCGGTCTCAAAGGGGTCCTCCTGCTGAACACCGAGCCGGTGCACGACAGTGCGGCTGGGGCAAAGGCCGCAGAATCGCTGGCCCGGGCTGAAATGGTGGTGACCTTGAGTCCATTCAAGACCAACATGGAATTCAGTGATGTGCTCTTGCCCATCGCTCCCTTCAGCGAAACCTCGGGTAGCTTCGTCAACGCCGAAGGCCGCCTGCAAAGTTTTCATGCAGTCGTACGTCCGTTGGGCGAGACTCGGCCTGCCTGGAAGGTCTTGCGGGTGCTTGGCAACATGCTGGATCTTCCAGGGTTTGATTTCGAGACTTCGCAGGATGTCCTCGGTAAGGCTACAGGAGCGCCTGCAGCGCAGGTGCAATGCGTGCCTGCCGAACTGCTCGACAACCGGACAGCAGTAGCTCCGGAAGTGGCAGATGTGCATACGGCCGATCCGGTAGTGGCGTCGATTTACCAGCTCGACGGCTTGGTGCGACGCTCCACTTCGCTGCAGTTGACCGCTGACGCTCGTTTGGCTCACGAAGGAGCAGCAGCATGATCGACGCGATCTACAACTTTGGCCTCAATCTGCTCGCACAGGGCTGGTGGACTGGCACTGTCTGGCCTGTGCTCTGGATCTTGATCAAGATCGTCGTGGTGCTATTGCCGTTGATGGGTGCGGTTGCCTATTTGACGTTGTGGGAGCGCAAACTTTTGGGTTTCATGCAGGTACGCCATGGTCCCAATCGCGTGGGGCCGCTGGGTTTGCTTCAACCTATCGCAGATGCAGTCAAGCTGCTGACCAAGGAAATCATTCAGCCCTCGGCTGCGGCCAAGGGGTTGTTCGTGCTGGGTCCGGTGATGGCCATCATGCCGGCTCTGGCGGCCTGGGTGGTAATTCCTTTCGGCCCCGAGATGGCACTGACCAACGTCAACGCAGGTCTTCTTCTGTTGATGGCCATCACCTCCATTGAGGTGTATGGCGTGATCATCGCCGGTTGGGCTTCAAACTCGAAGTACGCTTTTCTTGGCGCCATGCGTGCGTCAGCGCAGATGGTCAGTTATGAAATCGCAATGGGTTTTTGTTTCCTGGTTGTGATCATGGTGACGGGTAGCATGAACCTCACGGAGATTGTGACCAGCCAGGCCAAGGGAACATTCGCTGATATGGGACTGTCGTTCCTGTCCTGGAATTGGCTACCGCTGCTGCCTATTTTCATTGTTTATCTGATTTCCAGTGTGGCTGAAACCAACCGCCATCCCTTTGACGTGGTGGAAGGCGAGGCCGAAATCGTGGCTGGTCACATGGTTGAGTACTCTGGTATGGGCTTTGCCATCTTCTTCCTGGCCGAATACGCCAGCATGTGGTTGGTATCGATCGTGGCGGTGCTGATGTTTCTGGGCGGATGGCTGTCGCCGGTGGCTGCACTGGACTTCATTCCGGGCTGGATCTGGCTGGGTATCAAGACGTTCGTCGTAGTGTCCATGTTCATCTGGATTCGTGCCACTTTCCCTCGGTTCCGCTATGACCAGATCATGCGCCTGGGCTGGAAAATCTTCATTCCCGTCACCTTGGTGTGGCTGCTCATCGTCGGGGGCTGGTTGCTCTCGCCGTGGAATATCTGGAAATAAAGCGGAGACTTTCGAATGGCTGCCGTAGCTGCTGCATCTTTTTCTCTCCGGGACTTCTTCAAGAGTTTCCTGCTGGTTGAGCTCGTCAAGGGTATGACCCTGACCGGCCGCTATGCCTTCCGCCGCAAGGTCACGGTGCAATTCCCCGAGGAAAAAACACCGGTTTCGCCGCGTTTCCGTGGATTGCACGCACTGCGTCGTTACGACAATGGCGAAGAGCGCTGCATCGCCTGCAAGCTGTGCGAGGCCGTCTGCCCGGCCATGGCGATCACCATCGAATCGGATGTGCGTGAGGACGGTTCGCGTCGCACCACGCGCTATGACATCGATCTGACCAAATGCATCTTCTGTGGATTCTGCGAGGAGAGCTGTCCCGTGGACTCGATCGTAGAGACCCATATTTTCGAGTACCACGGTGAAAAACGTGGTGACCTTTATTTCACCAAAGACATGTTGCTGGCCGTGGGCGACCGTTACGAAGGTGAAATCGCTGCAGCCAAGGCCGCAGATGCCAAGTTCCGCTGACAGCGGGCCGAATTACCAAACCAGACCTTTACAAAGAACCGATTCATGGACGCCAAGACTGGTTTTTTCTATCTGTTCTCGGTCGTGCTGCTATATGCAGCCTTCCGGGTGATTTCAGCTCGTAATCCGGTGCATGCAGTGCTGCATCTGATTCTTGCGTTTTCGCAGGCTTCGGGCCTGTGGTTTTTGCTCAAGGCGGAATTTTTAGCCATCGCCTTGGTACTCGTGTACCTTGGTGCCGTCATGGTGCTGTTCCTCTTCGTGGTGATGATGCTCGACATCGATGTCGAGGGCATGCGCCAGGGATTCTGGAAGCATTTCCCTGTCGCAGCGACGGTTGGTGCACTGATTGCCCTGGAGATGGCGGCGGTTTTGATGGGGGGCTTTCGCGGCGTGGAAGAACCCAAGGCGATTGCTGCCATGGTGGATGCCGCCGGTAATCCGGTAGCGTTCTCCAATGCCAAGGCGCTGGGGGTGCTGATGTACACGCGCTACCTCTATCCGGTCGAGATTGCGGCTGTGATTCTGTTGGTGGCCATGATCGCTGCCATTGCCCTGACCTTGCGTAACCGCAAAGACAGCAAGGCCATCAGTCCTTCTGAACAAATTCGCGTGCGTGCCGCCGACCGGATGCAGGTGGTGAAAATGTCGGCGACGCAAAAGGCACCTGAAGCAGCCTCGGCAGAGGCTGCAGTTGAGGAGAAAAAAGCATGACACCCACTCTGGGACATTTCTTGACGGTGGGCGCGATGCTGTTTGCGCTCGCAGTGATCGGGATTTTCCTCAACCGCAAGAACATCATTGTTTTGTTGATGGCCATTGAGCTCATGCTGCTGGCAGTCAACATGAATTTTGTTGCTTTCTCGCATTATCTGGGTGACATGCACGGACAGGTGTTCGTGTTTTTCATCCTGACCGTCGCTGCGGCTGAATCAGCGATCGGTCTGGCGATTTTGGTGCTGTTGTTCCGTAACAAGTCCAACATCGATGCGCAAGCCCTCGACACCCTTCAGGGTTGAGTCTCTGGACATGCAAGGTTCTCTACGATGAGTCAAACCCTTTCTGCTTCAACGCTTCTGGCTGTGCCGCTGGCGCCACTGGCAGGCGCCGTGCTTGCGGGCATCTTTGGCACCACCTTTGGCGGTAACTGGATTGGCCGCCGCCTGAGCCATACCCTCACCATCCTGGGGGTGCTGGTAGCCTTCATTCTTTCTGCCATGACGCTCAAGAGCGTTGCGGTCGATGGAGCCAGGTTCAATGAGACCATCTACACCTGGATGGTGGTTGGCGGCCTGAAAATGGAGGTGGGCTTCCTGATCGACAGCCTGACCGCCATGATGATGTGCGTGGTGACTTTTGTGTCGTTGATGGTGCATATCTACACCATCGGCTACATGGAAGAGGACGACGGCTACAACCGTTTCTTTGCCTACATCTCGTTGTTCACCTTCTCCATGCTGATGCTGGTCATGAGCAACAACCTGCTCCAGCTCTTCTTTGGCTGGGAAGCTGTGGGGCTTGTGTCTTATCTTCTGATCGGTTTCTGGTTTAACAAGCCCACAGCCATTTTTGCCAACATGAAGGCCTTTCTGGTCAACCGTGTTGGCGACTTCGGCTTCATTCTGGGTATCGGTCTGATCGCTGCCTACACCGGCACGCTGAACTACGGCGAGGTCTTTGCCAAGGCGGGTGAGCTTGGCGCAATCGAGTTTCCATGGTACGTGATGGGCCAGGACATGATGCTGATCACCGTGATCTGTATCTGTCTGTTTATCGGTGCCATGGGCAAGTCGGCTCAATTTCCGCTGCATGTCTGGCTTCCCGACTCGATGGAGGGTCCGACCCCCATTTCGGCACTGATCCACGCGGCCACTATGGTGACAGCGGGCATTTTCATGGTGGCGCGCATGTCGCCCCTGTTCGAGCTGTCCGACGCTGCGCTCAATTTCATTCTGGTCATTGGCGCCATCACTGCCTTGTTCATGGGCTTCCTCGGCATCATCCAGAACGACATCAAGCGCGTGGTCGCGTACTCCACCTTGTCACAGTTGGGCTACATGACTGTGGCCTTGGGCGCTTCGGCGTACTCGGTGGCCGTGTTTCACCTGATGACGCATGCCTTTTTCAAAGCGCTGTTGTTCCTTGCCGCAGGCTCGGTCATTATGGGAATGCACCACAACCAGGATATCCGTTGGATGGGAGGCGTCCGCAAGTACATGCCCATCACCTGGATCACTTCGTTGCTGGGATCTCTTGCCTTGATTGGGACGCCTTTGTTTGCTGGTTTCTACTCCAAGGACAGCATCATCGAAGCCGTGCATTTCAGCCAGTTGCCTGCGGCCGGGTTTGCCTATTTCGCAGTGTTGGCGGGGGTGTTCATCACGGCGTTTTATTCGTTCCGAATGTATTTCCTGGTGTTCCACGGCAAGGAGCGCTTTGATCAGAATCCGGATGCGCACCATGCTCACCATGACGATCATGGGCACCATGGGGGTCACCATGAACCGCATGAATCGCCCTGGGTGGTGACAGTGCCGCTGGTGCTTCTGGCTATCCCCTCGGTGGTGATCGGTTTCATGACCATCCAGCCAATGTTGTTCGGTGACTTCTTCAAGGACGTGATCTTTGTCGACGCAGCACGTCATCCGGCCATGGCCAAACTGGCAGAAATTTTCCATGGACCGGTGGGCATGGCGCTGCATGGCCTGCAAACGGCCCCGTTTTGGTTGGCCCTGGCTGGTGTGGCGGCTTCGTACTACATGTATATGGTGAATCCGGCTTTACCTGCTGCCATCAAGCGCACGTTCCAGCCGATCCACACCTTGCTCGAGAACAAGTACTACCTTGACTGGATCAATGAAAACATCCTGGCACGCGGTGCGCGGGCCTTGGGTGTCGGCCTGTGGAAAGCGGGCGACCGTGCAATCATCGATGGCGCCTTGGTCAATGGTTCTTGGAAAATCGTTGGCTGGGTTGCTGGGTTGGTGCGCCGGGTGCAGACGGGTTTTGTCTTTCACTATGCGCTCGTGATGATTCTGGGCATTTTTGCGCTCATGACATATTTCGTCTTGCTCAACAAGTAGGAGAAGAACAAAAATGGGTTTGTTGAGTCTTGCTATTTGGACGCCCATCGCGTTCGGTGTCCTGTTGCTGGCTTTTGGCAGTGACAAGCATGCCGGTGTTGTGCGCTGGCTTGCTCTCATCGGAGCACTTGCGGGTTTTGTCGTGACCTTGCCACTGTACGGAGGCTTCGAACTTGGAACTGCGGCCATGCAGTTTGTCGAGAAATCCCCGTGGATCGAGGGGTTCAACATCTTCTACCACCTGGGGGTGGATGGCATCTCGTTCTGGTTCGTTCCGCTCACAGCCTTCATCACCGTGATTGTGGTGATTGCCTCGTGGGAGTCGATCACGGAGCGTGTCAACCAGTACATGGGGGCCTTCCTGATTCTGTCGGGCCTCATGATCGGTGTCTTTGCGGCAGTCGACGGCATGTTGTTCTATGTCTTCTTCGAGGCCACGCTGATTCCGATGTATCTCATCATTGGTATCTGGGGTGGTCCGAACAAGATTTATGCTGCCTTCAAGTTCTTCCTGTACACGCTGCTCGGCTCCCTGCTGATGTTGATTGCGCTGATCTACCTGTACAACCTGTCGGGTGGCAGTTTTGACATAGCGACCTGGCACAAGCTTCCCATTGGTGGTACCACGCAGACTCTGCTGTTCTTCGCTTTCTTTGCTGCCTTTGCCGTGAAAGTGCCCATGTGGCCTGTGCACACCTGGTTGCCCGATGTACACGTCGAGGCTCCTACGGGAGGTTCAGCTGTGCTGGCGGCCATCATGCTGAAGCTCGGTGCCTATGGTTTCCTGCGCTTCTCGCTGCCGATTGCACCCGATGCCTCGCGTGAATGGGCTTGGCTCATGATCGCCCTGTCGCTGATCGCTGTGATCTATGTGGGCCTCGTTGCCATGGTCCAGAAGGACATGAAGAAACTCGTGGCCTATTCATCAGTGGCCCACATGGGTTTCGTAACGCTCGGCTTTTTCATCTTCAACGACCTTGGTGTCTCCGGGGGTATCGTTCAGATGATTGCCCACGGCTTTGTCTCGGCTGCCATGTTCCTGTCCATTGGGGTGTTGTACGACCGGGTGCATTCGCGTGAAATTTCGGATTACGGCGGTGTGGTCAACACCATGCCCAACTTTGCGGCGTTCGCGCTGCTGTTCACGATGGCGAACTGCGGACTTCCAGGCACTGCGGGCTTTGTGGGTGAATGGATGGTGATCCTGGGCGCTGTCAAGGCCAATTTCTGGGTTGGCATGATGGCAGCCACCGCGCTGATCTTCGGCGCCGCCTACAGCCTGTGGATGTTCAAACGCGTCTACCTGGGGGCACCGGGCAACGCCCATGTGAAAGCGCTTCTGGATATCAGCAGCCGCGAATTCTTCGTCATGGCCTTGCTGGCGATCGCCGTGCTGTACATGGGCCTGTATCCACGTCCCTTCACGGACGTGATGGATACCTCCGTGGCCGAGCTGCTCAAGCATGTGGCTTTGTCCAAGCTGAACTGACCAGACTGAACTGAGAGACCCGAGATGATTGACAACATCAGCTGGCTTGCGATTTACCCGGAGATCGTCCTGTTGGTCATGGCCTGCGTGATCGCGCTGGTGGACCTGGGCGTTTCCAGCCCGCGGCGTACCGCAACCTATGTGCTGACCATGCTTACGCTGGCCGTCGTTGCCGTGCTGCAGGCGGTGTACGCCTCCAGTGGGAACACGTTCTACGGCTTCGGCAACATGGTGGTCAGTGATGCCATGGGCAACTGGCTCAAGTGCTTTGCGACCGTTGCCGTGATGGTGACGCTGGTCTATGGCCGGCCCTATGCTGCCGACCGTGGAATGCTGCGCGGTGGTGAGTTCTTCACGCTGGGTATGCTGTCCTTGCTGGGCATGTTCATCATGATTGGTGGCAACAATTTCCTGGTGATATATCTCGGCCTGGAGTTGCTCACGTTGTCCAGCTATGCGCTGGTCGCTTTGCGTCGGGACCACGCCACGGCCACCGAGGCTGCCATGAAGTATTTTGTTCTGGGCGCCATGGCCAGTGGCTTCCTGCTGTACGGTATGTCCATGCTGTACGGCGCTACGGGCTCGTTGGATATTGGTGAAGTCTTCAAAGCGATCAACTCCGGCCAGATTCGCCATCAGGTGCTGGTGTTCGGTCTGGTGTTCGTAGTGGCAGGGCTCGCGTTCAAATTGGGCGCCGTGCCGTTCCACATGTGGGTACCGGACGTTTACCATGGAGCTCCCACCGCAGTCACGCTGATGATTGGCGGTGCACCCAAGCTGGCTGCGTTTGCCATGGTGATGCGTTTGCTGGTGGATGGCATGCTGCCCCTGGCTATCGATTGGCAGCAAATGCTGGCCGTGCTTGCCATCGGCTCTTTGCTGGTTGGTAATCTTGCCGCCATTGCGCAGACCAATCTCAAGCGCATGTTGGCGTATTCCACCATCTCCCAAATGGGCTTCGTGTTGCTGGGCCTGATGTCGGGGGTGGTCAACGGCCACGTGGATGCGTCCACGGTTGAGGCGGCCTATAGCGCGTCGATGTTCTACGTGGTGACCTACGTTCTGACAACGCTCGCCGCTTTTGGGGTCATCCTGTTGCTGGCACGCGAAGGCTTCGAAAGCGAAGAGATCGCCGATATGGCCGGCCTGAACCAGCGCAGTCCGCTGTATGCCGGCGTTCTGGCTATCTGCCTGTTCTCCATGGCGGGTATTCCCCCGCTGGTTGGTTTCTATGCCAAGTTGTCGGTGCTTCAGGCTCTGCTGGCATCGGGTCAGGCGGCCTACATGGCCATGGCGGTGTTCGCCGTGATCATGTCGCTGATTGGTGCTTTCTATTATCTGCGGGTGGTCAAGGTCATGTACTTTGATGCGCCGCTGACAGCCGTGGCAGTGTCGGCGCCGCTGGATGTGCGTATTGTTCTGACCCTCAACGGTGCCTTGTTGCTGGTTCTGGGTTTGCTGCCCGGCGGGCTCATGGCACTGTGTGCCGATGCCATCATGCGCTCCCTTTCCTCCTGATCGAATGCCGTGACCCAATCCGGTTTTATCTGGCTTGTGATTCTGGCGGCGTGCATTGCCGCCAACTTGCCGTTCGTCAATCAGCGCATCCTGGCCGTGGGCCCGGCGTTGGTGCCCCACAAGAAACTGCTGGTGCGTTTGTCAGAACTGGTCGTGTTGTATTTTCTGGTGGGGGTGATTGCATTGCTGCTCGAACAGCGTGTCGGGCAGCGGGCGCCCCAAGGCTGGGAGTTTTATGCGGTCACGGCCTCCCTGTTCATCACCCTTGCTTTTCCAGGGTTTGTGTACCGGTACCTGCTGCGTCGGCGTAGCTGAAACTTCGGTGCGCTGCAAGATTCTGGTTCTCGATGAAGGTGCTCGACCTGCGTTGTCATCAAGGCCATGCTTTTGAGGGATGGTTTGGTAGCGAACAGGATTACCAGGACCAACGCCAGCGCGGCCTGCTCGAGTGCCCCATGTGTGGCTCCAGCCAGGTACTCAAAGGGCTAAGCGCGCCGCGCATCCAGCGGGGCTCCCGATCGAATGAAGCGCAGTACCCGGCTTCTGTGTCTTCGTTTCATTCCGAGACCCGCCCCCATCCTCAATCACCGAGGGTGCCGCAGGAAGTTTCGGCTTTGATGGACCTGGCCCGCAACTACCTGGCCCAGGTGGAGGATGTGGGGTCCCGTTTCGCTGAAGAAGCGCGGCGTATGCACCGCGGTGATGAGCCGGAGCGCTCCATACGGGGCCGTGTCAGCAAGATCGAGGCGGAGCAGTTGCGTGAAGAAGGCATTCCGGTTCTTGCGCTGCCGCCGGCGGCTGCTGAGACCTTGCACTGAGAGATTCGAATCCTTTGCCCCTCGGGGGCGCCTGGGGTTGCTTCAGCAGGGGTCAGGTGGTGAACTGGAGTTCCGCCAGACGCGCATACACCCCGTTGTGGGCCAACAACTCGGTATGGCGGCCTTGTTCCACGATGCGTCCGTGCTCCAGCACCACGATGCGATCGGCGTTCTGCACTGTGGCCAGGCGGTGTGCGATGACCAGTGTCGTGCGTTGTATTGCCTGCTGACGCATGGCACTGTCCAGTGCCGCCTGAACGACCCGTTCGCTCTCTGCGTCCAGTGCACTGGTGGCTTCGTCGAGCAGTAGCAGCGGCGCGTTTTTGAGTATCGCGCGTGCGATCGCAATACGTTGGCGTTGTCCGCCCGAGAGCCTGACGCCGCGCTCACCCAAAAAAGTGTCGTACCCTTCGGGCAACACTTGAAGGAAGTCATGTGCGAAGGCGTCGCGGGCGGCAGCTACCACCTCTTCGTCGGTCGCATCGGGCCGGCCATAGCGGATGTTGTCCCGAGCACTGGCAGAAAAAATGACAGCGTCTTGCGGTACGGTGCCAATCTGCCCACGCAGGTCATCCAGCGCCAGATGCCGGATGTCGATGCCATCGAGGCAGATGCGCCCGGGTAACCCGGCAGCGGGTGTGCTGGTGTCAACGTCATAAAAGCGTTGTAACAACTGAAACACCGTTGTCTTTCCGGCACCGCTGGCGCCGACCAGTGCCACGGTTTCACCGGGGTGCAGTTCGAGGCTGAACCCCTGTAGCGCTGCCTGCGCAGGGCGGGAGGGGTAGTGAAAACACACGTGCTCGAATGTCACGCGCAATCCACGCCCGGTGTGCGGAAGAGGTGTGGGATGTGCGGGTGACGCCACGGGCGACTGGCTCGCCAGCAGTTCCATGAGGCGTTCGGTCGCACCGGCAGCGCGTAACAGGTCGCCATACACCTCGCCAAGCACGGCGGCGGCACCGGCCAGCAGCATGACGTAAACCACCGTCTGCCCCAGGTGGCCTGCACTGAGCTGGCCATCGATCACCGCCTGCGTTCCCCGGTATAGACCCCAGAGCAGCAACCCTGCATTGGCGATGATGATGAAAGCCACCAGGGCGGCGCGGGCCCGCGAGCGGCGCACTGCGGTCTCGAACGCATTCTGGGTGGCCTGGTTGAAGCGCCTGGTTTCGTATCGGGCTGCGGTGTAGCTTTGCACCACGGGCACGGCGTTGAGGATTTCGGCTGCGATGGCACTGGAGTCGGCCACGCGATCCTGGCTGGCCCGCGACAGCCGCCTGACCCGCCGACCGATCCACAGGGCCGGCAGCACAACCGCCACCAGCATCAGCAGCACAAGGGCCATGACGCGCGGATTGGTCCACACCAGCATGATGATGGCGCCGAGGCCCACGACGGCGTTGCGCAACCCCATGGACAAGGATGAGCCCACCACGGTCTGGACCAGGGTGGTGTCGGTGGTCAGGCGCGAAAGAACCTCTCCGGTCTGCGTGGTTTCGAAGAACTGTGGGCTCTGGCGCAGCACATGCGCATACACGGCGTTGCGCAGATCGGCCGTTACGCGTTCGCCCAGCCAACTGACCAGGTAAAAGCGGGCCGATGAAAACACCCCCAGCATGACTGCGACAACAAACAGCGCCCAGAAATGGCCGCGAAGTGCCAGCGCCTGTGCCCCTCGCTCACTGCCGGCGAGGCTCCCGTCGATCAGGGTGCGCAGCGCCAGGGGAAAGGCCAACGTGGCTGCAGCGGCCAGGATCAGGAACAGCAATGCCAGCGTGATCTTCCCGCGGTACGGTCGCAGAAAAGGCAGCAGTCCAGTGAGCGAACGTGGTGCGCCCGGAAGCGGCTGGGAAGTGGAGTAAGACATAGGGGGAGTGTAGGGTGCAGGCTTTCCGGCAGCGCTGCCAAAAAATGCTATCAAAAAAATAGCTATTAGCGCTTTTCACAAAAGGGCTACATGCGTTTTTAATCAAAATATTCACTTGTTTTGACTTTTGTGCTATCCCGGAGCGCAGCAGGGTCGTTGGGCCAGTTGTAAGGATTTATACATAGGAGTTAGCACCGGTGGTCATGCGTAGCGCTCGCACATACGATGCGTACAGTCAAACATTCTGGCGCGACGCCCATGGCGGGGGTTGCCCATACATTCTTACGGAGTGATACAGGCGCAATGAGCGACGTCATACTCGAAACCCATAGCCTGACCAAAGAGTTCAAGGGCTTTACCGCTGTCAGCGATGTGAACCTGTCGGTGCGCCGCGGGGCCATTCACGCGCTGATCGGCCCGAACGGGGCAGGCAAGACCACCTGTTTCAATCTGCTGACCAAGTTTCTGGTGCCCACCTCGGGCCGGATCCTGTTCAACGGGCAGGACATCACGGCCGAGCAGCCCGCGCAAATTGCGCGGCGGGGTGTGATCCGCTCGTTCCAGATCTCTGCGGTATTTCCGCACCTGACCTTGCTGGAAAATGTGCGCCTGGGTTTGCAGCGCCAGCTGGGTACGTCGTTCCATTTCTGGCGCAGTGAGCGCACCTTGCACCAGCTTGACGACCGCGCCATGCAGCTGCTCACCGAGGTGGGTCTGCAGGACCTGGCCGACGAAGTCACGGTGAATCTGCCCTACGGCCGCAAGCGGGCGCTCGAAATCGCCACCACGCTGGCGATGGAGCCCGAACTCATGCTGCTCGATGAGCCCACCCAGGGCATGGGCCATGAAGACGTGGACCGTGTAACCCAACTCATCAAGAAGGTCTCGTCCGGCCGCACCATCCTGATGGTGGAGCACAACATGAAGGTGATCTCCACCATTGCCGACTGCATCACGGTGCTGCAGCGCGGCGCGGTGCTCGCTGAAGGAACTTACGAAGAAGTCTCGAACAATCCGCAGGTGATGGAGGCCTACATGGGCACGACCGACGGCCAACTGCAGGGAGCGCACTGACATGGCCGCTCATCAATCTTCCGCGCCCGCGCTGGAAATCCGTAACCTCGAAGCCTGGTATGGCGAATCGCATGTGCTGCACGGTGTGGATATCGTCGTGCAGCCCGGCGAAGTGGTGACCTTGCTGGGTCGCAACGGTGCGGGCCGTACCACCACCATGCGCGCCATCATGGGCCTGACCGGCACCCGCAAGGGCTCGGTCAAGATCAATGGCGTCGAAACGGTGAACATGTCCACGCACCGCATCGCGCACCTGGGGGTGGGCTACTGCCCGGAAGAGCGCGGCATTTTCTCCAGCCTGTCGTGCGAAGAGAACCTGCTGCTGCCGCCCACGCTCAAGACCGGCAAGCAGGGCATGTCGGTTGATGAAATCTACGCCATGTTCCCCAACCTGGCCGAACGCAAGAACAGCCAGGGCACGCGCCTGTCGGGCGGAGAGCAGCAGATGCTGGCCGTGGCCCGCATCCTGCGCACCGGGGCCAATCTGCTGCTGCTCGACGAAATTTCCGAAGGCCTGGCGCCAGTGATCGTGCAGGCCCTGGCCCGCATGATCAAGATGCTGCGCGAGAAGGGCTACACCGTGGTCATGGTCGAGCAGAACTTCCGCTTTGCCGCGCCGCTGGCCGACCGCTTTTATGTGATGGAGCATGGTCGCATCGTCGAGCAGTTCGGAGCCCCCGAACTCGAGGCCAAGATGCCCGTGCTGACCGAGTTGCTGGGCGTCTGAGACAGGCCCGGTTTCGTTTTCCGTTTTCGTCAACCACCCACAGGAGACAATCCATGAAGAGCAAACTCACCGCGCTGGCCCTCACGCTGGCCGCTGCCGGTCTGGCCACCACTGCCGCAGCCCAGGACAAGGTCAAGATCGGTTTCATCACCGACATGTCCAGCCTCTATGCCGACGTGGAAGGCAAGAACGGTGCAGTGGCCATCCAGATGGCGATTGATGACTTCGGCGGCAAGGTACTGGGCATGCCCATCGAGCTGTTGAGTGCAGACCACCAGAACAAGGCCGACATCGCCGCCTCCAAGGCACGCGAGTGGATCGATACCCAGGGCCTGACCATGCTGTTTGGCGGCACCAATTCCGGTACGGCCCTGGCCACAGCCAAGGTGGCCGCCGAGAAAAAGCGTGTCTACATCAACAACGGCGCTGCTAGCTCGGCGCTCACCAACGACCAGTGCACCCCCTATACCGTGCACTACGCTTACGACACCGTGGCCCTGGCCAAAGGCACGGGCTCGGCCATTGTCGACACCGGTGGCAAGAGCTGGTACTTCCTGACGGCCGACTATGCCTTCGGCCATGCCCTTGAAGCCGATACCAGCGCCGTGGTCAAGTCCAAGGGCGGCTCCGTGGTGGGCACCGTGCGCCACCCGCTCAATGCGTCGGACTTCTCTTCTTTCCTGCTGCAGGCACAAAACTCCAAGGCCCAGATCCTGGGCCTGGCCAACGCGGGTGGCGATACCATCAACTCCATCAAGGCCGCCAAGGAATTCGGCATTGGCAAGAGCATGAAGCTGGCCGGCCTGCTGATCTTCATCAGCGACGTACACAGCCTGGGCCTGCGCAACACCGAAGGCCTGCAGTTCACCACCAGCTGGTACTGGGACCTGAACGATGAGACGCGCAAGTTTGCCAACCGTTTCTTCGAGAAGACCAAGCGCATGCCCACCGAAATCCAGGCGGCCGACTACTCGGCCACCATGAACTACCTCAAGGCCGTGGAAGCTGCCAAGACGGTGGACGCCGACAAGGTGATGGCGACCTGGAAGGGCATGAAGATGAACGACTTCTTCGGTTCGGGCCAGATTCGTGCCGACGGCCGCTACGTGCACGACATGTACCTGATGGAAGTGAAGAAGCCCTCCGAGTCCACCAAGCCATGGGACTACTACAAGCTCGTCAAGAAGTTGCCGGGTGATACGGTGTTCACCACCAAGGCCGAGAGCAAGTGCGCGCTCTGGAAGTAAATCCCTGAGACGTATCCACACGCCAGGCTGTCCCTGCGGGATGGCCCGGCGTCTGGCTGCCGTCTGACTTAAACCCTCTCCCTCTGCTGCTTCCCATGGAAATCTTTGGTGTCTCATTGCCGGGCCTGCTGAGCCAGCTCCTTCTGGGGCTGGTCAACGGTTCCTTTTACGCAATTCTCAGCCTCGGGCTGGCCGTGATTTTCGGCCTGCTCAACGTCATCAACTTCGCGCACGGGGCGCTGTTCATGATGGGGGCCCTGATGACCTGGATGGCCATGAACTATCTGGGCATCAACTACTGGTTGATGTTGATACTTGCGCCGCTGGTGGTGGGGGTTTTCGGAGTGGTGATCGAGCGTCTTCTGCTGCGCTGGATCTACAAGCTGGACCACCTTTACGGGTTGCTGCTCACCCTCGGGCTCACGCTGCTCATCGAAGGGGTGTTCCGATCGATTTACGGAGTGTCCGGCCTGGGTTATGACACCCCTGAATTGCTGGAAGGTGCTACCAACCTCGGCTTCATGATCATGCCGAACTACCGTGCGTTTGTCGTGGTGGCTTCGCTTGTGATGTGTCTGGCCACCTGGTACGTCATCGAAAAAACCAAGCTGGGCGCCTACCTTCGCGCCGGCACGGAAAACCCGCGTCTTGTGGAGGCCTTTGGCATCAACGTGCCGGTGATGGTCACGCTGACCTACGCTTTTGGTGCAGCGCTGGCCGCGTTTGCCGGGGTGCTTGCGGCGCCCGTCTACCAGGTCACGCCGCTCATGGGCCAGAACCTCATCATCGTGGTGTTTGCGGTGGTGGTGATCGGCGGCATGGGCTCCATCATGGGCTCCATCCTCACCGGTCTGGGATTGGGTGTGATTGAGGGATTCACCAAAGTGTTCTATCCGGAGGCATCTTCCACCGTGGTGTTCGTCATCATGGTCATCGTTCTCCTTATTCGCCCCGCTGGCCTGTTCGGCAAAGAAAAATAAGGAGCCATCCAAATGAATTTCAAGAACACCGCCAACATTGGGTACGGCCTGCTGCTGCTGGCGCTGATTGCTGCGCCGTTTCTGGGTGCCTATCCCATTTTTGTGATGAAGCTCATGTGTTTTGCACTGTTTGCTTCAGCGTTCAACCTGCTGCTGGGCTACACGGGCATGCTGTCCTTCGGGCATGCGGCGTTTCTGGGGGGCTCGGCCTACATGACGGGTCATGCCCTCAAGGTGTGGGCTGTGACGCCCGAAATCGGCCTGCTGCTGGGCACCGCCGGTGGAGCCTTGCTGGGCCTCATCGTCGGCTTTTTCGCCATCCGCCGCCAGGGCATCTACTCGACCATGATCACCCTGGCCCTGGCGCAGATGCTGTTCTTCGTCTTTTTGCAGGCCCCGTTCACCGGCGGTGAAGACGGCCTGCAAGGCGTGCCGCGCGGCAAGTTGTTCGGGCTGGTTGATTTGCAAAATGACCTGGTTATGTACTACGTGGTTCTGGCGGTGGTGACGGGCGCGTTCATGCTGATCGTGCGCACCATCCACTCGCCGTTCGGCCAGGTGCTCAAGGGCATCAAGGAGAACGAACCGCGCGCTATCTCGCTGGGTTACGACACCAACCGATTCAAGCTGCTGGCCTTTGTGCTGTCGGCCGCCCTGGCGGGGCTGGCAGGCTCGCTCAAGACGCTGGTGCTGGGTTTTGCCACACTCAGCGACGCCCACTGGACTGCTTCCGGCCATGTGGTGCTGATGACGCTGGTGGGCGGCCTGGGCACCTTGTCGGGCCCTATCGTCGGGTCGGCCGTGGTGGTGCTGCTGGAAAACAAGCTGGGCGAAATCGGCAGCTTCCTTGCCTCGGTCACCGGCGTGGAGTGGTTCAACACCCTCGGTGAGTCGGTCACCATGGTGACCGGCCTGATTTTCGTGATCTGCGTGCTGGCCTTCCGCCGCGGCATCATGGGTGAAATTATCGATTGGTTCGCCCGCCGCAAGGCTGCCAGCGCTGGCGCCTGATTCCCGCCCCCCACGGGGGCTCTGATCCCACCCAAGCCGCTGCTGCCTTCACAGGCGCAGCGGCTTGGCATATCCGGTCATCTCCAGATAGCCCCGGCCCACAGCGTGCCCCGCGCTGTCCGCCAGATCGGACAGGCCTTCCCAGTAAATCGCGCCGGTGGAACTGCTGCTGTCGAGTTCCTGCGCGTCCAGCAGGGCGCGCACGCCAAACACCCCCACCGGCGTCTGCACCTGCCACCGCACCGGGTAGCGTGCGCCACTGTGCGGGCTGGTCCAGAAGCGCTCGGGCGTGAACACCACGGCCTGCGGGTCAAACACCTGTACCGCCTTGCCGGGCGCACGCAGCGAGCCCCCCGCCCACAAGGCCGAACCATCAGCGCGGCGCAGACGAAACGCTGTGAGCGCGCTGCCGTCATGCAGGTTCATGCCTATCCAGTCCCAGCCCACGGCTTCGGGGTGCAGCAGCGCTTCGCTCCATTCATGGTCCATCCATGCGCGGCCCGTGCCCGGGGCCACGGCCATGCGGCGGCCCGCCACCGTCAGGCTGCCGCGCACGTTCAACTGCGGCTGGCTGTAGTAATAGCTGGCCTGCGCGGCATCGGGCCCCTTGCGCGACAAGCCTTGCCGCCCCTGCAGCAGCACCGGCTGGGTGCTGTCGAATTGCAGGTCCAGCGCAAAACCGCTGCCGGCAATCTGCGCGGTGTAGCGGCTGCCCGCAGCGCCCAGCGGGCCGCTGGGGGTGTTGCTCCGCTCCAGCACCCAGTCCTGCAGCCGGATGCGCGTATCGGCCTCGCTGGCCTGCGCCACACCAAAGCCTGCGCGCGCAATGCGCTGGTCGTGCCGCAGGCGCTGGCCCTGCACATCGGTGACGGCGGCGTGGGCAAACAGCAGTTGTTTGGCGGCAAAGGCGGACTGCAGGTGCTGCGTGCCGTCCACCCGCGAACGGAAGAACGTGAGCTGAAACCCCCACGGCTGGCCCTGCGTCTGCACATGGCCGGTGATGTACCACCACTCGGTGCGCAACTCGGGGTGGCTGCCGTGGTCGCGCGGAAACTGCAGCACCCGTGCGGGCAGACCCGGCGCCGCGCCCGGCCACAGGCCCAGTGCACCCAGCCCCAGCGCCACCGTACGGCGGCGCAGGCCGGGCGGCGTGAAGGGCAGGGCGGGAGGGGCCATGACAGACTCAGGCGAGCAATGCGTCGATCTTTTGCTGCGCCGCCGTGCAGTCGCCAAAACTGCGCTCCACCCAAGCGTCGTCGCAGTAGGTCGGCAGATAGCGCTCGCCCGCATCGCACAGCAGCGAGAGGATGGAGCCGTGTTCGCCCCGCGCGCGCATCTCGTGCGCCAGCGCCAGCATGGCCACAAAGTTGGTGCCCGTGGACGGCCCCACACGCCGCCCCTGCAGCTGCGACAGCGCGCGCATGGCGGCGATGGATTCACAGTCCGCCACATCCACCATGCGGTCCACCAGCGTGCGGATAAAGCTCGGCTCCACACGCGGGCGGCCAATGCCCTCGATGCGCGAGCCCGGCGCCGTGAGCGTGGCATCGCCCGTGCGGTGGTACGCGCTGAACACCGAGCCCACCGGGTCGGCCACGCACACCTGTGTGGCGTGGCGCTGGTAGCGCACATAGCGGCCCATAGTGGCGCTGGTGCCCCCCGTGCCCGCGCCCACCACGATCCAGCGCGGCACCGGGTACCGCTCGCGTTGCATCTGAGTGAACATGCTCTCGGCAATGTTGTTGTTGCCGCGCCAGTCGGTGGCGCGCTCGGCGTAGGTGAACTGGTCCATGTAGTGCCCGCCGGTATCGTGGGCAATGGCGCGGGCCGCGTCGTACACCGCGCCCGCGCTGTCCACGAAATGGCAGCGCCCCCCATGGAACTCGATCTGCGACACCTTCTCGGGCGAGGTGCTGCGCGGCATCACCGCCACAAACGGCAGCCCCAGCAGCCGCGCAAAGTAGGCCTCGCTCACCGCCGTAGAGCCGCTCGACGCCTCCACGATGGTCGAACCCTCGCGTACCCAGCCATTGCACAGCGCATAGAGAAACAGCGAGCGCGCCAGCCGGTGCTTGAGGCTGCCCGTGGGGTGGGTGGATTCGTCCTTGAGGTACAGGTCGATGCCGCTGCGCTCAAAGGCGGGCAGCCGCAGGGGGATCAGGTGGGTGTCAGCGCTGCGCTGGTAGTCGGCTTCAATGCGGGCGATGGCGGAGGGGAGCCAGGGGGCGGGGGAGGTCATCAGGGGATTGTCGGACAGAACTGCGCGGCCGTTAAAGGCTACTGACGCACAGAGGCGGTCTGTGGCGGCAGGTGAAAGCGGACGCTCAACGACGGAGTTCAGCGGCAAGCAGACAGCGAAGCTGGCTGCTTGTCCGCTGGAACGGATTGTTAGAACTTATTTGGACTAACTCCAGATTGGGCTCTATCGCTCAGCCAATGCGTAACCGGCATTGGCTGATGCCACAACCGAGACGAACACAAATGGCTCGGTACCTATATTTCGCGCCCCGTGCACTTGGCCCGGTCTTGCCACGGCTATCTCACCTTCCCTGAGGACACGAACAATCCCATTGCCCTGAAAGTAATCAGCCATTCCCGACAAAACAGTCCACGTGTCTTGGCCGTTAGGGTGAACGTGAGCTGCAATTTCCTGCCCGGGATGGACATGCCAAACCACGATAATTGAGTCTCGGGTTTCAAGCACAACGGAACGAATAGGCTCGCCTTCGGACGGCTGAACATAATCGGCTACAGAAAATATTCTCGATTCAACAATCATCGGAAATCCCTTTTTGACAGTGCGCCCAGACAGGCTGGATATGAGTTCTAACGTTCGAGCTAAGGGGGCGCCGACGGCGTGGCGCCAGGGCCCGGCTGGCGAAAATGTACCGCGTACCGCCGGCCGGGCCCTGGTGGCATGCCGTTGGCGCTCCCCTTGAGCGAGGGGTTAGGCGTCACGGTTTGGTCACGTGAGGCTCGCTTCGCGCAGTTTCGCTACTTGCACTGCACGATGAAGTTCACGTGGATATGGTCGTCGTGGCGTACCGGGTCATCCCAATTCGGGAAGGGAATGTTGTCCCGCAACCAGCGTCCTCGCCCCGTCTCGAAAAGCCGGCCACGAAGCTCGCGCTCGAATACAACCAGCGACAGGCCACTGCGACGATTGCGAGCAGCGACGTGCAGTTGGTAGAGCAACTCTCCGAGACCGGCGTAGTCAATCTGATGGGTAGCGTTGTGGCCTTTGGAGTCGAAGTCCACTTGATACCCATATCCGTTGTCCGCGCGATTGGGGAACTGCACGCTATTGCCATCCTTGTCCAGTACGGGGACGAACAGATCGACTGATAGCCCGTTCTGATGTGTCTTGTGTGGCGGCATCGGGCCGCCCTCGAGGAGACCGGTTTCTCCGTACACCCAGCGGATTCCCGGGCGATCGGTGGCCAACGCCCCGAAGGCATCCATCAAGATATCCTTGACCATTGAGTGCATATACACACGGCCAGCACTGATCGGTCCACGCGCCATGCGCACGAAGTTTTGGCCATCCATCGGTAGGCTCACGGGATTCTCAATCCGTCCGGCATCGACGGTTCCATAGCAGGTGCTCTGGGCGGATGCCGCTTCAGCAGCCAGGCAGATGGCGCATACAAACGTAGCAGCAGCGATTTGGAATGTGAGCATGGAGTCGTTGTTCAAGAGTATGCGGACGTCTAGCGAGCGACGAGTGTGACGCCTAACTTGTGGTTTATCTGACCAAACACCGGATACCCACAACCGCGGTCGTTGAACAAAGTCGCACGGCACCCAAAAAAAGTGTTTGAAATCAATCCTATAAAGCATCATACTGGATGTATGAACAGGTATAACAGATCTGACAAACCTGACTGGGTCCCTCCCCGGTCCATCAAGCTGCTCGATCAGGTACGCGAACGGATTCGCTACCTGCATTACAGCCTACAGACCGAGAAGGCTTATGTCTACTGGGCCAAGGCATTTGTGTTGTGGACGGCCCGCAGCCATGGTGGGTTTCGACATCCGCGCGAAATGGGGCAAGCTGAAGTCGAGGGATTTCTGACCATGCTCGCCACCGAGAAGCAAGTGGCGCCGGCCACCCACCGGCAGGCGCTCAACGCGCTGTTGTTCTTGTATCGGCAGGT
>JANJVG010000106.1 GCA_024710165.1 Burkholderiaceae bacterium
AGCGCCGCAAATCACTCTCCTGAACGCCAAACCCTGGTGGTGAACCTGACACCTGGGCGGGAAAATCGAGTGTCTCAGCCGGCTTGATGGCGCTTCCGCGGTGCGATACTTGGCCTCATGCGGTTAAAACGCCTATCCGTAGTCGTTGCGGTTACCTCGGGTGTAGACCATGGCATTGATGGAGCTGGACCCACCCATCACCTTGCCGCGCGGTTGGAAGCCCTTGCGCCCGTTGAAGCCAGCCTGCGGCACGGTCTCGTATCCCCAGCTGAACAGTTTCAATGGCGCTGTGGCGGCAAATCCCAAAGGCGCGTGGATGAAGGCGGAAGAATCCGGGCCGCCGGCTTCGAGCAGACACACGGAGACGGACGGGTCTTCGCTCAGGCGGCCCGCCACCACACAGCCGGCGGCACCGCCGCCCACCACGACGTAATCAAATTCTTGCATGCAATAGTCTCCTCCCGCTGCCGGGAAATATCAGGCCAGTAGAACGTCCTTGCCACTCAGCCGCTTGGCCAGTCCCTGGGCGAGGCGGTTGACGTTACCGTAGATGGACAGCTGTGGATTGGCACCAATGCTGGTCGGGAAGAGGGAGCCGTCGTGGATGGACAGATTCTCCAGCTGCCAGTGCACACCGTCCGGGCGCGTGACGCCCAGCTTGTCGTCACCGCCCAGACCACAACCACCCATGACGTGGGCGCTGCCGATCTTGGTGAGCAGGGGCTTCATGGGCAGGGCTTCAATGGCTGCCTTGGTCGCCGCCCAGGTGCTGGTGCCGCCAGCAAGTTCGTGGCCCGGGTACACCATGGTGGCGCCGGCTTCGAACTGGATCTGTGCCATGGCGAGCATGGAGCGGCGTGCACCGTCGAGCACGTAGTCGCTGATGGGGTAGTCCAGCAGGGGCGAGCCATCGTCGCGCAATTCCACCGTGCCACCCACCGACTGGTCGTGGAAGCCGTCACGCATGAGGGCCAGCATCACGTTGGCGTGGGGGTACTGGCGGAACAGCTCGGCCTGCTTCTCGCCAAAGCCGGGCAGGTTGGCGCCAAAGAACACAGGATGCAGGGGTGCGACTTCCAGCTTGAACCCGATCGGTCCGTCCACCGGCTGGGTGTGCAGGAAATGGTCGGAGTAAATCGATTGCGGTGCACCGGTCCATGCGGCCACGGTGTCTTTCATGACGGCCGTGGTGATGGCCACCGGGTGCAGGAAGGTGCGCGTGCCCAGCCGCTTGTGTGGGTCGGGCGCTTTCGAGCGCATCAGCAGCGCCGGAGAGTTGATCGCCCCACCTGCCAGGACAAAATGTTTTGCTACGATAGTTGTAGCAATCTTGCCAGATTCTACGGGGGCTGCGTTCGGTTTTACCGCAATACATTGCATGGCGGTGACACGACCGCCTTCGATGACCAGTTTCTCGACCCGTGTTTCTACCAGCAGGGTGGCGCCATGGTCCAGTGCAAACGGGATGGTGGTCACCAGCATGGACTGCTTCGCATTGGTGGGGCAGCCCATGCCGCAGGAACCGAGGTTGTAGCAGCCCTTGACGTTGCGTGGAATCACTTCGGCCTTGATGCCGAGTTTGGCTGCACCGCGGCGCAGCAGCTCGTTGTTCTCGTTGGGCGATGTCGCCCAGGGCGAAATGTTCAGTCGGGTTTGAGCCTGCTGGAAGTAGGGCGCCAGTGTTTCGGTGGTGTAGTCTTTCAGGCCAAATTTGTCCTGCCAGAATTTCAACGTATCGGGAGGCGTATGAAAGGAGCTGGTCCAGTTGACCGTGGTGGTGCCGCCCACACTGCGGCCCTGCAGGATGGTGATGCCCTTGTCCTTGGTCTTGCGCCCGGCGTTTTCCTGGTACAGCGAGGCGTAGGCTTCGGGCTCTTTCTGTTTGAAGTCGGTACTCGATTTGAGCTGCCCCTCCTCGACGATGACGACGTTCAGGCCTGCTTTGGTCAGCAGCTCCGCGGTGATGCCGGCGCCAGCGCCAGAGCCGATGATGGCCACATCGCAGGTGATGCGTTCCGGCAAGGCGCCGTGTTTGCCGCCGAGAACTTTCCAGCCGCGTTGCAGGCCCGCCGCAATGGGGTCAATGATGTTGGTCATGCGATTTCAGTGGATGCAGGGTGACTCAGACGGCTCTGGGGCCGGGATAGCCGATGGTCTTCCAGGACTCTTCGCCCGAGAAATAGGGCACAAACACGATGTCGTGCAGTCCCTGGTAGGCCTGGATGCGCAGCTCCGTGCCGGACGCGCGCATGGACTGCAGTGCGGCGCTGGTTTCTGCCACTGTGGCGTCTTCCCACGACGGCGACAGACCCACAATGCCGCGCCGGCCCGCGGCCGTGGCCAGCAGGCCGAACAGTTGCGAGAGTTCAGCCTGCACATGCGCGGGCAGGCCGGCGGTGAAGTCATCGGTACGCTGCAGGACCGCGTCGATGGCGCGTTGCTGTTCCAGCGCATCCGCAGGCAGCGTGCCTTGCAGCATGGCCTGTCCGACGCGGGCCATCAGCAGCCGCGCGGAGGGGCTGAGGCGGCCATTGACCAGGCCCGGCTTGATCAGTGCCACCGCGCCGCCAGCCACGGCCAGAACGACGGCGGCACCGATACCGAGCTTGAGAAAACTTCTGCGCTGCAGGTGGGGAGGCAGGTGCTTCATGGCAGTGTGTATCGGGTTACTTGGTCAGGAAGTCGAGGTACTTGGTCGCGAACTTGCCGTAAGGCGGCCACAGGAACTTCACGGCGCTGAAGGGGGCCTGGTAGAACACCGGGCGCATCTTGGAGAAGGTGACAAAACCTTCGTAGCCGTGGTAGTGGCCCATGCCGCTGTCGCCCACACCACCAAAAGGCAGATCGTGCTGGCCCACGTGGAACAGACCATCGTTGACGCTGACGCCGCCCGACATTACGTGGGTCAGCAGGTGGTGCACCAGCGCCTTGTCGTTGCTGAAGGGGTAGAGCGCCAGTGGACGCGGGCCGTCGTTGATGGCCTGGACGGGGTCTTCAATTTTCTTGTACGGAATGATTGGCAGCACGGGGCCGAAGATCTCGCGCGTGCGCAGCGCGCAGTCGGCGGGCGCGTTGAGCACGATGTGTGGGGCGATCTTGCGCGTGGCTGCGTCCCATTGGCGGCCGGGAATCAGCTGGACCAGTGTGGCGCCGCGCTCTTGCGCCTCTTCCATGGCACCCACCACCCGGTTGAAGGAGCGGTCGTCAATCATGGAGGTGAAATCGGGCGAGCTCAGGTGCGGGTAGCGCTCTGTGACGATGCCCTTGGACATCTCGGTGAACTCCTTGACTTTGTCTTCCGGGATGTAGATGTGGTCAATGGTGGTGCAGATCTGTCCGGCGTTGAAGTACTTCACGAACAGGACGCGTTCGGCAGCTTTGCGCAGCGGGTAATCGTCGCAAATGATGGCGGGCGATTTGCCGCCGAGTTCCAGCGTGACAGGGCACAGGTTGGGGGCAGCCGCTGCCATGACGGCGCGGCCTGTCAGGCCGGATCCGGTGAACAGGATGTGGTCGAACTTCAGCTTCGAGAACTCAATGCCCACGCCGCCGGTTTCATCGAAGAACGCCAGCTTGTCCCGGGGGAAATACTTGGGAGACTTTTCAATCAGCAGCTTGGCGAGATGGCGGGAGTTTTCCGACATCTTGACCATGGAGCGGTTGCCAGCGGCAAAGGCGGCGATGAGTCCGCTGAAGCTGAGGTTGATGGGGAAGTTCCACGGCACGATGGCACCCACGATGCCCAGAGGCTGGGGAACCACGCGGTTCTTGGCACCGAAGAAATTCTTGATGTCCACACCGCGGCGCTGTGGCTTCATCCAGGTCTTGAGGTGCTTGAGGGTGTGTTCCACACCGTCGACCACACTGAAGATTTCGGCAAACAGGGTTTCGTGGCGCGAGCGGTTGCCGTAGTCGGCGCTGATGGCGTCCACGATGGCGTCGCGGTTGTCCTTGATGAAGGCTTTGAGCTTGAGCAGGTCAGCCTTGCGCTCGGCAAAGGTGGGGTAGGGGTGGGCGAAGTAGGCTGCGCGTTGCAGCTTGAGGACTTCTTCGAGCTCCAGACGGATGGCGTCAGAAGAGGTGGCGGCGTGGATGGGAACGGCGGACATGGTGTGGTTTTCTCCGGGAAATCAGGTTTGGTAAAGGGTATCGATGCGGTCAAGCTTGCGAATCAGTGCCGGCCAGGCGATGTTCGCGCCCTGGCCTGAAGTGACCATCTTGATGACCATGGGCATGGTTTCCATGATCTTGGGGTTGATCTGCACCAGTTCGCCACCCGCCTGGGCGTCAAGCTGGATGCGGCAGGCGTTTTCAAAGTTGTACATCGACAGAAAGGCCTCTGCCACGGTGGAACCGACGACCAGCAGGCCGTGGTTGCGCAGCATAAGGAAGGTCTTGTTGCCCAGGTCGGCCTGCAGGCGGGGTTTTTCATCCTCGCGCAGGGCCACGCCTTCGTAGTCGTGGTACGCCAGCTCGGGGATGACAAAGGTGGACTGCTGGCTGATGGGCAGCAGTCCACATTTTTGTGCGCTCACGGCCACGCCCGCGCGGGTGTGGGTGTGCAGCACACAGCCCACGTCGGGGCGGCCGTCGTGGATGCAGCTATGGATGTTGAAACCAGCGGGATTGACCGGAAACGGCGAATCGAGCAGCTTGTTGCATTGCTGGTCGACCTTGACCAGGCTGCTGGCGGTGATTTCATCGAACATCAGCCCGTAGGGGTTGATGAGGAAGTGGTGCTCGGGGCCGGGGATGCGCACGCTGATGTGGGTGAACACCAGGTCACTCCAGCCGTACAGCGCCACCAGACGGTAGCAGGCGGCGAGATCGACGCGCAGCTTCCACTCTTCGGTGCTGACCTTGTCTTTGACGGATGGGATATCCAAGTGCTGTCTCCTGGCGATGGCAAGCGCGCACGTTAACCCGGTGGGCGGTAATTAACTGTTAAAAAATTTACAATTTAGGGTAATTACTGGAAAAAAATAGACCGTGTACCCCAAATCCGATCTTCTGGAAGCGCTGAGCATCAACACCTGGTTTGCAGCCTTGCCTCTGGCCGAACGCAAAGCCATGGTGCGTGCGGGCGAAGTCACCACATTCCGGGCTGGCGAAATGCTGTACCGCAAGGGGGATGCGGGGGCGAGTTTTGTGGGTCTGGTGGAAGGGGCCTTCAAGGTGTCCACGCTGGGCGAGGATGGTCGCGAAGCCATCCTGGCCGTGATGGAGCCCGGCAACTGGTTTGGCGAATCCTCGTTGCTGGACGGGTTGCCCCGACCCCATGACGTCACCGCCATCCACGACAGCATCGTGCTGGCGATCGGTGTGGTCGAGTTTGAGCGGCTGATGCGCCGTCCGGCATTTGCACGGGCGCTGGGCGCGTTGCTCTGCAGCCGGGTGCGCGTGCTGTACAGCCTGGTGGAAGACGCCATGCTGCGCTCCACCCGCACCCGCACCCGCATTGCCCGGCGCCTGCTGGCACTGGCCCGCGGCGACGCAACGATGGCCGTGGATGCCAGGGCGCGTGTGACGGTGTCGCAGGAGGCGCTGGCCATGATGCTGGGTATCACGCGCCAGACCCTGTCCAAAGAGCTCAAGGTGCTGGCGCGCGATGGCGTGCTGTCGCTGGGCTATGGGCGCATCGACATCCTTTCGGTGCCGGAGCTGGACAAACGCGGGGCGCTGGCCTGAGTTGCAGGACAGGGCATGGATCAGTCAGGTGACCGAGCAAGCTATAAAAACAATAGCTGCTTGCGCAATTTTGACGGGGGCTAGAGCTGTATTTGGCTAAGAAAGCCGCTTGGCAGCCCAGAGTACCTGGTCCACCACGGCTGCTACGCTGGCCTGGTGCGTGGCGTCCTGGAGCTGGCCCTGTGCGTCAAACGCACTGCCGGCGCGGCCCAGGGCGAACTGTTGCGGGCACAGCCAGCATTGCAGGTTGAGCAGTAACGGGCTCAGGTGGCTGAGCGAGCGTAGGCCGCCCAGTGCACCGGGCGACGCGCTGAGCAATCCCACCACCTTGCCGGCGAATGGCTTGCTGCTGTCGCTCCAGTAGGCGTGGTTCTTCACCGGACTGGAGGCCCAGTCCAGGGTGTTCTTGAGCAGGGCGGTGTAGCTGCCGTTGTACTCGGGCGAGCAGATGATCCAGGCCGGGTGTTCATCCAGGACCTCCTTGAGCTTCATCACATCGGGTGGTGTGCCCTGCGCTTCGAGGTCGGCGTTGTACAGCGGAATGTCCAGGTCGCCCAGCTCCAGCAGGGTCACGCTGGCCCCCGCAGCGCGGGCCAGATCGGCTGCAGCTTTGGCCAGCTGGCGGTTGTAGGACTGGGTGCGGGTGCTGCCGGCGAAGACAAGGAGTTTGCTCATGGCCCCATTGTCGTCAATAAACAGGGCAGCCGGTAAAATCGGCCTCTCCCTGACTGCGCCGGGCGCGCGTTTCTTTCTGCGCCCATTTGGAACACCATGCTTTACCCACAAGATTTCGATGTCATCGTCGTTGGCGGCGGCCATGCCGGAACCGAGGCCGCCCTGGCTGCCGCCCGCATGGGCTGCCCTGCGCGCCTTTGTGGGCCGTGGGCTGCTGGAGAACTTCGAGGCAAAAGAGATGCTGGGGTACAAACACAGCGGTTTCTCGGTGGATGTCGGGGTGTGCATTGAATCCCACGACCGTCCAGGCCTTGAGCGGCTCTTGCGCTATTGCGCCCGCCCACCCTTTGCGATGGACAGGCTGCGCAAAGAGGGAAGCAAACTGGTGTACCGCTGCGGCAAGCAGCGCAGCGAACCCACCAGCGACAAGCGCGGTGCCAAGGTTGATGAGCTGCACCTCACACCGCTGGAGCTGATCGACCGCATTGCCGCGCTGGTTCCCCCGCCACGCACCCACCGGCACCGCTATTTTGGCGTGTTGGCACCCAACTCGCCGCTCAGGGCTGCGGTGACGGCGCTGGCGACACCGGCGCAAGCCGCTCCCGTGCTGGGCGCGTCGATCAGCACGGGGGAGTGCGCGCCTGGTGTGGTACCGATGAGCAGCGCGCTGCCATCCCAGAGCGAGCCGGTGCTGCCCAAG
>JANJVG010000186.1 GCA_024710165.1 Burkholderiaceae bacterium
GCTATGGCCCTGATGCTCCAGCCCTGCTGGCGCAGCGATGCCAACGTCACTCTGTCTTCTGGCTGCAAGTGTTCGTATCTCGTTCTCATTTGCGTACATTACCCTCGGTGAGGGTGTTGCACTTCAGATTTGAGACCGCCCGGTTTTTCCATGCTCGACCGTTCTTGATGCATGAACAAAAATCACCCGATTCCTCGGTAGGAAATTATTAAAAAGAAAGTTGTGCAATGAAATATACGTCAACAATTTATGGTTTTATATTTTTGGTGTTTTCTTCTGCTGCGCATGGGCAAGTTTTTCGCTGCGATGTGAATGGTAAAGTTATTTTTTCTGATGCGCCTTGTCAAGCGGGACAGAAAGGACAGTTGATACAAGAAAGAAAAAGCTCGGAAGAAATATACCAAGACCGCTTGCGGGCGCTTGAAGCGGAACGAGCGAAACAAGAGAGATATTATATTCAGCGTGAGAGGGAGCTCTACGATCGATCCAATCAGGCATCGGGAGGTCAGAGAGGTGGTGAGCCATTAGTGATACGAAATCAGTACCAAAATCTACCACCCCCACCCGAAACTTGGAGTGAACGCAACGAGCGAAGAAATCGGGAAGTTACAAAGAGCAGTATTACAAATAACGGCGGCAGATGGGATGAAAAAGCAGCGAGAGAACGACAGGCTGAACGCGATCGGAATACGTACGATTGCGATATTCACGGCGGCGTGCATGCAACTTGCAGGCCGAGAAGATGAATTGACTAAGTTGATATTTTGACGTCAGTCACTACGAGGGATTAATGTAATGCTCTGAGTGGTTTGCGGCTATTTAGTTTGCTCGCTCCAGACAGCGTACCATCGTCTCCTCATCGCGAATTTTCAGGCATTTCTCAACGGGATGCTTTGGGGCGGGCGGGTTCTTTTTTTCGTTCCGCTGCGTTGCTGCCGTTGACTGTTTGCTGTTCACTTTTTTGGCTTTTTCAGGTTTTATCGCGGCACGAGCAGGTTGAGCAGCGACAGGTTGTGGCTGCAGTTGCGTTGTCGCGTTGGCTCCATTCGTTTGCGGTGCGGATGGTTGCCAGAATTTCCAGAAAAGAAAGAAGGCTATCGCGCCCAGCGCCAAAGTGGCTTGAAAAAACTCAGTGAGGTCTTTGTTACGTTTGACCGCAGCTTCCTCGGCCTTGATACGTTCAAGGCGTGCTATTTCTTGGACGGCAGCGATTTCTTCCGGTGAGCGGTAGACCGGTGACTTGGTGATATTCCAAGAAATGTAGGTGGCGATGCCGACGAACAATAGGTCTATTCCAATATATTCCGGGTTGCCGGTAAGTAGCCCCAGCCCCGCAGCAACTATCGCTGCAACTGAGACAGCACCTTTGCTGCGGGTTTTTTCTGCAACAACCACGACACCAATGGCAGGGATCAGAGCTATCAAAAATACTATCCACGACATCTAGTACCTCCCGCTCTTTTGCTGTTTAAAGCGCCCTGTTTACTGGCTGGTAGCTCCCCCGCTCCCTCAGTGCCTCATACAACTGCGCCGGCCCCAGCAAGATGGCCTTGAGCCCGGAGCGCACGCGCTCGCTGTCCAGCGCCTGTTTGCTCATGGTGGTGTAGGCGTCAAAGGCGTCGATGATGGCGTCCGTCAGTGCGCTGTCCAGGTCGGGCGAGTTGTCGAACTGGCCCTTGCTGTTGTTGCTGGCCTGCTGCACCAGAATGTCGGACTCCAGCAGCTTGCCCTTGACGTGGTTCACGTACACCAGCCGGTCGTCGTCGCTCAGTTCGCCGTCAAACAGGTCGTTCACCTTGGCCACGATCTCTGACAGCAGCACCTTCTGCTTGTCCTGCACGGCCCCGCCACCGGTGTCGGTCAATGGCTGCAGCTTGTAATCGCCATCGGTGTCGTGCAGCGCCAGGGTGCGCTGGCCTTGTTCTTTCAGCCGGTGGTGGGTCAGCACCACCTTGGACAAATCGACTCCCTCGCGCTCGCGGCCAAAGTCCAGCAGGGGCAGAAGGCGTTTGAAGAACAGGGCGCGCTTTTCGATGGCGGTGTTGCCGTAGTCGAAGACCTGCCCCAAGAAGGCGTACACGCGCACAAAGGTGCCCAGGTCGCGCTTGAACAGGGCGAGGGCGGCCAATTCATCCTTGGCGGCCTGCGCTGCCGGGCCGTCTGGGATGGTGCTGGCCTCTGCGTCCTGCAGGTTCTGCCGCGCCGCCTTGTAGCGTTTGAGCAGCCGGTCGGCCACGGGCTCGATGGCGGCCACCAGCAGGGCCTGCGTGGCCTTGGGGTTCAGCTCGGCCAGCACCACGCGCTCGACTTCAAAGTCGTCGTAGTGGCCGGAGGCATCGAGCTTGGCGCGCAGGTCATAGACCAGATGCGGGTCGGTCACCCCTGCCAGTTCGGCGGTTTCGTAATAGGTCTTGAACGCGGCCAGAACATCGTCCGGCTCGTTCACAAAGTCCAGGATGTACGTGGTGTCCTTTACACCAAACGGCCCGCTGTAGGCCCGGTTCAGGCGGCTCAGCGTCTGCACCGCCTGGATACCGCCCAGGCGCTTGTCCACGTACATGCCGCAAAGCAGCGGCTGGTCAAACCCGGTCTGGAACTTGTTGGCCACCAGCAGGATTTGGTATTCGTCGGTGGCAAACGCCTCGCGCATGTCGCGGCCTTTCAGGTGGGGGTTGAGCGCTGCGCTGTTCTCCGTTACCGGGTCGGGCAGGCTCTGCGGGTCGTTCACCTCGCCCGAGAACGCCACCAGCGTGCCCAGCGCGTAGCCGTTGTCCTGGATGTAGCCCTGCATGGCCAACTGCCAGCGCACCGCCTCCTGGCGGCTACCCACGACCACCATGGCCTTGGCGTGGCCATCCAGCAGGGGCTGCACGTTCTCGCGAAAGTGCTCCACCACCACGGCCACCTTCTGGCTGATGTTGTAGGGGTGCAGGCGCACCCAGCGCATCAGGCCCTTCATGGCCTCGCTGCGCTCGACCTGCTTCTCGTCCCACTCCTTGCCCTCGTTCGCCAGCTTGAAGGCCAGCTTGTAGGGCGTGTAGTTCTTCAGCACATCGAGGATGAAGCCCTCCTCGATGGCCTGGCGCATGGAATAGATGTGGAAGGGTGCGGGCAGGTTGCCCGGCCCGGCGGGCTGGTCGGGGTTGGGGCGACGGCCAAACAGCTCCAGTGTCTTGGACTTGGGCGTGGCGGTAAAAGCCACATACGTGATGCTCACGTCGTTGGCCCGGGCCGCCATTTGCGCGGCCAGCAGGTCTTCGGTGCTGACCTCGCCACCATCCTGCAGGTCTTTGAGTTCTTCGGCGCTCAGCAACTGTTTGAGTTTGGATGCCGCCTCGCCGGTCTGGCTGCTGTGCGCCTCGTCGGCAATCACGGCAAAGCGCTTGCCCTGCGTGGCGGCCAGCTCCTGCACGGCCTTGAGGGCGAACGGAAAGGTCTGGATGGTGCAGACCACAATCTTCTTGCCGCCGCCCAGCGCCTCGGCCAGCTCGCCGCTCTTGCTGCCCGCGTCACCCTTGATGGTGGCCACCACGCCCTTGGTGCGCTCGAAGTCGAAGATGGCCTCTTGCAGTTGCGCATCGAGCACGTTGCGGTCGCTCACCACCAGCACGCTGTCGAACAGCTTGTGGTTTTGCGCATCGTGCAGGTCGGCCATAAAGTGCGCCGTCCAGGCAATCGAATTGGTCTTGCCGCTGCCCGCGCTGTGCTGGATCAAATACTTGTGCCCGGCCCCCTCGGTCAGCACGGCCGCCTGCAGCTTGCGCGTGGCGTCGAGCTGGTGGTAGCGCGGGAAGATGAAGCCCGTCACCTTCTTCTTGCTGTCGCGCTGGGTGACGAGGTAACGGCCGATGATCTCCAGCCAGCTGTCGCGCTGCCACACCTGCTCCCACAGGTAGGCGGTGCGGTGGCCTGCCGGGTTGGGCGGGTTGCCCGCGCCGCCGTGGTCGCCCTGGTTGAAGGGCAGAAAGCGCGTGGCGGGCCCAAGCAGGCGCGTGGCCATCATCACCGTGCGGTTGCTCACGGCAAAGTGGACCAGCGCACCACGCGGAAAGTCCAGCAGCGGCTCGGCAAATGGCCGGCCCTTGGGCTTGGGAATGCGGTCAAAGCGATACTGATCCACCGCCGCGTTCATGTCCTGCGTGAAGTCGGTCTTGAGCTCCGCCGTGGCCACCGGGATACCGTTCAAGAACAGCACCAGGTCGATGATGTCGTCATGGTTGGTACGGCACTGGCGCACCACGCGCAGGCGGTTGGCGGCGTAGCGGGCCTGCAAGTCCGGGTTCATGGCCAGCGCGGGCTTGAACTGCGCCAGCTTCAGCGGGCTCTTGAGCCCCAGCAGGTCGATGCCCACGCGCAGCACCTCCAGCGTGCCCCGGTCGTCCAGCGCCTTGCGCAGGCGGTCCAGCAGCATGGCTTCGGCTGCGGTGCCGTGGTTCTTGGTCAATGCCTCCCAGGCTTGGGGCTGGGTTGCCTGCACCCAGGCCAGCAGGTCGGCGGGGTAGAGGGCGCGGGGGGTGTCGTAGCCGCTGGCGTCGCCCTCGGTGCCGGGTGCGCCGTAGAGCCAGCCCTGCGCTGCCAGGTGGTTGCAGATGTCGGTCTCGAACGCGATTTCGTTGTGCAGGGCCATGGCAATTTTGAATAAAACAGGGCTCTAGCGCTTGCCAGACAAGCGCAAGCAGCTATGAAATTGATAGTTACACGCCGTGCAAAGGCTCACACCAGCCCCCATTCGGGGTGCTGGGCCTGCAGCCAGCGCAGCGTGTGGCCCAGCAGCTTGGCCATGGCGGGCGGGTCAGGCGGCTGCGCCTGCAGGCGGCCAATGGCCTGCAAGTTGCTCAAGCTCATGGTCGTCTCCCTGGATCCACAGTTTGGGTTTGCGCAACACGTCGCGCACAAAGGCATCGCCCGCCCGGGCCTTGTCGGCCAGCTCCTGCGGTGCCCAGACCACCGGGTTCACCTCGCGTCCCAGCAGCTCGTGCAGCGGGTACAGCGCCTGCACCGCGGCGACAAAATCGACGCTGCCCACCAGCAGCACATCCACATCGCTGTGCTGGGTGGCGGTGCCGCTGGCCAGCGAGCCATACACAAACGCCAGCGCAATCTGCCCCGCCAGCGGCTCCAGCGCGGTGCGCAGCGCGGGCACCACGCCATGCGTCTTGCGGAACATGGCAGAGAGCTCAGGGAACAGCGGGTGCTGCATGTTGGCGCTGTAGCGTGCCTGGTTGCCCTGGTCGCTGCGCACCAGCAGCCCTGCCTGGGCCAGCTTGCCCAGCTCACGCCCTAACGTGCCCGCGTGGCTGCCGGTCAGCCGCGCCAGCTCGCGCAGGTGCAGGCTATGCCCCGGCTGCAGCAGCAGCGCGGCCAGCACCTGCTGGCGCTGGGCAGGGAACAGCAGGTTCATGGCGTCCTGTGTGTTGCTCATAAGGCGACGATTGTTGCCTTTAAGGCTTCATGGGGCAAGGGGATCGGGTGGATTTGAAGCAAAATCAGGCCCCAGCGCTTGCTGGATAAGCGCTGGCAGCTATTGAATCAGGAGCATTTGCGCCACCCGCCAGCCCGCGCACGTCGATCTGGCCGGTGACGGCGGCGGAGATCAGGGCGGTGCGGCGTTCTTGCAGGAGGGTGATGGCGGAGCGGGCTTCGGTCATCAGGGTGTCGAGCTTGGCGGTTTCGCGGTCGAGGAAGGTGGCGATGGCGGTTTGTTCCTCACCGGGTGGGATCGCCAACATCATCTGGCCGATCATGGTGCCGTTCAAATTGGCAAGCCCGGTCGTGGAGTTGGATAGCAGATCAAATTGAAGTCGGGCAATGTCGTTGTTCAGGATGTACCAAGCGAGTAATGGGCTAAACGACGGCTTCATTCGCAAGCGTTGCATGAAGTTGGAATAGCAACAGCCGAGTTGCGCGATTTCATCTGTGACAAGGGTGGTCTTGCCAATGTGCAATGAACTTCCGCTTGACTTGGTGACGACGAGGTCGCCCGATTCCAGTAGAGCTGCCGCTCGTTCCGTTGCCGATAGTTTGCGCGTCGCAGCGTTTTCCAGCCGCCATTGACCGTCTACGGTTTGTTCGGTTGATCGAAGTACCAAGGTGTCATCAGTGCCATCTGGATCGTCTCCCCAGACACCGCCATCATTTCGATCAAGTAGCCATTTGAATGGACTGACCTCCCAGTGAATTGGCACCTCCCCCAGCCACTCCACGCCCGAGTCCTTCATAGGCACGTTCGGGTCCAGCCCCTTGGTCACGGCGTGGGAGATGACGGCCTGGCGCTTTTCCTGCAGCAGGGCGATCAGCTTTTCCTGCTCGGCCACCAGCGCGTCGATCTTGGCGGTTTCGCGGTCGAGGAAGGTGGCGATGGCGGTTTGTTCGCTAAATGACGGTCGCGGAATGACGAAGCAGCGAAACTGATCCTGACCGAGGTTCTGCATGCTGGAGCTTGTCCCCGCACAAGCCATCTCCACTTGCGCACGATATGCCGGAGTGTGGGTCCAGTGATGCACGAAGTTGGGATCCGCGCCATCGAAGTGGACCTGCCAAAGTCGGTCCGGCAGGAAGAGATTTTCATGACTGACGTGGACAACCCCCGCAGCACCAACAAGGTCTGGAGTGTTCATCCGACTCACGACGAGTGTGCCTGCCGTGACGGGACACGCAACGCGGTCATATTCATCAGGAATGACAGCCTTGTTTTCGTCGGCGTCAAAATGCCCGTGATAGACGCAACTGGTTTTGAGAACGCCAAGCTCGCCGTCACCTGCTGGCGTATCGATCGCGTTCACGCTGGTTCCTGATTCGATACGCGAGATCACCTGCTTCAAGGGAACCAAGTCCCAATGCAGTGGTACCGTCCCCAGCCACGCCACCCCACTGTCCTTGTACTCCGGGTATCGCGGAAAGCTCATGCCGAAAGCCCCTTGATCATGTCCAGGATGCGGTCGGTGGTCTGCTTGAGCTCAGCGTCAATCTCGGCCAGCGGGCGCGGGGGCTTGAACACGTAGAAGTGCCGGTTGAACGGGATTTCGTAGCCCACCTTGGTTTTGTCGGGGTCGATCCAGGCGTCGGGGGCGTGGGGCAGCACCTCGCGCTTGAAGTATTCGCCCACGTCTTCAGTGTAGGGTACGTTTTCGGTGTCGCGCAGGCTGGCGTCGGGCTGGGGCTTGCCTTTTTGCTTGCCCTTGCTGCCCAGCACCACGTTGCCCGCTTCATCGCGCAGCGGGCGCTCGACGGTGATGGCGTGGTAGCCAAAGGCTTCGTTGTCGAAGATGCGGCTGATGGGGGTGCAGTCGCCATCGTGCGCCTCGGCAAAGTCGCCAAACAGGCGGGTGATGCGCTCGATGTGGGCGTCGCTGAGTTCCTTGCGCTTGCTGCCCAGGCTCTTGCGCATCTTCTGCCACATGCCGCTCGCGTCGATCAATTGCACCTTGCCTTTGCGCGCAGTTGGCTTGCGGTTGCTGATGATCCAGACATAGGTGCTGATGCCGGTGTTGTAGAACATGTCGGTGGGCAGACCGACGATGGCCTCACACAGGTCGTTTTCCAGCACGTAGCGGCGGATTTCGGATTCGCCCGAGCCCGCGCCGCCGGTGAACAGCGGCGAGCCGTTGAGCACGATGCCGAAGCGGCTGCCGCCCTCCTGCGCCGGGCGCATTTTGCTGAGCAGGTGCAGCAAAAACAGCATGGAGCCATCGGACACGCGGGGCAGGCCGGGGCCGAAGCGGCCGTTGTAGCCCTGCTGTTCGTGCTCTTTGCGCACTTCCTTCTCGACCTTCTTCCATTCCACGCCAAACGGAGGGTTCGACAGCATGTAGTCGAACCGCTTGTGCGTGTGGCCGTCGTCACTGAGCGTGTTGCCAAAGGCGATGTTGGCCACGTCTTGGCCCTTGATCAGCATGTCGGCCTTGCAGATGGCGTAGGACTCGGGGTTGAGCTCTTGGCCAAACACCGTCAGGCGCGCCTGGGGGTTGTGCTCGGCCAGGTATTCGCCCGCCACGCTGAGCATGCCGCCGGTGCCCGCCGTGGGGTCGTAAATGGTGCGCACCACGCCGGGCTTGCTGAGGATGGCGTCGTCTTCAATGAAGATGAGGTTGACCATGAGGCGGATGACCTCACGCGGGGTGAAGTGCTCCCCAGCGGTCTCGTTGCTGATTTCAGCGAACTTGCGGATCAGCTCCTCAAACACCAGGCCCATTTGCATGTTGCTGACCACCTCGGGGTGCAGGTCGATCTGGGTGAACTTTTCGGCCACCTGGTAGAGCAGCCCGGACTTGGTCAGGCGCTCGACCTGGGTGTGGAATTCAAAGCGCTCAAACACATCGCGCACGGCGGGCGAGAACGCCTGCACGTAGCTGAACAGGTTCTGCGCAATGTGGTCGGGGTCGCCCAGCAGCTTTTGGAGGTCGAGCGTGGAGGTGTTGTAGAAGCTCTGGCCCGCCTTGCGCAGCAGGAAGGGCTCGGGGTTGACGCCCTGCGCCTGCTTGGCGGCCAGTTCGGCCAGCACGGCGGACTTGGTGGCTTCGAGCACGCAGTCCAGGCGGCGCAGCACCGTGAAGGGAAGGATGACCTTGCCGTAGTCGGATTGCTTGTAGTCACCGCGCAGCAGATCGGCCACGGACCAGATGAAGGCGGAGAGGGTTTGTTGGTTCATGCGGGTTGGAAACTGACAATTGCTTACCAGGGTCAGTATGCCAGCCGCACTGCGCGTGCCTTGGATGTGCAGGGCCATTGGCTGGCGCCTTGGCAAATAGGGTGTGCTGCTGGCGTCACTGTGCAAGTCTGCGTTGCCACAAGAATGCCCGGAATCGATCTGCCTATTTCTTAAGCAAATACCGTCAATTTGATTAAAATATAGGCACCATGAACACCAGCGCAATGACACCCCGCCAAGCCAGGTTTGTGGATGAGTACCTGATTGACGGCAATGGCACCCAGGCCGCGACGCGGGCGGGCTACGGCGCGGCTGGCGCCAGGGTTGCGGCGCACCGGCTGCTAACGAATGTAGCTATTTCGAGCGCTATAGAGGCTCGCCAACGCGCCGATGCATCTCGGTTGGCTGTTGACCGTGAACGCGTGTTGGCGGGCCTTTTGGAGGCCGTGCAGATGGCCCGGGGGCAGCGGAACCCGGCGGGGATGGTGGCGGGGCTGCGCGAGATTGGGAAGCTGATGGGCTTTTATGCGCCGGAGCGTGTGAAGATGGCGCTGGGGCCTCCGGCCGAGCAGGAGATGCGGCGACTGGAGGGGCTGAGTGACGCAGAGCTGGTGGCCATCATGAAGGCCATGCAGTAATCGATAGTGCGGCGCACAGGAGCTAGAGTGGGGGGGCTGGAATACCTTCGCTACCTGCTTCCCTACCTTTGCCATTTTTCCTGATTTCTGTTTTATAGAAAAGAGGTGTCAAAGGTAGGGGAGGTATGCCCTTGATGATCTCTAGGCCCACGGATCGTGCTGTATGCCGAGGAGATTCTGGAACGCCTGGCGGCATAGGGCCTGCGTCGGAAACTCATAACACTCTATCGCCTTGGCGCGCCCAGGGGGAGTGTGTGACACCTTCTTCAAGCCCCCGGGCAGCACCTTCTTGAGGAAATTACCGAGCTTTGTTTCCATCGAGCGCTGGCTGGGCGTACTGCACTTGTGGGCGCATGCTTCCACCAGGGTGCGCCGGCATTGGTACTGCCAATCAGGCACTGTAGAACCCAGATGATCCAGCCACCACGTATGCATGGCGTCGAGTGAGTTGATCACCTGTTGGTCCAACGCGGCGGTGCGGGGCACTGCGCGGATGTCGAAGGTGCTGAGGTCGCGACGGAGCAAGTCATGCAGCATCGCCTCCAGGCCGCCGAGCTCGTACATCTGGCGGTCGAGGGCGGCAAAGTACGCCTTGTCCTGCATGTGTACGTCGCTGACGTGCAGAACGAAGTAGCGGCGCTCATGGGCGCCCGCAGGAACCACCCACTCGCTATTTGACGCGATCATGATGTGCAGACGATTTTTGATGGGCGTCGGGTCCTGGAACTTTTTCTCCATCTGGATCACAGGCTCCGTGATGAGTGCTTTCAGAACGTTTTCACCTGCCTTGTCCCCCGCCCACATGCCCTCATCAACGAAGAGGAACGTGCAATCCTTGAGGTGACCGTTAAAGTGGCCGGTCAAGTGGCTGGCTTGCGATACGGTTGTCGCGTGTGGGCCGAACAAGGCGGTCATGGCGTTGGCGTATTTGCCTTTGCCAGTGCCGCGATTGCCCTGCAGGACGACTGCAACCTCGGCAGGCTTTTCTGGATGCTGAACTGCAAATGCCATCCAGTTCATCAGATATTCCGCAGCGAGTGTGTCTCCGCTGCAGATGACGTCGCGAATGTGCGCTTGCATCAGAGACCAGTTCCCTTGAGTGGCGCTGCAAGCAAACCCCCGCCAAGTGTTGTAGGTGCCGGGTGGGGTTGGCTGGTTGGGCAAGAAAACAATGCTGTCGAAGGTTCGGCGCAGCGGGTGCTCGAGCCATACCTGAGCGATGGGTCGCTTTTTCACCAGGTCACCTTGGGCGATTTGCACTTTGGTGTGGGAGTGCAGCTTTTTGAAGTCGTCAAAGCCCAAACGTTTCAATACTTGGCGCTGGAGCTCGGGGTCGTAGTCTTCCTTGAACACCCATGTTTTCGCTCCCGCAACAGCGACGAAGTGGGTGGAGTTGAGCACTTCGACTTCCCGGGACATGGGCTGCACGTCATCCGTCCAGCCAAGGTTTCTGGCGTGAAAAAAGATCGAAGCGAGGGTGATTGCCTCACCGCCCGGACTGTCTTTGAAACTGTCCCACGTGCGGTCGCAGTCGTCGGGGTCGTACTTGTCAGATTTTTGGGACCAAACGCCCCACAGTTGCCGCGCCACGTCTTGCGGCAAATTTTGCTTGAGGGCGATCCCGAATTTGATCCACATTTCTCGGTCGTCCGAGGGGATGATGGCCAATGCGCTCTGAACCCTTTCATGCTCGTTAGCAGTGATATTGCAGGGCTTGGACGTGACCGACTTTTTGGGCGTGGCAACTGGCTCAGGTATTGCAGCAACGTCAAGCAAATCACCCTGTCCGACAAAAAACTCGTAGTGCTGTGCAGCATCCGGCGGGCACGCAGGGGTGTACCAAATTTGGGCGGTGGTGCCGCAGCGTGTGTCCAACTGGTTGTCGAAGAGGCCCTGAAAATGCGCATAAACTTTGGCGTGCGCGGATGGGTGGATTGACTCCTGATACGGCACCAAAAAACGCCATTTCGGCAAGCGGGTGCTGTGGCTGTAGCTGCTGTATGCAATGAAGAATGTGCCGTGCAGCTTGGCCTCGATGTCGGCCTTGGTGAGCGTTCCGTTGTCGAGGTCTCCAGCGAATCCGCAGAGGCTCACTACATCTGTCGCTTGACGGAAGCCGTCGTCCCGAAAAGTCGCGGGAATGAAGTAAGGCCCGTCCTTCTCTGCATTGCGCGTCGCTTTCTGCGTAGGGTCCTTCTGGTCCAGTTCTAGATACTGGTCAAGGGAGAGTTTTCCTCGGGTGAGGTCGGGCTTGGTCCATTCATGCACCAGGGCGGAGATGGTGAGTTCGCGTTGAATGGGATGAGTATCCCGGCAGTGGCTGCCTACGGAGATTGCCAACACATGCTGTCGGATGCCCGAAGGGATACGTTTCAGCATCGTCGCCGCACGGGTTTTTCGGAGGACGCTCTTGGGGCTGGCAGCTGTCATCACGCAGCCATCTGCAATTGGCGGGTTGCTAGGCGTGCTCAATGGTTTGCGCGGGCGACTCATGCTGCGCTCCCGTTGTTGCTGTCAACCCATGCAAAAAATGAAGCCTCATCGATCAGCACGCGGCGGCCGACGCGCCGCACAACTTTGTCAAAGCCGTTGGTGCGTTCGAAGAAGACCAGGTGGCGCAGACCGCCGATGGGGGGCCACGCGTGGTACTGGTTCCAGTCGGTCAGGGGGATGAGCCGGGTGTGTGGGGTGGTGGATGGCGGCGTGTTGAGCAGCGCTTTCGCCTTGACGTCGCAGCCTTCAGCTAGCTGCGCACTTGTCGTGGAGTGGGTGTCACCTGTTTGCGGCAAACGCGCAGTGCGGCGAGGCTTGGGCTGCGGCAGGTCAGCAGCAGGAGCGGAAATGAGAAAAGCCATTTGGCATTCCTTCACGTTGGTGGACTTTGGTCACCCCGGTTGTTAAACCGAAGCAGCTTGGGGTCCACCATGTGCCGGAGGCAAATGGCTTCTACATCACATGTGCGTAATTATCGCACGGGAGATAGTTTAGCGAGCCTTGTAGTTTTCCGTCAAGTCGTGTGAATAACCGTCACGGCTTGCCCGTGTTGGTGGTGTGTATTGCACCTATTGACTGAGTAAAAATCTTGTCGTTCATGGCGGTCACTACCTTCGCCGTGTGGCTGTTGGCCAGATGGCTGTAGCGCTTGACCATCTGGAGTGTTTTGTGACCCAGCACTGCGGCGATTTCCATCGTGGTGGCACCGTTCATGGCCAGGTAGGAGGCGGCGGTGTGTCGCAGGTCGTGGAAGCGGAAGTTCTCCAGGCCCGCGTGGCGTACAGCCGCTTCCCAGGGCTTTTTTAGGTCCATGGGCTTGTTCGGCAGGGAGCCGTAGAAGACCACGGTAGTGTCGAGTCGGCGCACCTTGGCGAGGTCCTGGAGGAGCATTAGCGCAAGGCCCGTCAGCGGGACGGAGCGCGAGGTGTCATTCTTGGTGGCCGTCAGGAGGATGGTGCCGCGCTGGAAGTCGATGTCCTGCCAGCGCAGGTTCATGATTTCACCGCGACGCATGCCGGTGGAGATGGCCAGAACGACCACGGGGAGGAGGTAGCGGTTGGTGGAGGCGCGGCAGGCCGCCAGCAGGCTCTCCCGCTCGTCATCGGACAGGTAGCGTTCACGCCCCCGCCCCTGGCGGGGCTTGGAAATCTTGCTGACGGGGTTGTCGGTGACCCACTGCCAGTCTTTCATGGCGACCGTGAAGGCATGGGAGATGGATGCCAGGTAGCGCACCACGGTGGCATTGGAGCGGGGCTTGTTCCGGCGCGTGGTCTCTGCCAGCAACTCGTTGCGCAGCTGCACCAGGAGCGCGGGGGTGATGTCCGCCAGTGCCAGCGTACCCAGCTTCTGCTTCCAGAACTGGAGGTGGCGCTGCGTGTTCGCCGCGTTCTTCGGGCGGTCGGGGAGGACTTCCTTCAGGTAGCGATCCACGAGGTCGGCAAAGGTGTGCTTCTTGGCCTCGGCGGTCTTGAAGTACCGCCCCTCGCGCATGGCCGCTTCGACACTGTGCGCCCATTTCGTGGCGTCGGTCTTGCGCTTGAAGGTGGCGTGTTCAGGAGGGTGCCCCTTGAGCCGGACCTTGGCCCGGTAGGAGACTGTGCCGTCGTCTGCGCGGCGGACTTCGATGGTAGCCATGAGCGATGCCTTTCTGCAAAGTGGATTGACATGGCTGGCACCTAGGGGCGTGGGAACGCGCATGGGTGCCAGCAACGTTGCTCCACTCCCGGCCAGGCTGGCCATGAGCTTCATCGCTGTGCTGCTTGTTGCACGAGCCGGATATTACCGGATTCTTGTGCTGTGCTGTTTTGTGGTCGGTTGCACCGTGTGGACAGGAAATGTCCCACCAGTGTCCCATGAGCCCAAAACGAAAACGCCGGCGCTATGTAATTAATAGCGTCGGCGCTTTGTGCCTTGCGGCTTGTGAGTGGTGGGTCCTGAGTGACTCGAACACTCGACCTACGGATTAAGAGTCCGCTGCTCTACCAACTGAGCTAAGAACCCACTTTCAAAACCGTTTCTGCGTTGCAGCAGAGACTTGAATTATGCACCAACTTTTTACCCTTTCGCAAGCCGGGCATGAAAATTTTCGGATTTCAATATCACTGCATCGCATTGCGGCTGGCCAGTTCTACGAAGAGGCCGCTGTGGTCCAGTTCACCCAGGCCATGCTCCACGCCCTGGGCGTATAGTGCCTCGAACAGTGCGGTGACCGGGGCATCAAAGCCGATTTCCTGTGATGTGGCAAGGGCGTTGCGCAGATCCTTGAGCTGCACGGTCATGCGACCGCGGGGCGCGAAATCGCGTTCGATCATGCGCTGGCCGTGCAGTTGAAGAATTCGGCTGTCGGCAAACCCGCCGGATATGGCTTCGCGCACCTTGGCCATGTCGGCGCCACCTTTGGCAGCAAACAGCAAGGCTTCGGCCACCGCACCAATAGTGATGCCCACAATCATCTGGTTGGCCAGTTTTGCCAGCTGTCCGGCTCCATGGGGACCAACGTGGGTGGGCCGGCCCAGTGCAGCAAAGGCGGGCAGCGCGCGCTGATAGTCGGCAGCTTTTCCGCCGGCCATGATGGCCAGCGTGCCGGCCTCGGCGCCCACGGTTCCTCCAGAGACGGGGGCATCCAGATGGGCAATTCCCAATTCGTTCAACCTGGCCGCGTGGTCACGCGCTTCACGTGGCTGGATCGATGCCATGTCGATGAACAGGCTGCCTTTGCGCATCGCCTGGGCTGTTCCCTGGGCAAACAGCACTTCGCCGACGACCGGGCCGCTTTCCAGCATGCTGATGGTGATGTCGGCATGCCGAACGGCGTCGGTCGGCTGGTCGTGCACGTGGGCGCCTGCCGCCGTCAGCGGCTCGGCTTTGGCGCGGGTACGGTTCCACGCATGGACATCGTGTCCTGCGGCGCACAGTCGGCGGGCCATGGGCAGACCCATCAAGCCAATGCCGAGCACGGCGATCTGGAGGGAATGGAAGGCGGTCATGAAGTGCTCTCGGTGCAACTGCACAGTGTGGACATCATCATGGGCTGTTTCCGGCCTTGCTCCCTGTCATCGAGCTTGCAGCGAGAGGCATATCCCGGGATGATGTGTTTGTATCCGAACAGTTGGAATGAGGAGTTGCCATGGCACAAGCCCTGTACGACCCGGTGTGGCTGGAGCGCATGTACAACAACCGCGCGCTGGTACCCGACTACGCTGGTTATCTGGACCGCTGGGAGCGTGCGTCTGCCCAGGTGCGTGCCACCCACCCCTGCAGTCTGGATGTGCCCTACGGAGAGGGTGAAGGCGAGCGTCTGGATATTTTCCCGGCCGACAACGCGCGGGCGGGGGGCGTGCCGGTGATGGTGTTCATCCACGGGGGCTATTGGCGCTCGCTCGACAAGTCGGGGCATTCGTTCGTGTCGCCGGCGTTCACCCGGGCGGGGGTTTGTGTGGTCGTCCTCAACTATGCCTTGTGTCCGGGTTCGCCGCAGGCGCCCGTGTCGGTGGCGCATATCGTTCGGCAAATGGAGAAAGCGCTGGCCTGGGTGGGGCGCAACATTGCACACCACGGCGGTAGCCCCCGATGCATCACGGCGGTGGGGCATTCAGCTGGCGGGCAACTCGCTGCGCTTTTGCTGACCAGCGTGTGGCCCCTGATTGGCGCGGATCTGCCCGACGGGCTGGTGCGCAATGCGCTGTCCATTTCAGGTGTGCATGACCTGGAGCCGCTGAGGCACACCCCGTTTTTGCAAGAGAGCCTGCACCTGACCGAAGAGCAGGTGCTGCAGTGCAGCCCGGCGCGCCTGCTTGCGCCGTCATCGGGCACTTTGCACTGTGCTGTGGGCGGTGACGAAAGCCCCGAATTCCTGCGCCAGAACCGCCTGGTTCAGGAAGCGTGGGGCGCCCACACCGTGCCCCGCTGCCAGGTGCTGGAGGGGCTGAACCACTTCAGCATCCTCGACACCCTGGCGCAGCCGGGCAAGGACCTGCACCATATGGCGCTGAACCTGCTGCGCGCATGAGCTGAGGACAACCCCCTGTGGCGCTGCGCGCCTTCCCCCTTCTCTCGCGCTGCGCGCGGGAAGGGGGGACGCCACCAGCGCACGCAAGTAGAGCGCCGCCCACGCGGCATGGCGGCCCTTGCGCGGTGGCCGCTGACCCAGGCAGTGCGCTGGGCATGCGTTGGCGCCCATCAGGTGAAAGCCGTATGACCATGCACCCGGTGCCCGACCTCACATCAGCAGGTGTTCGCCCGCGTTGTCGCCGCCCAGGATGACGTAGTTCACCTTGCGGATGTCCATGAGCTTTTTGCCGCCGGCGTAGCTGATGGAGCTTTGCACGTCCTGCTCCATCTCGATCAGCGTATCGGCCAGCTTGCCCTTGATGGGCTCGAGGATGCGCTTGCCTTCGACGTGTTTGTATTCGCCTTTGTTGAAATCGCTGGCCGAGCCGTAGTACTCCTTGAACAGTTCGCCGTCCACCTCCACGGTCCTGCCGGGCGATTCCTCGTGGCCCGCGAACAGCGATCCGATCATCACCATGGTGGCGCCGAAGCGGATGCTCTTGGCGATATCTCCATGGCTGCGGATGCCACCGTCGGCAATGATGGGCTTGGTGGCCACACGTGCGCACCACTTGAGCGCCGACAGCTGCCAGCCGCCCGTGCCAAAGCCTGTCTTGAGCTTGGTGATGCACACCTTGCCCGGGCCCACCCCGACCTTGGTGGCGTCCGCGCCCCAATTTTCCAGGTCGATGATGGCTTCGGGGGTGGCGACGTTGCCGGCAATCACGAAGGCCTTGGGCAGCTTTTCTTTCAGGTAACCGATCATCGCCTTCACGGTGTCGGCATGGCCGTGGGCGATATCGATGGTGATGTATTCAGGGCACAGGCCCTCGGCCACCAGTTGGTCCACGGCGTCATAGTCGGGTTTTTTGACCCCCAGCGAGATCGACGCGTAGCAGCCCTTGGCGTGCATGTCACGCACGAACTGGACGTTGTCCAGGTCGAAGCGGTGCATGACGTAAAAGTAGCCGTTCTGTGCCATCCAGGTGCAGATTTTGTCGTCCACCACCGTCTTCATGTTGGCGGGCACGACCGGGATGCGGAAGCTCCGTCCGCCCAGTTCGACGCTGGCGTCGCACTCCGAGCGACTGTCCACGCGGCACTTGCGCGGCAGCAAAAGAATGTTGTCGTAGTCGAAGATTTCCATGAGGTTCCAAGCTCCTGTGAAGGGGTCGCGGCGGAAGGATGTCCGGCGCGATGGGCGCTTGGCTTGAAAACCGGCTTTGCGGATGCTGGCGTGGTGGCCGCAGTGGGCCCTGCGGTGCGCAGGCACAAAAAACCGGGCTGCAAGAAACTTGGGCCCGGTGATTGATTCTACGCGCCAGTGGACGCGGTTCAAGGCCCTGTGCAGTGAGGGTGCAGCTTTCTCAGCGGCTACCCTGCGGCCAACCACTGTGCAAAGTTTCAGGCGAACACGCTGAGTGGACTGCGCCGGTCGCTCTCCCCGCTGCCATAGGTCCTGCGCAGCGTGCTGTCAGGGTCTTGCGCGCCAGAGGTGTCTGCCCGGCTTTGGTGTGCCATTTCGATGCGCGCCTGGAGTGCCATTTGCTGTGCCTTGGCCGCCACGGCCAGGTCTTGTCCGGAGGGCTCTGCCGGGGCCAGTGCAGCGGCCTGGATTTGGGTGGCGCGGTCCAGGGTCTCTTGGGGGGTGCGGCCGGGGGAGGTGTCGATGCCAACCTCGCCACCAATGGCATAACGTGCGCCATCCGGTCCTCTTTGGTAGGTGTAGCTTGCGCCCGACGTGACCAGGCCGCCGGCGGCCGCCATGTGCGCCGCCTCGTGTTGGCGCACCTTCCTGTCGCGGGCTTTGAGCCTGGCGAGCTGATCCAGCGCTTCTTTGCTGAGCGTAACGCTGGTTTGGGCAGCGTTTTCTGCAGGGGAGGCCTTGCGGTCGTCCTCCGCTTGGGCAGGATTGGTGCGGCCAGGTGGGCTTGGGGCTGTGTCGGCTGCAGCGGACACGCGCTGGCCTGCCTGGGTTCTCAGGCCATGGGCGTTCGGAACGCCGGGAACTGAAGAGACAGCTGAAACGCCCATGGCACGGGTCAAAGGAAGGTGTGAAAGCGGACTATGCCCAAAAGTATCCGGCGCCACCGGGAGGTGTGTCAAATGTGTCCGCAAGGCCTGGGCAGGAGCTTGTGCTTTTGAAAATCAATGGGCGGATTCAAGTACGAAGTGCAACGCAAGTAAACCGAGTTGGGCCAAGAGTGCATAGGATGCATTTTTGTGACCGGCCAGTCCCAAACGTTGCACCATGACCTATACCCACTTGACCCGAGAAGAACGATACCAAATCCACGCACTGCGTCGTCAAAACATAAGCCCGGCAGTGATAGCCGCACAGCTCAATCGAAGCCGCTCGACCATCACCCGCGAGCTCAATCGCAACGCTGGAGCCCAAGGCTACAAACCCGCCCGCGCTCATGAGCGAGCCCGTGCCCGCCAAAGGGCACGGCGCAATGCACGCCAGTTCAATGCGCGGCAGTGGAGCCAGGTGCACAGCTATCTGCGCCTGGAGCTTTCTCCCGAGCAGGTCAGCGGACGGCTGCGGCTGGAGGGCGTGCTGACCATCAGCCACGAATGCATCTACCAGCACATCTATGACGATAAACGCAAAGGCGGTGAGCTAATCAAGCACCTGCGCTGCCAGAAGGTGCGACGCAAGCGCTACGGCAGCGGACAAGAGCGGCGCGGCACACTCAAAGATCGGCTCTGCATAGAGCAGCGCCCCGCCATCGTTGACGCACGCAGCCGCATGGGTGACTGGGAGGGTGATACCGTGGTCGGCAAGGGCCACCAAGGGGTACTGGTGACCTTGGTGGAGCGCAAGTCCCGCTACACACTGGCGCAGCAACTGGACTGGCGCCACAGCGCAGGGGTGACCGAGGCTGTGATCGCACTGCTGCGCCCTCACAAACACTTGTGCGAAACGATCACGTTCGACAATGGCAAGGAGTTTGCTGAGCATGCATTCATCGCCGCCAGTCTGGGGGCGGATGTGTACTTCGCGCATCCCTACCACTCATGGGAGCGTGGGCTCAACGAGAACACCAATGGCCTGCTGCGCCAGTACTTCCCCAAGTGCACCAACCTGCGCCGGGTCTCGCAGCACGAAGTTGACGATGCGCTCTACCGGCTCAACCACCGACCCCGCAAGTGCCTCAACTACCGCACTCCCCACGAGGTGTTCATTGGCTTGGAGATTCGTCCGTTACACTGAAATTCGGTGCACTTTGTAGTTGAATCTGCG
>JANJVG010000196.1 GCA_024710165.1 Burkholderiaceae bacterium
TGTGCTGGCTTGCGCCGCCACCTACCTCACCAAACTCGCGGGCTACGCCGTGCCCGCCCGCTGGCTGCAAAACCCGCGCATGACCCGCGTGGCCGGTGCCATCACCGTGGCTCTGCTGTCGGCGCTGACGGTGATGAATACGTTTGCTGCGGGCACCGCCCTGGTGATTGATGCCCGCCTGGCCGCTTTGGGCGTGGCCGCGCTGGCCCTGTGGTTGCGGTTGCCGTTTTTGCTGGTGGTGGTGCTGGGGGCGGCAGCGGCGGGCGTGGTGCGGTGGTGGGGGTGAGGCGGGGGCGGGTTCTCGCCTGTTGCAGAGGGCGTTCTGGCGAAGGCTTGGAGCGGCTCGGCTGCGAATGCCAGCGCCTGCCGCTGGACTCATCGCGGGATGAACCGTGCGCTACCATCGTGCGACACGACGTTCCCCCAAGGAGCCCTTTCTGAACATCCGCCTGGATTCCTACAGCCTGCGATTGTTTGTTGCAGTGGCGAAAACATGCTCCATCGCGCGCGCAGCGGAGCAGGAGCACATTGCCCCCTCGGCGCTGAGTCGGCGCCTGGCGGACCTGGAGCATGCCTTCGGTACTTCGCTGCTCATTCGCTCCCCCCGTGGCGTTGCGTTGACCGATGCAGGCCGGGTGGTTTTCGAGCGCGGGCTGCAGATCGATGACGAACTGCAGGGGTTGGTGCGGGAAGTGCAGGAGCACGGTGACGATATCCGGGGCACCGTTCGCCTGTATGCAAACATGTCGGCTGTGGTGGGCTTTTTGCCAGAACGGCTGTCCCGCTTCCGGGCGCAGTACCCCGGTGTGCGCATCTCCCTGCATGAGGTGGACACCCGCGACGTGATCAGGGCGTGTCTGGACGACCGGGCCGACGTGGGCGTGGGGGTTGCCGGGGCAGGGCCTTCAGGGCTGGACTCCTGGCCCTTTGCGAGCGATCCGCTGTGGGTGGTGGTGCCCACCGGCCACGCGTTGTGCGAGGAAGGTGGCGCAGTGCATTTCGAACAAGTCCTGGAATACCCCGTCATCGGGGTGCACCAGGGGGGCGCCCTGGACATGATGCTGCATGAGCGCGCCGAGGCGATGCAAAGGCGCTTCGCCCCGGAAGTTTCGGTCAGCAGCTTCGATGCCGTCTGCCGGATGGTGGAGGCTGGGCTGGGGATTGCCGTCATCCCGCAGAGCGCGGCTTCCGCTTACGCGGGCAGCGCCCCCTTTGCACGCATCCGGTTGGCTGAGCCATGGGCGGTGCGCGAGCTGTGCGTGTACGCACTGCGCCGCACGCCCCAGCTGCGGTCCGTTCAGGCTCTCATTGATTCCATCTCAGGGTAATCCCGGTCTCGATTTTTGAGCGATCCCCCGTGCTGTCTTAGCGCTTCCCTTCCCCAGGGACGCATTGGATGATGGGCCATGCACGCCCCATCCCCTTCAGCGGTTCGGTTTTCCTCTCGCATCCTGTATCTGAGCCAGTCGGCGGAGAGGGTGCGTCAGGCCCTTGCAGGTGAGCGCGTTTCGCTGGAGCAGGCTGCACCGCTGCGCGATGACGTTTCCACCGATGAGATCACTCCGATCGCCATCCTGACCCATTTCGACGACAAGCTGGGGCGCTACCTGCACTCCGGCTTCAAGACCGGGGGGGAGTTCCCCATCGGGGTCGATGCGCTACGCCAGAGCGGCATACAGGTCATCGTAGCCGGGAGCCGCTATGGCAAGGGCTCATCCCGGGAGCACAGCCCTGCGGCAGAGAAGCTGGCCGGCGTCAGGCTGGTGATCGCCAAAAGCTTTGAACGCATCTACCGCCAGAACGCGGACAACATCGGGCTCATCACCTCCACGGACTTCAGCCTCATTCCGCGCATCGAGGCGGGTGAGGCCATTGCGTGGGACGACCTCCTGGCGGGCCGGGATGTGCTTGCCGCTGCCATTTTGCGCGGAGGCGGGCTGCTGCCGTTCGGCCAGGCCCACCTGGTAAAGACGGGGAAAGTGCCTGCCCGTCAGTACACGACACCCCAGACCCTGTTCGAAAAAATCGTGGCCCGGCATGCGTTGGATACAGGCGTCACATCGGACTGCCCGCAGCCCGGCGACGGGGCTTTCGTGCGTGCGGACTGGCGTTTCATCCACGAGTACTACACCGGCATGGCCGCCCACATGCTGCACGCCAACTTCAGCCGCCCGTTGAATATCGAGGACCCGGCGTCCATCCTGGTGTTCGAGGACCACACCTCCTACGTGGAGGAAAGCCCGGCCCATGTGCGAGGCGGCCTCGTACCCAACGTCCACCGCATGGTTCAGGCGCAGCGCGAGTTCGCCGCCGCCTACGGCCTGAAGACGCACCGCACGCTGACCGAACAGGAGGCGAAGCAGGACGACGGCCGCAACGTCGCAGGTATCTCACACGCGATGATGGCCGAGCACTACGCCCTGCCTGGCCAATTGGTGGTGGGCACGGACTCCCATACCCCGCACAGTGGCGCCCTGGGCTGTGTCGCCTTCGGCATTGGCACAACCGACATGGCCAACGCCTTTGTGACCGGTGCGGTGCGGCTGACCGTGCCGGAGAGCGTTTGCATTGTTCTGGAGGGGCAGCTCGCGGCGGGGGTGACCGCAAAGGATTTGGTTCTGCACCTTCTGGCACAGCCCTACATCCGCAGCGGCGGCGGTGTTGGCAAGGTGTTCGAGTTCACCGGTTCGGCCATTGAGGCCATGGGCACGGATGAGCGTGCGACCTTCACCAACATGACGGCCGAGCTCGGGGGATTCACCGGCATCGTGGCCCCGGACCAAGAGACGGTGCGCTTTCTGCGTGAACGGCGCGGTGTGGATTTCACGCTGCAAGACTGGATGCGCAGCGATCCAGGCGCGACCTATGCGGCGACGATCCGCATTGACTGCGCTGCGGTGCCCGCCATGGTTGCGTCGCCAGGTGATCCCGGCAACGGCATGCCGCTGTCGGCCGTGTATCCCCCGATCCGCGTGGATATCGCCTACGGTGGATCGTGCACCGCCGGGAAGCGCGAGGACTTTGATCATTACCACGCGGTGCTGCGGTGGGCGGCAGACCGTGGCTTGAAGGTCGCGCCAGGGGTCGAGCTCTTCCTGCAGTTCGGAACGACCGCAGTGCGGGACCACTGCATCGCGTCGGGGTACCTTGATGCGTTCGAGAGCGTGGGCGCACGCATCCTCCAGCCCTCGTGCGGGGCCTGCGGCAACTGCGGCCCTGGAGGGTCGAGCCGGCCGGAACAGGTCACGGTCAGCGCCATCAACCGCAACTTCCCCGGGCGCGGCGGTCCTGGCAGCGTCTGGCTGGCCAGTCCCCCGACAGTCGCGGCCAGCGCCATCGCGGGGGTGCTGATTTCGTTCGAAGACCTCAAGCAACAATTTCAACCACAAGGAGACATCCATGAAAACCCATCCCTCTCGGCGTAGTTTTGCTGCGCTGTTCGGTGCCGCCGCGCTGGCCTGTGCCTCGCCGGTCGCCCTGGCGCAACCGGTCATGTCCGACAAGCCGTTGCGTATGGTGGTGCCGCTTGCCGCAGGCTCCACGGTGGACGCTGTTGCGCGCGCACTGGGCCCGGGCTTCGGCCGGGCGACGGGGCATCCCGTCGTGATCGAGAACGTGGTCGGTGCGGGGGGTATCCCGGGCACGTCGCAGATCGTCAAGGCGCCCAAGGATGGCCTGACCCTCGGGATGATCTCTTCGAACCACGTAATCAACCCGGGCATCTATAAAACGGTGCCTTATGACAGCCTCAAGGACATCACGCCGATTGCGGTGCTGGCCACCGTGCCGCTGGTTCTGGCGGTGAATGCGAAACTGCCGGTGAAAAACGTGCAGGAGCTGCTGGCCTATGCCAAGGCCCATCCGGGTACTTTGAACTATGGTTCAGCAGGCAACGGCAGCACGTTGCATCTGGCGAGCGAGCTGATGATTTCGGAGACTGGCATCGACATGAAGCATGTGCCCTACCGGGGCACGGGTCCGCTCATCACCGACCTTGTGGGTGGTCAGGTCCAGCTGTGTTTTGTGTCGGTGTCGCAGGTGGCACCACAGGTCAAGGCGGGCACCCTGCGCGCCCTCGCGGTATCCACGTCAGCCCGTTCCTCGGCGTTCCCCGATGTGCCGACCATGGCGGAGGCGGGCGTATCCAAATACAGCTTTGATGCCTGGATTGCCTTGATCGGGCCGGCGGGTCTCAGCAAGACGACGGTGGACAGCTATGCGGCCGCCATCAAGTCAGCCATGGAAACCCCCCAAGCCCAGACCGCCATCGCCGGGCAAGGTCTCATGGTGATGGACAAGGGCCCCGCCGAAGCGCCGTCTTTTTTCCAGTCGGAACTTGCCAAGCACCAGAAGCTGGTGAAGCAATCCGGCGCCACGCTGGACTGATCGCTCATGGCCATCAAGACGGCTGACTTGTGCGACCAGCTGGGAGCTGCCGCGCAACCCTGTCTGGCGAACTGGCGATGCTTCGGTGGGCGCACGGTGGCGTCCGGCCGGGTCCAGACGGTGCGGGTTTTCGAGGACGCGGCGCTGATCTTGCAGGCGTTGGGCGATGCAGGCCACGGGCGCATCCTTGTGGTGGATGCGGGCGCTTCACGCCGCGTGGCCGTGCTGGGCGACCGCATGGCCCGTATCGGCCTCGACAACGGCTGGGCTGGTGTATTGATCCACGGCGCGGTCCGCGACGTCTACATCCTGGGCGAACTCGACTTCTGCGTGTTCGCCCTGGGGGCTGTTCCATGCCGGGGCGGAAAAGCCGGCACGGGCGAGATCGGCGTTGAATTGTCCTTGGCGGGCACGCCTATCCGGCCCGGGGATTTCATTGCCATGGACGCAGACGGTGTGGTGGTTTCGAAAGACCTGCCCACCGCGTAAAGCGCCTGGCAGCGTGGTGCTTGGCGAGGCCGCTGCCAGAACAGGCCAGATAAGTCCCCGGCGCTGACGGGTGGTAGCCTGTAGATCCAACGCCGTATGCGGGGGAGATAGCCTGCGAAGCAGGCAGCTTGTCACCTGCGTCAGTACACTCGTTCAGCATCAGGCCACACAGCCCGTGGCCCACCGATTTGCCTGAAGGAGCCCCCGCATGACCAATTCGTCCCCCTACACCCCACCCGCCATCTGGCAATGGAACAAAGAGAGCGGCGGCAAGTTCGCCAGCATCAACCGCCCGGTGGCTGGTGCCACGCACGATAAAGACCTGCCCGTGGGTAAGCACCCGCTGCAGCTCTATTCCCTCGCCACGCCCAACGGCGTCAAGGTCACGGTCATGCTGGAAGAGCTGCTGGCGCTGGGCCACAGTGGCGCCGAGTACGACGCCTGGCTGGTGCCCATTCAGGAGGGCGCGCAGTTCAGCAGCGGCTTTGTCGCCGTCAACCCCAATTCGAAGATTCCGGCGCTGATGGACCGCAGTGGGGCCGAGCCGGTGCGCGTGTTCGAGTCCGGCGCCATCCTGTTGTACCTGGCGGAAAAGTTTGGCGCCTTTGTGCCCACCGATCCTGCCCAGCGGGCCGAGTGCCTGTCGTGGCTGTTCTGGCAGATGGGCAGCGCGCCGTTTCTGGGCGGCGGGTTTGGGCATTTTTATGCCTATGCGCCCGAGAAGTATGAGTACCCGATCAACCGGTACGCCATGGAGGTCAAGCGCCAGATGGATGTGCTCAACCAGCGCCTGGCAGCGCACGAGTATCTGGCGGGTAGCGAATACACGGTGGCCGACATGGCGGCCTGGCCGTGGTATGGCGCGCTGGCCAAGGGCCAGCTTTATGAAGCGGGTGAATTTTTGCAGGTGCATGAATACACCCATGTGGTGCGCTGGGCCGACCAGATTGCCAAGCGCCCTGCGGTGCAGCGCGGCCGCAAGGTCAACCGCACCTGGGGCGAACCGGCCAGCCAGTTGCACGAAAGGCATGACGCGAGTGACTTTGACACCCGCACTCAGGACAAGCTGAACCCTGCCTCCTGACCCTTTCTCGCCGCCAAGGACTTTGCAATGATCACTTTGTATGACTGCGCCACGGCGCCCAGCCCGCGCCGCACCCGCATTTTTCTGGCCGAAAAGGGCCTTGCCCACGACACCGTGCAGGTGGACCTGCGCAGTGGCGAGCAACTGGGCGATGCTTATCGGCGCATCAACCCGCAGTGCACGGTGCCCGCCTTGCGCACGCAAGAGGGCTTGCTGCTGACCGACAACGCGGCCATTGCGGCCTACCTGGAAGCGCGCTACCCCAGTCCACCGCTGCTGGGCGAAACCCCCGAGGAAAAAGCCGAAATTGCCAGCTGGAACTGGCGCATGGAGTTCGAAGGCCTGCTGGCGATTGCCGAGGCGCTGCGCAACAGCGCGCCGGCCATGGCCAACCGGGCGCTGCCGGGCGCGGTGGACTACCCGCAAATCCCGGCGCTGGCCGAGCGCGGGCTGGCGCGGGTGGCGCAGTTTTTTACCCTGCTGAACGAGCGCCTGGCGGACCACGACTATATTGCCGCCGACCGCTTCAGCGTGGCCGACATCACGGCGGTGGTGGCGGTGGACTTTGCGCGTGTGGTCAAACAAAAGCCCGGCGAGCAGCACCCGCACCTGCTGCGCTGGCGCGCGGCCATGGCGGGCCGGCCATCGATGGCTCTTTGATCTCCTCATGAGCTCTGCCAAAACGCTGCTGATCGTTTACCACTCGCTCACGGGTGGCACGCGGCAGATGGCCGAGGCGGCGCGCGCCGGGGCGGCGGGGGAGGCGGCCTGCGCGGTGCGCCTGCTGCACGCCGCGCAGGCCGGGCCGCAGGATGTGCTGGCGGCAGATGGCTATGTGTTTGCCACGCCCGAAAACCTGGCGGCGATAAGCGGGCAGCTGAAAGACTTTTTTGACCGCAGCTATTACGCCGTGCTCGACCAGGTCAACGGCCGCCCCTACGCCAGCCTGGTGTGCGCGGGCAGCGACGGCAGCAACGCCACGCGGCAGATTGCGCGCATCGCCACTGGCTGGCGCCTCAAGCCCGTGGCCGAGCCGCTGATCGTGTGCACCCACGCGCAGACGCCCGAGGCCATCCTGGCGCCCAAACAGATTGGCGATGAAGACCTGGAGCGCTGCCGGGCGATGGGCGAGGCACTGGCGGCGGGGCTGGTGCTGGGGGTGTTTTAGTTGCTATTTTATGAATAGCTGATGGCGCTTATATGGCAAGCGTTTGAGGCCAATTTAGCCTAAAAAATCAGCGCCAGGCCGTGGCCACTAGATGGCTGTAGTGCACGCCTTTTCTGCCCAGCAATTGCTCAAAGACGGCCGGGTTGCCCACGTTGTCGCTGCCCAGCATGGCCAGGGTTTCGCTGCACCAGGGGGACTGCGGCACGGCGTCGCCCAGGCGTGCGCTCAAGGTGGTCAGCGGCTGGGGCAGGCGCAGCACAGTGGCGGGGCGGTGACCCAGTTGCTGGCGCAGGCTGGCGATGAAGGCGCCCATGGTCAGCGCCTCGGGGCCGGTGCAGTCGATGGTGCCGGTGTGCTCCAGCGCCGGGCCCAGCAATGCCACCACGGCGGCGGCCAGGTCGTGCACCGACACCGGCTGCACGCGCGCCGTGAGCATGGGCCCGGGGAACAGCGCCAAGGGCAGGCGCGCCAGGTTCATGAACAGCGCGCTGCTGTCGCCGCCTTTGCCAAACACCACGCTGGGCCGCAGGATGGCGGGGTGCAGCTTGCCCTGGGATGCCAGGGCTTTCAGGTGTTGCTCTGCGGCCCGTTTGGTGCGGGCATAGCGTGTGCTGCTGTCGTCAATGCCCAGTGCCGAGATCTGGACCAAGCGCTGCACCCCGGCCTGGGTGCAGGCGTCGAACAGTGCGATGGGGGTGTTTTGGTGCACGGCGTCAATGGGGCGCGCGCGCGTGTCACGCAGCACGCCCACGGCGTTGACCACGGCATCGATGCCCGCCAGGCGCGCCAGCCACGCGGCGGCCGTGGTGTCATGGGCAAAGTCCATGGGCACCTGCCCGGGTTGCGGCGTGCGCTGGCGTGGCGAAACGCCGCCGTACACCGTGTGGCCCGCGCGCTCGAGGGCGGTTTTCAGGGTGTGGCCGATGAATCCGGTCGATCCGGTCAGGAGAATGTGCATGGTGGATGTTCAGGGGGGGCTGTGGAATGTCAATCTACCCCGTTTTGCCGGGCCACGCTGGGCACGGTGCGGAGGTCGCAGTGCTTGCACGGGTTTGGCCTCCTGCCTGGTGTGGCCTGCGCGGTGGGCTTGACATGGTTGATAAGATGAAATGGTCCCTGGCTGCAGGCTTTGCCGCTGCCGGGGCCTCGGAGTGGGTGCGTGGCCATGGTGCAGCGCGGCCGTCGATGCCGATGGCGGCGAGCGTCGGGCACCTGCAAAAGCACGGGGGACTCTTCACCCCTTCGCAGACCATTGCACGCGGATCGCCCTGGCCGCCTGGTGATTGCGGGCGGTTGCCGGGTGGGTCGAAGGTCGTGATGCCGAGGTAAAAATCACCGGAAAGCTTTACACAGAAAGCGCTAGTAGCTATGGTTTTGTTAGCAATCGTCATGGCCACGCTGGCCACGGGCATTGGCAGCGTATGGATCGCGGCCTGGCTCATGCGGGTGGGCCTGGGCGGCAAGGAAGGCACGCAGCACCTCCTTAGTCTGGCCGCAGGTGCCCTGCTGGCCACGGCCTTCATGCACCTGCTGCCCGAGGCGTTCGAGAGCCAGGCCGGGGCGCATGAGCTGTTCACCACGCTGCTGGTGGGCCTGGTGTTCTTCTTCTTGCTGGACAAGGCCGAGCTGTGGCACCACGGGCACGAGCACCAC
>JANJVG010000222.1 GCA_024710165.1 Burkholderiaceae bacterium
GATGAGGGCTTCACGGCCGGCAGCAACGGCGCAAGCCTTTTGTACAGCGCCGTGCTGATTTCCTTGTTCCTGCTTTTTCCCATGCCGCATCAAACGTACAGCGGGCATTGGGCGATGACAGGCTTTTGTTAGCAGCTCTAATTACCCGGCGTACCGCATCCTCATGGGATCGGTTGCGGTGGTCATGTTCCTCCTGGTCTATCTGCTGTTGACGCGCACCCGCGTGGGCATCGTGGTGCGCTCGGCCATTTACAAGCCGCGCATGGCCGAGGCCCTGGGCCACAACGTGCCGCTGGTGTTCATGGGCGTGTTCGGCGTGGGCGCGGCCCTGGCCGGGCTGGCCGGTGCAGTGGCTGGCGCTTTCTACACCACCAACCCGAACATGGCGCTGGAGCTGGGCGTCATGGTGTTCGTGGTCGTTGTCGTGGGCGGCCTGGGTTCTATGGGCGGGGCCATGGCGGCCTCGCTGCTGATCGGCGTCATCACCTCGCTGTCGGTGGGAGTGGACTACAGCCCGGCCGACATCCTGGCCTGGTTCGGTGCGCGCGCCTGGGCCGAGCAGGTGGGCGGGCTGCTCACGCTCAAGCTGTCGAGCATCTCCGCCACGATTCCCTTCGCGCTGATGCTGCTGATTCTCATGATGCGCCCCTCGGGCCTCATGGGCGAGAAGAGCTGAACCCCTGCCAGGAGTGCCAACCATGCAATCGAAACTTTGGATTCCCCTGGCCATCGGCGTAGCGCTGCTTGTGGCGCTGCCCGCGCTGTTGTCGCAGTCGCTGGTCAACGCCGCCATCCAGATGCTGATCGCCGCGCTATTCGCCTGTGCCTTCAACCTGGTGTGCGGCCAGGCCGGCATGCTGTCGTTCGGCCACGCCGCGTACTTCGGCGTGGGCACCTTTGCCACCGTTCATGCCATGAACGCCTTCAACGGTGCAGGCCTGCTGCCCACGCCGTTGATGCCCCTGGCCGGCGCCGTGGTGGGGCTGCTCACCGGCATCGCCGCGGGCTGGTTCGCCACGCAGCGCACCGGGACCTACTTTGCCATGATCACGCTGGCCCTGGCCGAGTTGATGCACGCGCTGGCGCCGCATCTCAAGGGCGTGTTCGGCGGCGAGGCGGGTATTTCCGCCATGCGCATGCCAGCGTGGGGCCTGGGCTTTGGCTCGTCTACCGAGGTGTACTACCTCGTGCTGGCCTGGGTGCTGCTGTCGCTGGCGGTGCTGTACCTGTTCACGCTCACCCCGGTGGGACGGCTGACGCTGGGGCTGCGCGAAAACAGCCAGCGCCTCAGGTTCCTGGGCTATGACGTGCACCGCCTCAACGTCACGGTGTTTGCCATTTCGGCCATGTTCGCGGGCATCGCAGGCGGGCTGCAGGCGCTCAACACCGAGTCGGCCAACTATGTGCTGCTGGAGAGCCATGTCTCGGCTGCCGTGGTGCTCAACAGCTACATCGGCGGTGTCACGGTTTTCCTCGGACCGGCGCTAGGCGCGGCCCTGATGACCTTCTTCGGCTACGCCGTGTCGGATCTGACGCGCTCTTGGCTGCTCTACCAGGGCGTGCTCTTCGTACTGGTGATGATGTTCATGCCCACCGGGCTGGCCGGGTTCATCCGCTGGGCCGGCACGGCGCGGCGCGCCCACGGCACCCTGGCGCTGCTGCCCATGTTGTGCGCGGGCTTTCTCGCCGGGCTGCTGCTTACAGCGGGCACGGTGTTCACCGTGGAGCTGCTGCAGCGTTTCTTCTCGCAGGACTACCGTGCCATGGCGGCAATGAACGCTGGCGCGGGCTGGGCACCCATAGCCCTGTTCGGGCGCGACTGGCTGCCCACCGCAGTGGCCACCTGGGCCGTTCCGCTGGGCCTGTGGGCTGTGGGCGCGGCGCTGGTGCGTGCCACGGCACGCCTGTGGCACGCGCTGCAGGAGCGTGCCGACTCTACCGAAACCCCCACCGTCCAGCAAGGGAGCGCACTGTGAACCAAAACGCCATGCAACCCATCCTGACCTTGAGCGGCGTGTGCAAGTCCTTTGGCGACGCCGAGATCATCCGCGGCGTGGAGCTGGAGCTGCGCGCCGGGGAACGCCACGCCGTGATTGGCCCCAATGGGGCAGGCAAGTCCACAGTGTTCCACCTGATCTCGGGCCACTACGTGCCCACGGGCGGGCGCATCGATTTCGATGGCCACGACATCCAGGGCGCGAGTCCGCAGCACATCAACCGTCTGGGGCTGGCGCGGTCGTTCCAGATCACCAACCTGTTCCCCAAGCTGTCGGTGTACGAGAACCTGCGCATCGCCGTGATGCGCCGCCACGGCGTGCAGCACACGTTGTGGCGCTTCATCAGCGGCTACGCCAAAGTGCGCGAGGAGACTGAGCAGCTCATGGAGCTGGTGCGCCTGAGCGGACGGCGTGATGCCATTGCAGGTGAACTGTCGTACTCCGAGCAGCGCTCGATGGAGATCGGCATGGCGCTGGCCTCGGACCCCAAGGTCATCCTGCTTGACGAGCCCATGGCTGGCATGTCGCATGAGGAGACCGACTATGCGGTCGAGCTCATCAAGACCGTGACCCGGGGCCGCTCGCTGCTCATCGTGGAGCACGACATGGACGTGGTGTTCTCGCTGTGCGATCGCATCAGCGTGCTGGTGTACGGCCAGGTCATCGCGACCGGCACGCCCGAGGAGATTCGCAACAACCAAAAGGTTAAGGAAGCCTATCTGGGCGAGGAGGCCGCAGCATGAGTGCTCTGTTGGCATTGAAGGGCGTGCATGCCCACTACGGCAAGAGCCACATCCTGCACGGGGTGGACTTCCACGTTGCCCCCGGCGAGGTGGTGAGCCTTCTGGGGCGTAACGGCTCGGGCCGTTCCACCACCATGAAAACCATCATGGGTCTGGTGCCCGCCACTGGCGGCGAAATCCTGCTGCAGGGCAAGCGCATCAGTGGTGCGCGCTCGTTCGAGATCTGCCGCGCCGGCGTGGCTTTCGTGCCCGAGGAGCGCGAGGTGTTCGCCAACCTCACGGTGGACGAGAACCTGCGCATGGGCGAACAGGCCGCGCGCGCCGGCCGTGTGCAGTGGTCGGTGGAGCAGATGTTCGATTACTTCCCGCGCCTCAAGGAACGGCGCAACACCAAGGCCGGCAGCCTGTCCGGCGGCGAGCAGCAGATGCTGACCATGTGCCGCTCGCTGCTGGGCAACCCGCTGGTGATGCTCATTGACGAGCCCACCGAGGGCCTGGCACCCAAGATCGTGCAGGTGGTGGGCGAGGCCATCCGTGACATCCACAGCAAGGGCGTGTCGGTCGTGCTGGTGGAGCAGAAGCTGGCCATCGCGCTCAAGGTGTCGAGCCGCGTCTGCGTCATGGGCCATGGCCGCATCGTCTTCGAGGGTGCGCCGCACGACCTCACTTCCAACCCCCAACTCATGAAAGATTGGCTCGCTGTATGACGACCGCTCCCATTCCCCAGGGCTATCCTGCAGCCCAGCCCTTCACTCCCGCCAGCTACCCCGGCTTGGCCGGCAAGGTGGTGCTGAACACCGGCGCGGGCAGCGGCATTGGCCGGGCCATGGCGCACGCCTTCGCGCGCCACGGTGCGAAGCTGATGCTGCTCGATATCGACACCGCTGGACTGGAGCAAACGCGCGCCCAACTGCGCGAGGCTTTCCCGGGCGTGGAGGTGCACATCGTGCAGGCCTCGATTGCCGATGATGTGGCCGTGGAGCAGGCCTGCGCCGCCACCGAGGCGCGTTTTGGCCGCATCGATATCCTGCTCAACAACGCCGGCATTTCGATGAACAAGCCCTCGCTGGAGCTCACGCCCGCCGAGTGGCGCCGCGCCATCGACATTGACCTCTCGGGCGTCTTCTATTGCGCCCAGGCGGCGGGCAAGCGCATGGCCCAGCAGGGCGGAGGGGTTATCTTGAGCACGGCCTCGATCTGGGGGCTGTCTACCTCGGCCAACCGCCTGGCGTACTGCGCGGCCAAGGCCGGCGTGGTGTCGCTCACCAAATGCCTGGCGGCCGAGTGGGCGCAACGACGCATTCGCGTCAACGCCATTTGCCCCGGCTACACGCACACGGCGCTGATGGACGACCTGATGGGCAAGGGCGTCATCAATGGCGCGGAACTGTGCGGCAAGACACCCATGAACCGCCTGGGCCGCCCCGAGGAAATGGCCGAGGCCGCGCTCTATCTGGCGTCCGACGCCGCCGCCTTCATCACCGGCCACGCCCTGGTGTCGGACGGCGGCTGGCTGGCCAACGGCTATTGAGATAAACGCTATTTAAAAGATAGCTGTCAGCGCTTTCTGAGTAAGCGCTGGAGGCCATTTTTTCTTGAAATTTCCATCGTTCACAGAACCTGACAGGAACACCCCATGCCATTGCATACCCCCCTGGCCCCCGCAAGCGAGTGGGTTCAGCTCTCGACCACCGATGCCGACTGGGCGCAGGCCGACGCGGCGCTGCTGGGCTCGCTGCTGGCCCACATGCACATCATTCGCGGCTTTGAAGAGTGCGTGCTGGAACTGGCTGGCGAAGGCCTGGTGCACGGCCCGGCCCACTCCAGCATCGGCCAGGAGGGCGGCGCTGCAGGCTCCATCGTCAGCCTGACCACCGCTGACCAGATCAACGGCTCGCACCGCGGCCACCACCAGTTCCTCTCCAAGGCGCTGGGCCATATCGCTCCGCAGGGGCTGGACCCGAAGGCGCCGCTGGAGGGCGCGGTGCAGCAGTTGCTGCAGCGCACGCTGGCCGAGATCCTGGGGTTGGACCAGGGCTTCTGCCATGGCCGGGGGGGCTCGATGCACCTGCAGTGGGTCGAGGCGGGCGCCCTGGGCACCAACGCCATCGTGGGTGGCGGTGTGCCACTGGCTGCAGGCGCGGCCTGGGCGCACAAGCATGCCGGCACCGACGCCGTAGCGGTCACCTATTTTGGTGATGGAGCCGTCAACATTGGCTCGGTGCTCGAATCCATGAACCTGGCGGCAGCCTGGAAGCTGCCACTGTGTTTCTTCATCGAGAACAACCGCTACGCCGTCTCCACCACCGTGGAAGAGTCCACGGCAGAGACCCGCCTGTCGGCCCGTGGCCTGGCCTTCAATATCCCGAGCTGGAAAGTCGATGGCATGGACCCGCTGGCTGTGCACCTGGCCATGCAGGAGGCGCTGGCCTGGATGCGCGGGGGCAAGGGCCCGGCCGTGATCGAAGCTGATGTGTACCGTTTCTTCCATCAGAACGGTCCCTTCCCTGGCAGCGCATTTGGCTACCGCACCAAGGCCGAGGAGCAGGAGTGGCGTGCACGCGACCCGCTGGCTCTGCTGGCCAGCAAGATGCAGGCGCGCGGCCTGCTCACCGCCGAGGATGCCGAGGCCCTGCGCCAGCGTGTCAAGGACTCCATGGCACAGGCCTGTGCGCAGTTGCTGGAGGTCGACCCCTCGGGCAAACCCGGCAAGCGCCGCATCCGTCCCGAACTCTGGCCCAGCCCCGACTTCCGCGACGTGGGCGTGCGTGGTGACCTGCGCGAGCTGCAGGGCCTGCGCGCCGAGGAGGCCGCCACCTTCACCGGCCAGACCGAGCAGCGCAAATTCGTGGATGTGGTGGCCGACGTGATGGCCCGCCGCATGGAAACGGACGCGGGCATCGTCGTCATGGGCGAGGACGTGCACCGCCTCAAGGGGGGTACGAACGGCGCCACGCGCGGCCTGCGCGACCGCTTTCCTGATCGCGTGCTGGGTACGCCCATCAGCGAGAACGCCTTTGCCGGCCTGGGGGGCGGCCTGGCGATGGATGGCCGCTACAAGCCTGTGGTGGAGTTCATGTACCCCGACTTCATGTGGGTGGCGGCCGACCAGGTGTTCAACCAGATCGGCAAGGCACGCCACATGTTCGGCGGCGGCTTTGAAGTCCCTCTCGTGCTGCGCACCAAGGTGGCCATGGGCACGGGCTACGGCTCGCAGCACTCCATGGACCCTGCGGGCATCTTCGCGACCAGCCCGGGCTGGCGCATCGTGGCAGCGTCAACCCCGTTTGACTACGTGGGCCTGATGAACGCCGCCCTGGCGTGCAAGGACCCGGTGCTGGTGATCGAGCACGTGGACCTGTACAACAGCACCGGCCTGGCGCCCGTGGACGACCTGGACTACATCATCCCCGTGGGCAAGGCGGCGGTGCGCCGCAGCGGCCAGGCCGTGACGGTGCTGACCTACCTGTCGATGGTGCAGCACACGCTGGAAGCCGTGGAGCAGACCGGCATCGACGCCGAGGTGGTGGACTTGCGCTGGCTGGACCGTGCCAGTCTGGACTGGGACACCATCGAGGCCAGTATCAAGAAGACCAACAACGTGCTCATCGTCGAGCAGGGTGCGCGCGGAACGTCCTACGGCGGCTGGCTGGCCGACGAGATTCAGCGCCGCTGCTTTGACTGGCTGGACCAGCCGGTGCAGCGCGTGACCGGCGCCGAGGCCTCGCCCAGCATCTCCAAGGTGCTTGAGCGTGCGGCAGCGGCACGCACCGAGGAAGTGGTGCAGGGCCTGCAACAAGTGATGCGCGACCAAGGCCGCGCCTAAGGAGACACACCATGTCGATGAAGATGATTTCCCCCCTCGAAGTCGGTCTGGGCGTGCGCGACCTGCCGCGCATGCGCCACTTCTATGAAAACGCGCTGGGCTGCCAGTTTGTGAACGAGGTGGCCGTTCCCGCCGACAAGGCGCGCCAGGCCGCGCTGTCTGACGGCGGCTACATCGTGGTGCGTCTGCAGACCAGCTACGGCGAGCGCATCAAGCTGCTGGCACCGGTGAATCCGCCCGCTGCCGTCGTGCGCAGTGGCCCCATCTTGGAGCAGCCCAATGCCTGCTACCTGACATTCATCGTCGATGACATTGACGCGGCCATTGTGCGCCTGCAGGCCCACAGCGTGGAGTTTCTTACCGGCCCCACCCGCGTGGAAGTGCGCCCCGGTACCTTCCTGTCGTTCTGCCGCGACCCCGAGGGCAATGTCCTGGAACTGGTGCAGTACGCCGACATCCACGCCTACCGGTCCGACCTGAAGAACGGGAGCGTGTGATATGGCGACTTTGCTGCGAATGCCCGAAGTGGCTGCCAACGCCACCCACGCCACCTTGGCCGCGTGGTCGAAAAAGGAGGGCGAGCCGATCGCCGCAGGCGACTGTCTCGCCGAGGTGGAGACCGACAAGGCCATCGTGGAGATCAGCGCCGACAGCGCGGGCGTGATGGGGCAATGGCTGGTGCCGGCGGGCCAGGAAGTGGAAGTGGGGGCGCCCATTGCCGTGCTGCTGGCGGCGGGCGAGGCGGCTGCCGACGTGCAGGCCTTGCTGCAGGCAGCGGGGGCCGTGACCAACGCGCCCGCTGCGGCTGCAGCGTCCGCCGTACCTGGCACACCCGCCCCGGCCGCCACCACGGCACAGACCAGCGGCGACCGCTTGCGCTCCAGCCCGCTGGCGCGCCGCCTGGCGGCCCAGCGGGGCGTGGACCTGTCCCGGCTGCAGGGCAGCGGCCCCGGGGGGCGCATCGTCAAGATCGACGTGGAGCGTGCCCAGGCCGCGGCACCAGCACCAGCGCCAGCATTCGCCCCCGTGGCTGCGGCCCCTGCTGCCGCACCGGCGGGTTCCGGCGCCAGCGCTTTTACCGAGGTGCCGCACTCCAGCATGCGCCGTACCATCGCCCGGCGCCTGGCGGAGAGCAAGTCCACCATCCCGCACTTCTACCTGACCGTGGAGTGCCGCATGGAGCGCCTGCTGGCGCTGCGCACGGAAATCAACGCGTCGGCCAGCCGCAAGATTTCGGTCAACGACTTCATCGTGCGCGCCGTGGCCGTGGCCCTGCGCGAAGTGCCGCAGGCCAACGTCGGCTGGACCGATACTGCCATGCGCCAGTACGCGCAGGCCGATGTGGCCGTGGCCGTGTCCACCGACACCGGGCTGATCACGCCCATCGTGCGCGCGGCCGACCGCAAGACCCTGTCGCAGATCAGCGCCGAGATCGCCGACCTGGCCGCGCGGGCGCGGGCAGGCCAACTGCGCCCAGAGGAGTACCAGGGCGGCTCGTTCAGCGTGAGCAACCTGGGCATGCATGGCGTGGGTGCGTTCTCGGCCATCATCAACCCACCGCAGGCCGCCATCCTGGCGGTGGGTGCGTCCCAGCAGAAGCCGGTGGTCGAAAACGGCGAACTCAAGGTGGGCACGGTAATGGCCTGCACGCTGTCGGTAGACCACCGCGCCATCGACGGAGCGCTCGCTGCGCAGTGGCTGGCCGCGTTCCAGCGCGCTATCGAGGCGCCCCTGTCCATGCTGATCTGAAAGGCTTGCGATGTCTGAGCACACTTTCGATCTGCTGGTCATCGGTGGCGGGCCGGGCGGCTACGTGGCTGCCATCCGCGCTGCGCAACTGGGCATGAAAACCGCGCTGGTGGAGAAAGCCCAGCTGGGTGGCGTCTGCCTCAATTGGGGCTGCATCCCCACCAAGGCGCTGCTGCGCTCGGCCGACGTCTTGCGCATGGTGCGCGGCGCGGCTCAGTTCGGCGTCATGGCGCAGCCGCCCAAGGCCGACCTGCCTGCCATGGTGGCGCGTTCACGCGCTGTGGCGGAACAGCTCAACAAGGGCGTCACCGGCCTGTTGAAGAAGAACGGCGTGCAGGTTTTCACCGGCCACGCGCGTCTGCAGGGGGGGGGCGCCGTGGCCGTCACAGGCGAGGGTGGTGCAATCCAGGTGCTGCGCGCTGCCCACATCGTGCTGGCCACGGGCGCGCGGGCGCGCCAGCTGCCGCAGTTGCCCGCCGATGGGCAGAGCGTGTGGACTTACCGTGAGGCACTCACACCGCCCGCCGTGCCCAAGCGCCTGTTGATTGTCGGCGCCGGGGCCATTGGCATCGAGTTTGCCAGTTTCTACCGTGCCGTGGGGGCCGATGTCACGGTGGTGGAAATGGCGCCACGCGTGCTGCCGCTGGAGGACGACGAGGTTTCCGCCCAGGTGGCTGCCAGCCTGAAGAAGGACGGTATCCACGTGCACACCCAGGTGGCACTGGAGCAGGCACAGCGCGTGCAAGGTGCCTGGCAGCTCACGCTGCGCCCGCAGGGCAGCGGCAGCGCGCTGCAGGTGCAGGCCGATGTGGTGCTGGTGGCCGCAGGCATCGTCGGCAATGTGGAAGACCTGGGCCTGGAAAAGACCCGTGTGCAGGTGGAGAAGTCCCACATCGTCACCGATGCGCAGTGCCGAACGGCTGAGCCCGGGGTGTATGCGATTGGCGACGTAGCGGGGCCGCCCTGGCTGGCGCACAAGGCCAGCCATGAGGGCGTGCTGTGCGTGGAGCACATAGCCGGTCTGCACCCGCACGCGCTGGACCCGCGCCGCGTGCCCGCCTGTACCTACAGCCACCCGCAGGTGGCCAGCGTGGGCTGGACCGAGGCGCAGGCCAAGGCGGCGGGGCGCGCCGTCAAGGTGGGCAAGTTCCCCTTTTCCGCCAACGGCAAGGCTATTGCCATGGGGGCCACGGCAGGGTTCGCCAAGGTGGTGTTCGACGCCGCTAGCGGCGAGCTGCTTGGTGCACACATGGTGGGCGAGGAAGTGACCGAGATGATCCAGGGCTTCGCCATCGCGCAGAGCCTGGAGACCACCGAGGCCGAGCTCATGGCCACCATCGTGCCGCACCCCACGATGTCCGAGTCCATGCACGAGGCCGTGCTGGCGGCCTTTGGCCGGGCCCTGCATATCTGACCAGGAGACTTTTTGATGTACGACTTTCAGGACAAGACGCTGCTGCTGACCGGCGCCAACGGCGGTATCGGCCGCGCCGTGGCCCAGCTTTTCTACGCCCATGGCGCCAACCTGGTGCTGACCGATCTGGACCACGCGGGCCTGCAGGCCTTCGCCCACGGGCTGGGTAGCGATGTGGACCGGCGCGTGGCCGTGCTGCGCATGGACGCCGCCAACCCCGACGACGCGCAAAAGGCCGTGGACGTGGTGCAGGCGCGCTTCGGCGGCATCGACCACCTCGTGCCCTCGGCCGGCCTGTACTTGGCGCAGCCGGTGCAGGAGATGACCGACGCGCAGTGGCGCCAGACGATTGCCATCAACCTCGACGGCGTGTTCTACCTCACGCGACGCGCCATCCCGCACCTGCGCGACGGCAGCGCCATCGTCAACCTGACTTCCATGGCGGGCCACCGTGGCGCGTTTTACAACGCGCACTACAGCGCTTCCAAGGGCGGGCTCATGAGCCTGACCCGTTCGCTGGCGCGCGAGCTGGGCCCGAAGACCCGGGTCAATGCCGTGTCGCCCGGCGTCATCGCCACGCCCATGACCAATGACCTCATCGCGCGGCGCGGCCAGGAGTCGGTGGAGCAGACGCCGCTCAAGCGCTTGGGCCAGCCCGGCGAGATCGCCAGCGTGATCGGTTTTTTGTGCAGCAGCGCTGCCAGTTTCATCACGGGCGAGGTCATCCACGTCAACGGTGGCCTCTACATCGCAGGCTGAAGGAGTCAATGCCATGCTGAATTTGCAAGATGCTTCGCTGCTGCGCACGCAGTGCCTGATCGACGGCCAATGGGTGGGCTCTGAGCAGACCATCGCCGTCACCAACCCGGCCACCGGCGCACATATCGCCACCGTGCCACGCTTTGGTGCTGTGCAGGCGCGCCAGGCCATCGAGGCGGCGAACCGCGCCTGGCCTGCCTGGCGCGCGCGCACCGCCAAGGAGCGCGCCGCGCTGCTGCGCCGCTGGTACGAGCTGATCCTGGCGAACCAGGAGGACCTGGCACGCATCATGACCACCGAGCAGGGCAAGCCCCTGGCCGAAGCGCGTGGCGAGATTGCCTATGCCGCCTCGTTCATCGAGTGGTTCTCCGAGGAGGGCAAGCGCGTCTATGGCGACACCATTCCGGCGCCCTTGAGTAGCCAGCGCATCGTTGTCACCAAGGAGCCGATTGGTGTGTGCGCCGCCATCACGCCGTGGAACTTCCCGGCCGCGATGATCACGCGCAAGGCCGGCCCGGCGCTGGCAGCGGGCTGCACCATGGTGGTCAAGCCAGCCTCGCAAACGCCGCTCACCGCGCTGGCGCTGGCTGCGCTGGCCGAGCGCGCGGGCATTCCTGCGGGCGTGCTGTCGGTGGTCACGGGCGCGGCGGGTGAGATCGGCACTGAACTGGCGACCAACCCGCTGGTGCGCAAGCTCACCTTCACCGGATCGACTGAAGTGGGCCGCTCGCTCATGCAGCAAAGCGCTGCCACCATCAAGAAGGTGTCGATGGAGCTGGGCGGCAATGCGCCCTTTATCGTGTTCGAGGATGCGGACCTCGACGCGGCCGTCGAGGGCGCGCTGGTTTCCAAATACCGCAACGCGGGCCAGACCTGCGTGTGCGCCAACCGCCTGTACGTGCACGCCAAGGTGTACGACGCTTTTGCGCAAAAGCTGGTGGCCGCGGTGCAGGCTATGCCTGTGGGCGACGGCTTGCAAGACAGCGTACGCATTGGCCCGCTGATCGACGCCAAGGCTGTGGCCAAGGTGCAGGAGCACATCGCCGATGCCGTTGCCAAGGGCGCGCGCGTGCTCGCCGGTGGCAAACCGCACGCGCTGGGGCAGTCGTTCTTCGAGCCCACCGTATTGGCCGACGTGACGCAGGACATGGCCGTGGCCCGGGAGGAAACCTTCGGCCCGCTGGCGCCGCTGTTCCGTTTCGAGACCGAGGACGAGGTGGTGGCCATGGCCAACGACACCGAGTTTGGCCTGGCTAGCTACTTCTACGCGCGCGACCTGGGCCGCGTCTGGCGGGTGGCCGAGCGGCTGGAGTACGGCATGGTGGGCGTGAACACGGGTCTCATCTCCAACGAGGTGGCGCCGTTCGGCGGCGTCAAGCAGTCGGGCGTGGGGCGCGAGGGCTCGCACTACGGCATCGAGGACTACCTGGTCGTCAAGTACATCAACATGGCGGGCATCTGATGCAGATCGACGGAACCACCCGGCTCGTCGGCATCGTGGCCGACCCCATCGCCCACGTTCGCACGCCGCAGCTTTTCAACGCCGCCGCCGCACAGCAGGGGCTGAACGCCGTGTGCGTGCCACTGCACGCGGCGCCTGCACACCTGGCGCCGTTGCTGGCGGGGCTGGCCGGGTGCCAGAACCTGGCCGGCCTGGTCGTCACCATTCCGCACAAGGAGGCCGTGGTCGCCCTGTGCGGTGCTCTGACCCCCGCGGCGCGCCTGGTGGGCGCGGCCAACGTGCTGCGCTGGGATGCGGAGCAGGGCCATTGGGAGGGAGGCAACCTTGACGGCGATGGCTTCGTCGCCGGGCTGAAGGAGCGTGGCCACACCCTGGCGGGCAAGCGCGTGCTGCTGCTGGGCGCGGGCGGCGCGGGCAAGGCCATCGCCTACGCAGTGGGGCGTGAGCGACCGACCACGCTGGTGTTGAGCAATCGCTCCATGGCGCGAGCCGAAGAGGCGGTGTTGCGTCTGGCTCCGGCGCTGCCGGGTGTGGACGTGCGCACCGGCGCGGCCGACGCCACGGGTTTCGATGTGGTCATCAATGCCACAGCCCTGGGCCTTCAGGATTGCGACCCGGCACCACTGCGCACCGACACCTTGCAGCCTGGCGCACTCGTGTGCGAAGCCGTGATGCGCGATACCGCCTTGCTGGCCGCTGCCCGCGCGCGCGGTGCTACGGCCCACCCGGGGCACAGCATGCTGTACGGGCAGATAGTGGATATTGCACGGTCCTTTGGCCTGACGATGGCGCCAGGCAATGTGCCGCGGCTGTTTGGCTAGTCTTCTGGGGATAGGCAAGCCAAAGCAAAGCCACCCTCTGCCATCGTGGCCGTGGGTGGCAAGGATCAGCTCAGCGATGCGGCTTACTGCTTGACCGCCTCGACCTGCACCACCAGGCGCACGTTCTTGGCAAAGCCCCAGTCCACGCCGTAGTTCATGCCCCACTGGGTGCGGTCGATGGTGGCTTCAAAGTCGCCGCCACAGACTTCGCGCTTGAGCATGGGGCTCTGGAAGCAGTTGAACTGGTTGGCCTTGAGCGTGATCGGGCCGGTCTTGCCCAGCAGCGTGAGCTGGCCGCTGACTTCGCTGACCTTGTCGCCGTTGAAGGTGAACTTGTCCGACACGAAGCTGATCTTGGGGTGCTGGGCCGCGTTGAACAGGTCGGTGCCTTGCAGGTGCTTGTCAAAAGCAGGCGTCCCGGTGTTGATGGAGGATGCATCGAAGCTTATCTCCACCTTGCCGGCCTTGCCCGCGCGGTCGAACTGCACGCTGCCTTCCTTCTTGTCGAAACGGCCGCGGTTGACCGAGGCACCGAAGTGGTTGATCTCGAAGGTCACGAAGGTGTGCGTGGGGTCGATGGCGTAGCTGGCCATTTCGGCGTGTGCCACGCCGGTGGCGAAGGTGGCGGCTGCGGCCAGGGCGATGAGGGAAGTGCGCATGGGAGAGCTCCTGTTGAAAAGGGACAAAGAAAACACGTGAAAGAAACGGAATGAACGGGGGTCAGAGCTTGCCCACGCCGGTGAGCGCGAGCTTGAACTTCACCTGCACCTCGTCGGCCACCATGGAGGTGTCGGCCCATTCGCCGTCGCCGATCTTGAAGGCCAGGCGCTTGATGGGCAGCATGCCGGTGGCGGTGGTGGTGGCGCCCGACTGGGCCAGTGACACAGGCACCGACACCTGGACCGATGCGCCCTTGATGGTGAGTTTGCCCGCCACATCGAATTTGCCACCGCCCAGGGCCTTGATGGTGCTGGACTCAAACGTGGCCTGCGGGAACTGCGCCACGTTGAACCACACCGGCTTGGGCAGCTCGGCATCGGTCTCGCGGGCACCCATGGTGGCGCTGCCGGTGTCCACGGTGAAGCGGATGCGGCTCGTAGCAGGCTTGGCGGGATCGAACGCGACCTGGGCGTCGAACTTGCGGAAATGCCCTTGCATGGGCACGCCCATCTGCTTTGCGGTGAATTCGATGCTGCTTTGCGCAGGCACCAGCTGCTGCTGGGCCTGGGCGGGCACGGCGGCAGCCAGGGCGCCTGCCAGCAACAGGGGAGAAAGGCGGTGAAGTGCGGTCATGGGGGGCTTCAGGGGAAGTGGGTGAAGGAAGGATCAGCGCTGCCCGGGCAGCATGCGGGCCAGCAGGCCGTCGCGGTCCACCCACTGGTGCTTGAGCGCAGCAGCCACATGCACCAGCACCAGAAGTGCCAGCGACATGGCCAGGACACGGTGACCGAGTTGGAGGTTGTCGGCCAGTACCTGGCTGATGGGCACGAAATCGGGCAGGGGGAAGCGGCCAAACAGCATCACCCTGAAGCCCGAGGCCGAGCTGTACGCCCAGCCCGTCAGCGGCACCGCAAAAAACAGCACGTACATGGCCAGGTGCGTGCTGTGGTGGGCCAGGCGCTGCCAGCCGGGCATGGTTTGCAGCAGGGCCTCGGGCAGCGCTGGCGGGCGGTGCGACAGGCGCCACAGCAGGCGCAGCAGCGACAGCGTCAGCACCGTGATACCGGCCCATTTGTGCCAGTTGTAGAGTTTGAGGCGCTGGGGCGAAACGGGCAGGTCGGCCATGTAAACGCCCACGCCGAACAGGCCGATCAGCATCAGTGCCAGCAACCAGTGCAGTGCAATGGCGGTGGCGCTGTAGCGGGTGGGGGCAGCGGCAAAGGGGCGGCTTGTCATGGCGTTGTCTACAGAGCGGTGAAGGAGATGCGTGCGAGTGCACTTCGTCTGAAGGCAGATGCAGTGTAGAAAACGCTGCCTTCTCGCAGTTTCAACGAAATTGACGCCTTCATTCGAATGATTCGAACGAAGGGATGGCAGGAGCCCTGCCGGGCGCGGTGGACGCGCGGCTGGCAGCGCAGCGAACTACGCCAGTGCTGCGTTTTTCCAAGCCTGTGCAGCGGCCTGAGAATCACCGCGTTGCTCGGCCAGCTCGGCCAGGTGCTGCCAGGTCTTGCGGCGCAGGCTGGCATCGCGCAGCTGCGGTGCGGCCTGCGCCAGCAACTGCTGGGCCTTGCCCCAGAGCTGGCGCTGCAGGCAGGCCCGGCCGACGAGGTACTGCAGGCGTGCGTCGCGCGGGTTGGCCTGCTGGGCCGATTCGATGCGTGCCAGCCAGGCGGCGTCGATATCGCCGAGCCCGGCTTCCAGCGCGTTGATCAGCTTGAGTGCGTGCGGGTCCGACAGCGTGCCTGGCTGGTCCACCATCTGCTGCCATACGGGTAGCAACCACTGCCGCACTTGCTGCGCGCTACCACCCATGTGGGCTAGTTGTTGCGCGGCATGGATGGCCAGTTCGGGCATGGCGCGGTCGGCCGGTTCCAGTGATTGCCAGACGCTTTGCAGCTGGGACGGATCGTGGGCGGTACTGATGAGTTCGATGGCCAGTCCGCGCACGATGCTGCGCGCCGCATTGGCCGAGAAGGCGCGGTGCTTGCCCAGCAGACGGGCCGTGTCCAGCGCCTCGCGGGTGTGGCCGGCCAGCCGAGTGGCCTTGAGCCGGATGCGCAGTGCCAGGGTGCGCCGTGCGGCACCCTGGGGCAGGCTGGCCAGGCGCTCCAGGGCTGCATCGGCCTCGCGGTCGTCGAGGCACCAGCGGGCGGCGCGCATCTGGGCGCCTTCCTGCAGCTCCTGGAGATGGGCGGTGCGGCGGGGCGCCAGGGTTTCCAGGGCCTGCTGCAGCTGCGCATCGCGCTGCGTGCGGTCCTGGAGGGCGTGGGAGGTTTCGGCGGCCACCATGTGTGCCAGGGCGCGCAAGGGGGCCCCGTTCGGCGCGGGGGCGCCGGCCTTTTCCAGGGCGCTTTCCTGCTCCAGTGCTGCCATGGCGGCCTTGCGCGAACGCAGGAAGCGCCCGGCCAGCAGCTGAGCGAGGGCGTCGAGCAATGCGGCATGCATGGCGCGCTCTTTTTGCTGCAGGCGCCAGCGGCGGGCCTCGTGGGGCAGTTCCAGCAGGGCCGCCAGGGCGCGCAGCGCTGCGTAGAGCGTGGCAAAGCCCAGCGCTAGTGCCAGCAGCACCATGTTGAGGGACAGGTCCACCCGGTAAGGTGGCCAGAACAGGGTGACCGTGCCCTGGTTGTTGCCGGCAAACAGCGCGGCCGCCACCGCTACGCCAAACAACGCCAGAAGCCAGAGTGCTGCGCGCATTGCGGGGGTCCTGCTTCAGCGGCCTGCGGCCGCCGTGGCCAGGGCCGAAAAGGTTTCGTCCAGGCGCGGCAGTTCAAACGCCTTCATGTGCGCCTGGGCCTGCTGCAGCACCGTGGCGGCGCTCTGGGTGCGGCGCGAGGCGGGATCGAAATACCGGCCCAGGGCCAGGCTGGCGGCCGCCAGGTCGGAGCGGGCCGAGTCGAGCTGGCGTGCCAGAACGCCCAGGCGGGCGTTGAGCAGCTTGAGTTTGAGGTTTTCGCGCAGGAAAAAGGCCTGATCGGGGGCCAGCAAAATGGCCTCGGGCTGGTCGATGCGGCTCACGCGCAGCAGGCTGCGGGCTTCGTCCCGAACGACCTCCCAGGCGCGTTGCAGCAGGCCCAGCCACCATGCGGGATCGGACCCGGGAGGGGCTTGCGGCGGCGTGCTGGCACTGGCCTGGGCGCTCAGGCGGCGCGTTGCGGCAGCCTGGGCCACGGCATTCTGCAAGGGCAGGTCGTCCACCTGGCGCACCAGGTCGTCCAGGCGGGCCAGCAGCCCGGCGGTGTCGGAGACGGTGGAGCTGGTCACCCGTTCGAGGTCGCGGGTGATGGCCCGCTGCACCGGTGCTAGGCGCGGCTGCGCGGCCCGCTCGATGCGTTGCTCGGCCGTTTTGAGTGCGGCCACGAGCGGCTCGAGGCTGCCGGTGAGCTGGGCCTGCTGCTGCGCCAGCCGCAGTGCGGATTCGATGTCCACCACCAGGTTCTCGTCGCGGGTGCGCGAGAGGCTTTGCATCAGCTCCTCCAGCTGGCTGCGCTGCAGGGCCACTTCGCCGACACGGGTTTCCAGCACGGCCAGCCGGGCGCCAGCCTCCACGGTCAGTTCCTGGGCCTGGCGGGCGATGGTGCGGGCCTCCAGGGCCTGGGCGCTGGCCTCCTGGCTCTGCCGGGCCAGGGCCTCCTGGATGCTGTCGAGCTTTTGCCACAGCAGGGCATTGCCGGCCAGTGCCAGCACGGCAACGGCCCCCACGCCCCAGAGCAGGGCCTTGCCCCCGTGCCCGGTGGCCGGGCCGCTGGCGGGTGTGGGCCCCTGAGCGGCGGCGGTGGCCGCGGGCGTGTCGGAAAGCGGGGCGGAACTCATGGCACTGATTCTATCGAGGCCACCACGTCGTCGAGTGTGGGCCGGCATTCGCGCACGCTGCCAAACCCTGCGGCGCGGGCTGCATGGGCAATGCGTGGGTGTGTGGCCAGGGCGCGGGCCTGGTGCCAGCTCTGGCCGCTCAGGGCGGCGCGCAGGTGGTTGACGGCTTGCGAGCTGCTCAGCAGCCACAGCGAGCCATCCACGGCGGCCGTGCGGGCCTGGGCCTGCTGCGCGGCGTCCCAGTCGGGGGCACTGCGGGTGTAGGCCACGACAAAGTCTGTCTGCCCCCCGGCTGTCTGGATCTGCTGTGCCAGCCAGTCGCGCCCGGTGCCTTGCTGCGCAGCCCCGGCTTCGGTGCCGCGCACGATGAGTACGCGGTCTCCGGGGGCGATCTGCTGGTGCACTTGGGCCCACAGCGATTCGGAGTCGAACTGCGTGGCGCCCGGTGCGGGCAGGTCGATGCGGGCGGCGTCCACGCCCAGGGCCTGCAGCGCCCGGGCCGTGCCAGGGCCTGGGGACCATACTCTTGTTTTGATAGCTGCTTGCGCTTTACCAGCAAGCGCTAGAGCCGTTTTTTGATCAAAAAAATGCTGTGCGGCGTTGCTGCTCACCACCATGATGGCGCGGTAGTCGGCAACGCGCGTGCGCGCTGCCTGCAGCGCACCGGTGTCGGCGGGGGGGGTGATGGCGATCAGCGGCAGGGCCTGTGCGGCAATGCCGCGCGCCTGCAGCGAGGCCACCCATTGCTGGGCCTCGCGTTCGGGACGGGTCACGATGACGCGCGGCGCCATGCTGCAGGACGGCATCAGCCGGTGGCGCCGCCTGCGCGCAACTGCGCAGCCACGGCCTCGCCCAGCGTGTTGGCCTGTTCCAGCGTGGCGGCCGGGCCGCTGGTGCGGGCACGCACCAGGGCGATGCGCCCCTCGGGGTCGCCCCAGGCGGCTTCAAGGTGCAGCAGGCCGCCTTCAAGGCGGGCGTGCGCGGCCAGCGGCATGGAGCAGCTCCCGCCCATGCAGCGGCTCACGGCGCGCTCGGCGGTCACGGTCAGCCAGGTGGGCAGATGCGCCAGGGGGCGCAGCGCGTCGACCAGGTCCTGGCGGTCGGAGCGCACCTCGATGCCCAGCGCGCCCTGGCCTGCGGCAGGAAGCATTTCGGCGGTGGAAAATTCGGCCCGGATGCGCTCGCCCAGCCCCAGGCGTTTGAGCCCGGCGGCTGCCAGCACGATGGCGTCGTACTGGCCTTCGTCGAGCTTGCGCAGGCGCGTGTCGAGGTTGCCGCGCAGGGGTTCGATCTTGAGGTCGGGGCGCAGCGCGTGCAGCAGCACCTGGCGGCGCAGGCTCGATGTACCCACCACAGCGCCCTGCGGCAGGTCGTGCAAGCGGGCGTAGCGCGGCGACACAAACGCGTCGCGCGGGTCTTCGCGCTCCATCACACAAGCCAGGGCAAAGCCATCGGGCAGCACCATGGGCACGTCCTTGAGCGAATGCACTGCGATGTGGGCGCGGCCGTCTTCCAGCGCGGTCTCCAGCTCCTTGACGAACAGGCCTTTGCCACCCACCTTGCTCAAGCTGCGGTCGAGAATCTGGTCGCCCAGCGTGGTCATGCCCAGCAGGCTGACGTTGTGACCTCGCGCACGCAGCAGGGCCTGCACATGTTCGGCCTGCCACAACGCCAGGCGGCTCTCGCGCGTGGCGATGGTGATGGGGGGGAGGGAGGGGCGCTCGGTCGTCATGTTTTTGCAGGGTAAGGCTCAGCGATGGATGCTAGCATGCTGCGCTGCAACAGCCTGGCTGCCAAGCCCCCAGGAGACAACCCGTGAGCACCAAGAAAATCGACAAAGACCAGCCCCTGATCCAGGACATCCGCCTGCTTGGGCGCATTTTGGGCGACGTGATCCGCGAGCAGGAGGGTGTGGCCGCGTTCGACCTCATCGAGCAGGTGCGCCAGCTGTCGGTGGCCTTCCGGCGCGATGCCGACCACGAAGCCGACAAGGCGCTCAAAAAACTGCTCAAGGGCCTGAGCGGCGACCAGACGGTGAGCGTGATCCGCGCCTTCACCTATTTTTCACACTTGGCCAACCTGGCGGAAGACCGGCACCACATTCGCCGCCGCACCGTGCACGAGCGCGCAGGCGACACGCAGGAGGGCAGCATCGACGTGGCGCTCTCGCGCCTGCGCTGGGCGGGCATTGCACCGGGCACCATTGCGAAGACGCTGGCGCACAGCTACGTTGCGCCCGTGCTCACGGCGCACCCCACCGAAGTGCAGCGCAAGAGCATTCTCGACGCCGAGCGCGACATTGCGCAGTTGCTCGCGGCGCGCGACGACATTGCCGAGCGCGCCCAGCTCTACAACGCCGCGCGCGACGCGCTCACCCCGCGCGAGCTGGCTGCCAACGAGGCGCAACTGCGCGCACGGGTGGCGCAGCTCTGGCAAACACGGCTGCTGCGCTACAGCAAGCTCACCGTGGCCGATGAAATTGAAAACGCGCTGTCGTACTACGAGGCCACGTTTCTGCGCGAGATCCCGCGCATCTATGCCGACCTGGAGCGCGAACTGGGCCAGGAGCGCGTGCACAGCTTCCTGCGCATGGGCCAGTGGATTGGCGGCGACCGCGATGGCAACCCCAATGTCAGCGCCGACACCCTGGTCCAGGCCCTGCGCCGCCAGAGCGAGGTCGCGCTGCGCCACTACCTGACCGAAGTGCACCTGCTGGGCGGGGAGCTGTCGCTTTCGGCGCGACTGGTCGATGTGACGCCCGAGATGCAGGCGCTCGCCAGCAGCTCGCCCGACACCAACGAACACCGCCAGGACGAACCCTACCGCCGTGCGCTCACCGGCATTTATGCGCGGCTGGCGGCCAGCTTGCAGGAGCTCAGCGGTGGCGTGGCCGCACGCCATGCCGTGGCGCCGCAAAACCCCTATGCCAGCGCCGAGAGCTTTCTGGCCGAGCTGCGCACCATCGAGGCCTCACTGACCGCGCACCACGGCGAGGCCCTGGCCGTGCAGCGCCTGCACCCGCTGATCCGGGCGGTGCAGGTGTTCGGTTTTCACCTGGCCACGGTGGACCTTCGCCAAAGCTCCGACCAGCACGAGCGCGTGGTGGCCGAGCTGCTGGCCGTGGCGCGCATCGAGCCCGAATACGCCGCCTTGCCAGAAGACGCGCGCCGCGCCGTGCTGCTGCGCCTGCTGCAGGACGCACGGCCGCTGCGCGTGATGGGTACCCTGTATTCAGAGCACACGCGCAGCGAGCTGGCGATCTTCGAGGCCGCGCTGCGCATGCGCCAGCGCTACGGTCGCGACGCGATCCGTCACTACATCATCAGCCACACCGAGACAGTGAGCGACCTGCTGGAAGTGCTGCTGCTGCAGAAGGAGGTGGGCCTGGTGCGCGGAACATTGGATGCACAGGCCACGGCCGACCTCATTGTGGTGCCGCTGTTCGAGACCATCGAAGACCTGCGCAATGCCGCGCCCATCATGCGCGAGTTCTATGCCCTGCCGGGCATTGCCGCCATGGTGCAGGCCAGCGGCAGCGAGCAGGACATCATGCTGGGCTACTCCGACAGCAACAAGGACGGCGGCATCTTTACCAGCAACTGGGAGCTGTACCGGGCCGAGATTGCGCTGGTGGCGCTGTTTGACGAGCTGCCCGGCATCCGCCTGCGCATGTTCCACGGCCGCGGCGGCACCGTGGGGCGTGGCGGCGGCCCCAGCTACCAGGCCATCCTGGCGCAGCCGCCGGGCACGGTGCGCGGCCAGATCCGCCTGACCGAGCAGGGCGAGGTGATTGCCTCCAAGTACGCCAACCCCGAGATCGGGCGGCGCAACCTCGAAACCCTGGTGGCCGCCACGCTGGAGGCCACGCTCTTGCAGCCCACCAAGCCCGCTACGCCTGCCTTTCTGGACGCGGCGGCGCAGCTCTCGCAGGCCAGCATGGCTGCCTACCGCGCGCTGGTGTACGAGACACCGGGTTTCACCGACTATTTCTTCAACTCCACGCCCATCCGTGAGATTGCCGAGCTCAACATCGGCTCGCGCCCCGCGTCGCGCAAGCCCAGCCAGCGCATCGAGGACTTGCGCGCCATCCCCTGGGGCTTCAGCTGGGGCCAGTGCCGCCTCACGCTGCCGGGTTGGTATGGCTTTGGCACGGCGGTCGAGGCTTTCCTGGCGGCGCCCGGAGCCGACCCCAAGGCCCAACTGGCGCTGCTGCGCCGCATGTACCGGCACTGGCCTTTCTTCAGCACCCTGTTGTCCAACATGGACATGGTGCTGGCCAAGAGCGACCTTGCCCTGGCCTCGCGCTACAGCGAGCTGGTGCAGGACGCCCGCTTGCGCAAAAAGGTGTTTTCCGCCATCGAGCAGGAATGGCACCGCACGGCCGAGGTGCTGACGCGCATCACCGGCGACAAGCAGCGCCTGGCGCACAACAGCGCGCTGGCGCGCTCCATCAAGCACCGCTTTCCGTACATCGACCCGCTGCACCACCTGCAGGTGGAACTGGTGCGCCGCTGGCGCGCGGGGCAGGGCGACGAGCGCGTGCAGACCGGTATCCATATCTCCATCAACGGTATTGCGGCGGGGTTGCGCAATACCGGTTGATGTACGCCTGATTTGCTATCGAATAAATAGCTTCAAGCGATTTATGCATAAGCGCTAAAGGCCATTTTTATCAAAAATTCAGGAGGCGCCGATTGCTGGTGGCGCCAGCGGCGTGCCCAGCTTGTGCCGCAAAGGCGTGGCCTTGGCGGGCAGGGCCTGTGGTGCATCGTCGATCGTGAACACGGCCACATGGTTCACCAGGTCGTCGGCCTGGTGCTTGAGGCTGTTGGCGGCTGCGGCCATTTCTTCGACCAGGGCAGCGTTTTGCTGCGTGACCTGGTCCATCTGCGAGACGGCTGCGCTCACCTCGGCCACACCCTGGGCCTGCTCGTGGCTGGCCGAGTTGATTTCGCCCATGATGCTGGTCACGCGCGCGATGGCGTCGACCACGCCGGTCATGGTGGTGCCGGCCTGGTCGACCAGGGCCGAACCCTGTTCGACGCGTTCCACGCTGGCGCTGATCAGGTCCTTGATTTCACGCGCGGCGGCGGCCGACCGGCCCGCCAGCGAGCGCACCTCGGAGGCCACCACGGCAAAACCCCGGCCCTGTTCGCCCGCACGGGCTGCCTCGACGGCGGCGTTGAGCGCCAGGATGTTGGTCTGGAAGGCGATGCCGTCAATGACCTGGATGATGTCGGAGATCCGGCGCGAGGACTCGTTGATCTCCTTCATGGTGTGCACCACCTGCGACACCACGGCGCCGCCCTGGGTGGCCACGGTCGAGGCGTTCACGGCGAGCTGGTTGGCTTGGCGTGCGCTCTCGGCGTTCTGCTTGACCGTGGCGCTGAGTTGTTCCATGGACGAGGCCGTCTGCTCGAGCGCGCTGGCCTGGGATTCGGTGCGGCTGCTCAGGTCCTGGTTGCCCGAGGCAATCTGGGCACTCGCGGTGGCGACGCCTTCGGAGTCGCGCCGCACCGCAGTCACCACCGATGCAATCTGCGTCTGCATGGTTGCCATGGACTGCATCAACACCGCGATTTCATCCTTGCCACGCACAGGAACCGGCACCGTGAGGTCGCCATGGGCCATGGCGTTGACCACCTCGACCGATTGGCGCAGGCTGCGCGTGATGGCTGCAGAAATGGCAAACGCCACCCAGCCCACCACGAGCAGAACCACACCCACCTGCAGGGCCACTTTGGCGATGTTGGCCAGAAAATCGTCGCGCAGGTCGTCGATGTACAGGCCCGATATCACCGCCCAGCCCCAAGGCTCAAAACCCTGCACGTACGAAATCTTGCCCACGGCCTCCTGCTTGCCGGGCTTGGGCCAGAGGTAGTTGAAGAACCCTTTGCCGCTGCTGCGCACAACGTTCGCCGCTTCCCTGGTGACCAGCAGGCCATTGGGGTCGCGAATCGTGTCGGAACCCTTGCCATTGAGTTCGGGCTTGATCGGATGCATCAGCATGGTGCCCTGCTGGTCGACGATCCAGAAATACTCGTTGTCCCCGAAGCGCATCTGGGCTACGGCTGCCTTGGCCAGTGCCTGGGCCTGTGCGCGATCCATCTTTCCGCTGGCTTCCTGCTGCTGGCCCCAGGCCAGCACGCCGCTGGCCGTCTCCACCGCGTGGCGCACCTGCGTCTGGCGCTCACGCAGGCTCTGGCTGTATTGGCCATACACCAGAAACAAGGCCACCACCAGCATGCCCACCATGCTGACCAGTGTCAGCAAACCCAGCTTCACACGCATCGAGAACCGACTCAGAACATTCGTCATTCACTACCTCAAGGTCACGTAACGGAAAAGTTACAAATATATTGATATTGGAGTAGGGGCATTAGAGTTAGATCAATCTTTGCAGCAAGATCGATCGCCCTGTGCGACAGGGGCCCCTCGCGCTGTAACGCCGTGCTGCTCGGGAGGGGTCGCTGGGCACCCCGCCGCCTCGTGACGGTGCGGGGGAGGGGGGCAGGGTCAGGTGCGCAGCGTCAGCACAGGGGCTCGCTGCGGCCGGCGTTGAGGGCATCGATGGTGCCCAGCATCTGCGTCCAGTAAGTTGCCAGCGGACCGGTCCAGGAAGCGCCCAGGGCCAGATCGGTGATGTACACCAGACCGGTGTTCATGCGGGGCTGCCGGGCGGTTTTCAGGATGTTTTTCATCTCCATGCAGGTGCTGGCACTATGCACCAGCATGGCCTGGGCGGTGTTGGGCTTCCGGTACACCCAGCTATTGAGGGGCTGGGGGTTGATGTTCTGGTAGGCCGCGGCGTTGCCCGCGTAGGTCACCAGTATGTCGGCCACGTCGGCGTACGCGGCGTTCGGATAGGTGCCGGGGTTGCCGACCACCACCAGTGCCGGGTCCTTGCGCTTGATGTGGTCGTAGAGGTCGGTGAAAAACGCCAGGCGGTCGCTCCCGGTGGCCATCGCGTCCAGAAAGAAGCCATCGAGTTGCCCGGGATAGAGGTCCAGGTAGCGGTCGATGGAGGTCTTGACATCGGTCAGCGAGAGTGTGGCGCTGCTGCCGGAGGCGGTAGCTACATAGGCCAGCACCCGGTTGCTGGTGCCGGGCACGGTCTTGAAGGTATCGATGTCGGTGCCGAGTGTGCCGTCGGCGGCGGTGGCCGCGGTCAGGATGCCGTTGTGGGGGTTGGCAATGGCGGTGATCTTCACGGCAGGGTAGCTTGCCGCGCCGCTGGTCAGGGTGGTCCAGGGCGAAACGGCGCTGGCGCCCGCGCCTCCCGTGGAGTAGGCAGGCACCAGCAGTTGCAGTGGTTCGGGGGCCGGGCGAACGTGGAAGGTGAGGGTGTCGCTGTCGGTGTTGGCCCTGCTGGCTGCGCTGGCGGTGACATCGAATGCACCGCCCGCCGGCAGGTTGCTGCGCAGGGTCGTGGTGGCCAGCCCCGAGGAGGCGCTCGGTGCCACCGGAGCCAGTGTGGCCGCGGTGGCGGGGTTGACGGCGAAACTGACGGTGGTGCCATCGGTGGCCGACGTGCCATCCACGGTCACGTTGGCAAAAATATCGGTCGAACTGCCCACATCGAGCACGTTGTTGTTGGCCGTGGGCTGAGAGAAGTCCACACGCACCACGCCGGAAGGCAGGGGGGGTGTGGTGGTCTCGTCAGTGGCGCCGCCACAGCCTGCCAGCACCGTGGCGAGGGCCAGAGACAGAGCCAGGTGGTGCCTGGTGCGGGGGGTGAACAAGGGTTTCATGGGTTGGGTGAATCGGTCAAGGGTGGCGCGATGGTAGCGCAGGCCTTGTGCGCCGCAGGGAAGTATCTGGCCGGAAAATCCGGCCTTGTTGTGCCGATTGCAGCCGCCGTGCAGCCGTATCATCGACCGCATGTTGATACCCACCCTTCGTGTCTCGGCCCTGGGCTCGCTGCTGGCAGTGGCCGCGCTGGCCGGTTGCAGCACCCTGGATGTGCCGCGTGCCGACAACTACCCCGCCACGGGGCAAAAAAAGGCCCGCGCCGTGCACCATTGGGATGTGCTGGCCGAAGACGTGGCCTCGCGGATTACCGAAAAAATTGCAGCCTGGCCTGCTGCCGAGCACCCCATCCACATCACCGGGACGGATGACACCAGCTTCAACCAGGGCTTCCTCAAGCTCTTGCGGGTGCGCTTGCTCGACAAGGGGGTGGTCTTGTCCACCGTGCCGACCGAGGTGGAGCTGGAGATCCAGACGCAAGTGGTGCAACACCAGGCAGGGGGAGCGCGCAACCTGTCCGTGCCCTTGCCTTTGACGGTGCTGGGTACGGGGGTGGGCGTGTGGCGTGACTGGGAAACGCATTACGCCAACCGCAGTTTGCTGCCGGGCGTGTCCACTGCGATCGGCCTGGGCGCAGGCTTGGCACTGGACATGGCGCGAATGCACACCCAGGGCCTTGCGGCCGGTGGGCCCACCTTCACGGAGGTGCTGGTCACGACCACGCTCACAGCGCACAACCGCTACCTCGCGGGCTCGGCCGACCTGTACTACATCGAGCGCGAAGATGCCGTGCTCTACCAGACTGAGCGAACGGTGCCCCCGCCCCCCACACCGCTCAAGCAGTGGAAGGTGGTGGCGCCATGAGACGGCGCACCGCAGGGGCTGCTGTGCTCGCAGCCGGTGTCTTGGCCCTGACGGGCTGCGCGGGCTACTACTACGGTGAAAACTACGGCCCCACACTGGGCAGCGTGGTGCGCGGCAGCCTGGTCCAGGCCAGCCATGGCGCGATCGATCGGCTGCTGCAGGACGCCGCACTCGACCCGCTCCAGCCCGTGCTGGTGGGCACGCTGGTGAATGTGGACCGGCTGGGCGAATCCTCGCGCTTTGGGCGCATCGTGTCCGAACAAATGGCCGGACGTATGGCGCAGCGCGGCATGCGTGTGGTCGAACTCAAGCTGCGCGACAGCGTGGCCATGCGCAGCGAACTGGGCGAGCTGCTGCTGTCGCGCGAACTGCGCGAAGTGAGCCAGGCGCACCATGCGCAGGCCGTGTTGGTCGGCACTTATGCGGTGTCGGCGCGGCAGGTGTACGTGAGCCTCAAGATGGTGCTTCCCGAGGGCAATGCGGTGGTGGCGGCGCACGACTATGCCGTTGCGCTGGACCAGGACGTGCGCAGCCTGCTTGCCGTGCGTTGAAAGTTGCTACTTAGTTGATAGCTGCATGCGCTTGCTGCGAAAGGGCTGGAGCCTGTTTTCGATTGAAACCCGTGCTCAGTGCAGCATCAAGGACCCCGCCGCCTTGCTCTTGCCTGCACGCGCCGGCGGGTTGCACAGGCCGCAGGTGTAGCCCCGGTTTTCATACAGCTCGGTGACAAACTGCCCCTTGCACTGGGTGCACTGCGTGCGCGTGAGCATGCCGGCGTCGACAAACTTCACCAGGCGCCAGGCCCGCGTGAACGACAGCAGAGGCTCGATGCCGGCCGTCTGCACCTGCTCGTTGTACAGG
>JANJVG010000008.1 GCA_024710165.1 Burkholderiaceae bacterium
ACTGTATTGCATCGGGCTGGGGCACGCGGTCTTTGGCGAGTCGATGTTTGCGCACCGGCCTGACGCATCCAAAATCGCGCTGGCCGCCTTGGTGTGCCTTTGCAGGAACCAAGGCGCGACGCTCATCGATTGCCAGCAAAATACCCGCCATCTGGCTTCGTTGGGAGCGTACGAGATTCAGCGCACAAAATTTCTTCAGCACCTCGGCGAAGCCACCACATTGCCCGATCTGCGCTGGGTCTTTGATCTCGTATACTGGAATGAGCTTCTGCCTCCCTCTCCGTTGCCGGCATGACGCAACTTAACGATCTTCCGTTTCAGACGCTGCAGTTTTACGCCACGGCACCCTATCCTTGCAGTTATCTGCCAGATCGCTTGGCACGCTCGCAGGTAGCAACGCCCAGCCATCTGGTGCGCAACGATACCTACTCCCACCTTGTAGCCCAAGGTTTCCGGCGCAGCGGAATGTTCACATACCGCCCATACTGCGACGGGTGCTCTGCCTGCACCGCGCTGCGGGTTGTGGTCAATGAATTCAAACCCGACCGCAGCCAGAGACGCGCCTACGCACGCCACTCCAATCTGCACGCCCGGATCCTGCGTCCGCGTTTTGTGCCTGAACACTACCAGCTATACCTGCGGTACCAGAATGGCCGCCATGCGGGCGGTGGAATGGACCACGATAGCGTTGATCAATACACGCAGTTTTTGTTGCAAAGCCGGGTGAACTCCCGACTGGTGGAGTTTCGCGAGCCCGATACTGATGGAACGACGGGCGCACTGCGCATGGTTTCCATCATGGACGTGCTGAATGATGGTCTCTCGGCGGTCTACACTTTCTATGAGCCTGGCGAGCGCAGCTGTTACGGCACCTACAACATTCTCTGGCAGATCGCACAGGCCCGGGAACTGGGCCTGCCCTATATCTATCTCGGCTATTGGATCAGCGGGAGCCCCAAGATGAGCTACAAAGCCCGGTACCTGCCCCATGAAGTCCTGATGAACGAACGCTGGCACAAGGTCGATCCCGCAGGCTGATAAAAAATGCATGCTCATTTCACAAGATAAAATGACGCTTCCATTGCATGCCTGCCCCCATGAAAAAAAACGACACTGATCTGACCACCAAACCCAGCGTCCAAGTGATCGAGCGCATGTTCGCGCTGATCGACGTTCTGGCGTCGCGTGAAGAAGCCATTTCGCTCAAGGAGATCAGCGAACGAACCGGCTTGCACCCCTCCACCGCCCATCGCATTCTGAACGACCTGACCATTGGCCGTTTTGTTGATCGGCCTGAGTCCGGCAGCTACCGGCTGGGGATGCGCTTGCTGGAGTTGGGCAATCTTGTCAAAGGCCGGTTGAGCGTGCGTGACGCGGCGCTGCTTCCCATGCGCGAATTGCACCGGCTGATCCAGCAGCCCGTAAACCTCAGCATGCGCCAGGGCGACGAGATCATCTACGTTGAACGTGCCTACAGCGAGCGCTCCGGCATGCAGGTGGTTCGGGCCATCGGGGGCCGGGCCCCGCTGCACCTGACCTCGACTGGCAAACTCTTTCTTGCTGCAGACGATCCACAGCGGGTACGGGCCTACGCCACACGCACAGGACTGGCCGGTCACACACGCAATAGCATCACGCAGCTGCCCGCGCTTGAGCGGGAATTGGCCAAGGCCCGTGCATCAGGTGTCGCACGCGACAACGAGGAGCTTGAACTGGGCGTCCGCTGCATAGCGGCCGGGGTGTTCGATGATCAGGCACGCTTGGTGGCCGGCCTCTCGATTTCTGCCCCGGCAGACCGTCTGGACGAAAGCTGGCTTCCCAAACTGCAGTCCACGGCCCATGAAATATCTGCCGCATTGGGCTATCAGGCCACGTCGGATGGCCCTCTGCGCGGAGCCCTGTCACTGCCCATTCGGTGACCGGCCGGCATCTTTCCTTGCTTTCACGGGGAGAGGCAGCGTCGATACCGACCGTATCAGCTCTTGCTCACGAGCTCGTCCGTCGCCTGGGAATGCGAGGACGTCATGGATTCCAGCCAGTTCCGGACCCGGACCGCGTCGCCAATCCGGCTGAGTTTCCCGGCGGAATCAAGAAACACCATGATCAGCTTTCGGCCTGATATCTGGGTTTGCATGACCAGACAGCGTCCAGCTTCAGAGATGTACCCGGTTTTTTGCAGGCCAATATCCCATGCTGGGTTCTTTACCAGCAAGTTGGTGTTGTTGTACTGCAGGGTCCTCTTTCCCAGAGACACCTCATACCCCGGAGACGTGGAAAATTCGCGCAATACCGGGTCGCCATGGCTCACATTGACAAGGACCGCCAGGTCACGCGCGCTGGACTGGTTGCGGCTCGAAAGTCCGGTCGGCTCCACGTACCGCGTATCGGTCATGCCCAGAAGACGCGCCTTGACATTCATCTGCGTCACAAACGCCGGAATTCCTCCCGGGTAGGTCCGTCCCAATGCATGAGCCGCCCGGTTTTCACTGGACATCAGGGCCAGATGCAGCATCTCGCGGCGACTGAGCGTGGAGCCCACCTTCAGGCGAGAGCTGCTGCCCTTCTCCGTGTCAACATCCTCCTCCGTGATGGTGATGGATTCGTCCATGGGCAGACCCGATTGACTGATGATCAGCCCGGTCATGAGTTTGGTCAGCGAAGCGATGGGCAAAACCGCATGGTCGTTCTTGCTCAGAAGAACTTCATGCGTTTCCTGATCCACCACCAGCGCCACACTGGACTGCAAATCCAGCGGGTCCGTCAGTTCATGCAGACCAGCCAGCTTTCCAAATGAAGGACGCGGCGCTACGGCCCGCGCAGAAGTGGATGCAACACGGGACGCCGTGGTCTGGGAAGCCTTTTTACGGGGCGTGACCGATGACTTGGCCACTGGGCGCTTGCCCACCACATGCTGTTTTTTTTCTGGACTGGGCTTGCGCTGCGCGGCATGGACACCAGGAGCAGCAAGTGCTACGCCCAACACCGCAAAAGCACACAACCGGAACATGGAACGCAGTGCAGTCGTGGAACGATGTGAAATCAAGGCTCATCTCCAAACGGCAACAATTGTGTCACAGTGTAGTTCCATAAAAAAAAACGCGCAAGATCAAGACCTTGCGCGGTATTTTGAATAAAAAGGGCGAGATTGTGAAAAGCCCGCCCCGCCCGGATGGCGTCAGCCTTGTGCAGCCACGCGATCCGACTTGCTCTGCAGCTTGTTGAGCGCGCTGAGGTATGCCTTGGCCGAGGCCACAACAATATCGGGATCGGCCCCTACGCCATTCACGACACGTCCACTGTTCTGCAGGCGCACCGTCACCTCACCTTGGCTTTCGGTCGAACCGCTGATGGCGTTGACCGAGTACAGCACCATCTCGGCACCACTTTGCACATGGGATTCGATGGCCTTGAGCGATGCATCGACAGGGCCATTGCCGTCCGACTCCCCCCTGACCTCCTTGCCGTCCACCGTGAACACCACGCTGGCGTGCGGACGTTCACCCGTCTCGCTGTGCTGTGCCAGTGAAACAAAGTGGTACTGGTCGCTCTGCCCATGCACGCTTTCATCGCTGACCAGGGCCAGGATGTCCTCGTCAAAAATTTCACTCTTGCGGTCGGCCAGTTCCTTGAAACGGGTGAATGCCGCATTGGTATCGGCTTCGCTCTCCAGACTCACGCCCAGGTCCTGCAGGCGCTGCTTGAAGGCGTTGCGGCCGCTGAGCTTGCCCAGCACGATCTTGTTGGCGCTCCAGCCCACATCCTCGGCACGCATGATCTCGTAGGTGTCGCGCGCCTTGAGCACGCCGTCCTGGTGGATGCCGCTGGCGTGCGCAAAGGCGTTTGCTCCCACCACGGCCTTGTTGGGTTGCACCACGAAGCCCGTGGTCTGGCTCACCATGCGGCTGGCCGCCACGATGTGCTGGGTGTCGATGCCCACGTCCAGTCCAAAGTAGTCGCGGCGCGTCTTGACGGCCATGACCACTTCTTCGAGCGAGCAGTTGCCCGCGCGTTCGCCCAGTCCATTGATGGTGCACTCCACCTGGCGCGCCCCGCCGATCTTCACGCCGGCGAGCGAGTTGGCCACGGCCATACCCAGGTCGTTGTGGCAATGCACGGACCAGATGGCCTTGTCGCTGTTGGGAATGCGCTCGCGAAGCTGCTTGATGAAGTTGCCATACAGTTCGGGTACGGCGTAACCCACCGTGTCTGGCACGTTGATGGTGGTGGCACCCTCATCAATCACGGCTTCGAGCACACGGCACAGGAAGTCCATCTCGCTGCGATAGCCATCCTCGGGGCTGAACTCGATGTCACCCACCAGATTGCGCGCGAAGCGCACCGATTGCTTGGCCTGCTCCAGCACTTGCTCGGGCGTCATGCGGAGCTTCTTCTCCATGTGCAGCGGGCTGGTGGCGATGAAGGTATGGATGCGCGCGCGGTTGGCGCCCTTGAGGGCCTCGGCGGCGCGCGCGATGTCGCGGTCGTTGGCACGCGAGAGCGAGCAGATGGTGGAGTCCTTGATGCTGTTGGCGATCAGCTGCACCGCCTCGAAATCGCCGTTGGAGCTGGCGGCGAAACCGGCCTCGATCACATCCACCTTCAGACGCTCCAGCTGGCGTGCAATGCGCAGTTTCTCGTCGCGTGTCATCGAGGCGCCAGGCGACTGTTCGCCGTCGCGCAAGGTGGTGTCGAAAATGATCAATTTGTCGGCCATGTGGTTTCTCCTGGTTCCTGGTGGTGGGGTGGCCCGCAACGGCAATCCTGGCGCCCAAAACAAAAGGCCCGTTGCGGTTGCAGACGGGCCTGTGTGGAAAAAGTGTGCGCGCGCGCGTTACTGTCTCCGCCCGTGGGGGGATAGCAGTAGGGCCAGTGCAAACGATTTCATGGGGAGCAATGTAGCACAAATTTCGGGGGGGTCGCGGCCGATGCGCACTCACTTGTGCAGCCCACGCTCATCCGGCTCGTCGGTCGAGGTGCTGATCACGCTGGTCTGCTGCCCGCGCGACTTGCGCCAGGCGTAGATGACATAGCCGCTGAACCCATACATCACGAACACGCCGAACAGCACGATGGGCGGGTGGATGTTGATGACTGCAATGCCCAGAGCGATCAGCACGATGACCACGAACGGCACGCTCTTTTTCATCTGCACGTCCTTGAAGCTGTAGAACGGTACGTTCGTCACCATGGTCAGTCCCGCATAGAGGGTGAAGCCAAACATGATCCAGGTGATCTGCCGCCATGTCAGCCAGTCATCGACCCCGCGCTGCACGCCCAGCTCTGTCATGAGCCAGATGAAGCCTGCCACCAGCGCAGCTGCCGCAGGCGAGGGCAGGCCCTGGAAGTAGCGCTTGTCCACCACAGCCGTGTTCACATTGAAGCGCGCCAGCCGCAGCGCCGCACATGCGCAGTAGACAAAAGCAGCAATCCAGCCCCAGCGACCCAGGCCGTTCAGAGCCCAGACATAGGCGATGAGCGCAGGCGCCGCACCGAATGAAACCATGTCGGACAGCGAATCCATTTGCTCGCCAAATGCACTCTGCGTGTTCGTCATGCGGGCCACGCGGCCGTCCAGACTGTCGAGCACCATGGCACAAAACACGCCAATGGCCGCCATGTCGAAGCGGCCGTTCATGGCCATCACGATGGCATAGAAACCACCGAACAAAGCCGCCAGCGTGAAAAGATTGGGCAGGATGTAAATGCCCTTGCGCCGCTTGCGCACCGCCACGCCATCGTCGGCGGCAGATTCTTCGCCGTCATGCATCAAATTGATCTCCAGCGCATGTCCATCATGCGCAAGTAGCTATTAAAAATATAGCAATCATATCCTGCCAGAGCATGGCAGTGTAGCCGCGCCGGGCCACATCTCCGAAGAGACAGCGTCCAGAAAAGGCAAAAGCCACCGAAGTGGCTTTTGCAGAAACCGGGCCCCGGGGGCTCAGTTGCGGGTCTGGTCGACCAGCTTGTTCTTGGCGATCCAGGGCATCATGGCGCGCAGCTGGGCACCCACCACTTCGATGCTGTGGTCGGCCGTGTTGCGGCGGCGGGCCGTCATCGAGGGGTAGTTCAGGCGGCCTTCCTGGATGAACATCTTGGCGTAGTCGCCGTTCTGGATGCGCTTCAAGGCATTGCGCATGGCGGCGCGCGACTGCTCGTTGATGACTTCGGGGCCGGTCACGTACTCGCCAAACTCGGCGTTGTTCGAGATCGAGTAGTTCATGTTGGCGATGCCGCCTTCGTAGATCAGGTCCACGATGAGCTTGAGCTCGTGCAGGCACTCGAAGTAGGCCATCTCGGGGGCGTAGCCGGCTTCCACCAGAGTCTCGTAGCCCATCTTGATCAGCTCGACAGCGCCACCGCACAGCACGGCCTGTTCGCCGAACAGGTCGGTCTCGGTCTCTTCCTTGAAGTTGGTCTCGATGATGCCGGCCTTGCCGCCGCCATTGGCCATGGCGTAGGAGAGGGCCAGGTCACGGGCCTTGCCGGACTTGTCCTGGTGCACAGCCACCAGGTGGGGCACGCCGCCGCCCTGGGTGTAGGTGTTGCGCACGGTGTGACCGGGAGCCTTGGGAGCCACCATCCACACGTCCAGGTCGGCGCGGGGCACGACCTGGTTGTAGTGCACGTTGAAGCCGTGGGCGAAAGCCAGCGAAGCGCCCTGCTTGATGTTCGGAGCCACGTTGTTGGTGTACACCTCGGCGATCTGCTCGTCGGGCAACAGGATCATGACCACGTCAGCGGCCTTCACGGCATCGTTGACTTCCATGACCGTCAGGCCGGCCTTGCCGACCTTGTCCCACGAGGCACCGCCCTTGCGCAGGCCGACCACGACCTTGACGCCGCTGTCGTTCAGGTTTTGTGCATGGGCGTGGCCTTGCGAGCCGTAGCCGATGATGGCCACGGTCTTGCCCTTGATCAGGCTCAGGTCACAGTCTTTGTCGTAGAAAACTTTCATGGTCGCTCCGGTTGAAATTCGTATGGGGTTAAAACGGGAAAACAGGGATTGTCTTACATCGGATGGGAATTCGGCCGGATGGCTGGGCGGGGAGCCGCAGGCAGTGCGGTGGCACGGCAAGGCTCCCCAACGACGCTGGCCGGTCGAAGGCCTATCCGTTACACGCGCAGGATGCGCTCGCCACGGCCGATACCGCTGGCGCCCGTGCGAACGGTCTCCAGGATGGCCGTGCGGTCGATGGCCTGCAGGAAGGCTTCGTTCTTGGATTGGTCGCCAGTCAGCTCGATGGTGTAGCTCTTTTCGGTCACGTCGATGATGCGGCCACGGAAGATGTCGGCCATGCGCTTCATCTCCTCGCGCTCCTTGCCCACGGCACGCACCTTCACCATCATGAGCTCGCGCTCGGTGTAGGCGCCCTCGGTGAGGTCGACCACCTTGACGACCTCGATGAGGCGGTTGAGGTGTTTGGTGATCTGCTCGATCACGTCGTCAGAGCCCGTGGTCTGGATGGTCATGCGCGAAAGCGATGCATCCTCGGTGGGCGCCACGGTGAGCGATTCGATGTTGTAGCCACGGGCCGAGAACAGGCCCACAACGCGGGAAAGAGCACCCGGCTCGTTTTCCAGAAGGACGGCAATGATGTGTTTCATGGGATCAGATTCCTCTTTTTGCGACGGCAGCACGATCCACAAGTGGTCGCAGAAAACTGTCGTTTTATGCTGCCCTCCCCCGTGCACGGTAATGCGCAGGCTTGGCAGGCAATAGATTCGTCAATAAAAAGCTATCGTATTGATAGCTGCCAGCGCTTTATATATAAGCGCTGGAGGCCAATTTTGCTTAAAGGTCCTCAGACCCCAGCAACATTTCTGTCAGGCCCTTGCCGGCCTGCACCATCGGGAACACGTTCTCGGTGGGGTCGGTGCGGAAGTCGAGGAAAACGGTGCGGTCCTTGAGTTTGCGCGCTTCGCGCAGTGCGGGCTCCACGTCGCGCGGGTGCTCGATGAGCAGGCCCACGTGGCCATAGGCCTCGGCCAGTTTCACGAAGTTGGGCAGTGCATCCATGTAGCTGTGGCTGTAGCGGCCGGAGTATTCGATCTCCTGCCACTGGCGCACCATGCCCAGATACCGGTTGTTCAGCGCGCAGATCTTGATCGGCGTGTTGTACTGCAGGCAGGTGGAGAGTTCCTGGATGTTCATCTGCACCGAGCCTTCACCGGTGACACAGAACACCTCGGCGTCCGGCTTGGCCAGCTTGATGCCCATGGCGTAGGGAATGCCCACGCCCATGGTGCCCAGGCCACCGGAGTTGATCCAGCGGCGCGGCTCGTCAAAGCGGTAGTACTGCGCGGCCCACATCTGATGTTGCCCCACGTCGGACGTGATGTAGGTGTCCGCATCCTTGGTCATGTTCCAGAGCGTCTCGACCACGTATTGCGGCTTGATGACGTCGGGGCCGCCCATTTCGTATTTGAGGCAGTTGCGCTCGCGCCAGCCTTCGATGGTGTCCCACCAGGCGGCCAGGGCGCCGGCGTCTGGGCGCTGGGTGGTCTCGCGGATCATCGCGATCAGCTCGGTCAGAACCTCCTTGACGTCGCCGACAATCGGGATGTCAACCTTCACGCGCTTCGAGATGCTCGAGGGGTCCACGTCAATGTGGATGATCTTGCGGTCGTTCTGCGCAAAATGCTTGGGATTGCCGATCACGCGGTCGTCAAAACGCGCACCTACTGCCAGCAAGACATCACAGTTCTGCATGGCGCTGTTGGCTTCGACCGTACCGTGCATGCCGAGCATGCCCAAGAACTTGCGATCGGACGCAGGATAGGCGCCCAGGCCCATCAGCGTATTGGTGACGGGGTAGCCCAGCATGTCCACCAGGGTACGCAGCTCCTGGGTGGCATTCCCCAGCAGCACGCCGCCACCGGTGTAGATGTAGGGGCGTTTGGCCGTCAGCAGCAGCTGCAGCGCCTTGCGGATCTGGCCACCGTGACCCTTGCGAACCGGGTTGTAGGAACGCATTTCCACGCTTTGCGGATACCCCTCGAATGGCACCTTCTTGAAAGACACATCCTTGGGAATGTCCACCACCACGGGGCCAGGGCGACCGGTGCGTGCGATGTGGAACGCCTTTTTCATGGTCATGGCCAGGTCGCGGGCATCCTTCACCAGGAAGTTGTGCTTGACGATGGGGCGCGTGATACCCACGGTGTCGCACTCCTGGAAGGCGTCGAGCCCGATGGCCGCCGTGGGCACCTGGCCCGTGACGATGACCATGGGAATGCTGTCCATGTAGGCTGTTGCGATGCCGGTGATGGCATTGGTGACGCCAGGTCCCGAGGTGACCAGTGCCACGCCAACTTCGCCGGTGGCACGGGCGTAGCCGTCCGCGGCATGCACGGCGGCCTGTTCGTGGCGCACGAGCACGTGCTGGATGGTGTCCTGTTTGTAGAGGGCGTCGTAAATGTAGAGCACCGCTCCACCGGGATATCCCCAGATGTATTGGACGCCCTCGGCCTGCAGGGCCTTGACGAGAATTTCAGAGCCCATGAGCTCCTGGGAGGGGGTGTTGTGCGCAGCGGCTGCCGAAGCGATTTCGGCCTTGGTGATTTCCATGATGAACCTTTGTGAATTTCTCTGACGAAAAACCTTGGGTGCTTCTTGCAGGGGCTCTTGTGGAACCCGCTCGAAACTTGAGGCCAGGGACATGGGCGTGAAGAGTGCCGCGCCGGACCGAGACCCGTTTGCCATTTATGTTTGCAACGCATGATTATCGCACTGCAGCAAAGAAAAAGTGTCGCCAGTGAGAAAAAACCACGCCGATGCCATAATCTGCATTCATCAAAAAGCGTTTGGCAAAGCCCGCTCCGCCTTTCTTGCCGCCCAACTCCTCTTGGCCACCGAAAAAGAACTCTCGGATTTCCTGCAAAGCGTGGAAAAGCGCGCATTCAAGCGCTCTCTCTACCATGTGCGCAACGAGGAATCGGCCCTGGACATCGTGCAGGACAGCATGATGCGCTTGGCCGAGCACTACGGCGACAAGCCGGCGAACGAGCTGCCCATGCTCTTTCACCGCATTCTTTCCAACTGCACGCTCGACTGGTTCCGGCGGCAAAAGACGCACAATGCCCTGTTTTCGCACATGAGCGATTTCGAAGGCAACGGGGACGAAGACTTCGACCTGCTGGAAGCCTGGAGCGGCCCTGAGGGTGGCGAATCGGCCCAGAGCGCGCAAGACCTGGTGCAGCGTGGCCAGACCTTGCGGGACATCGAACGGGAAATCCAGGAATTGCCACCGCGTCAACGCGAGGCCTTTCTGATGCGTTACTGGGAGGAAATGGATGTGGCAGAAACAGCCGCCGCAATGGGCTGTACCCAGGGCAGCGTTAAGACCCACTGCTTTCGCGCCATCCAGTCCCTCAGCAAAGCGCTGAAGGCCAAAGGAATCAATTTATGAACACGTCACCACCTGCCTCCAACGAAATGGCTGCCGAGCGCTTTGCCCGGCGCCTTACGGCGCACTTGTCTGCGGGCACCAGCGATCTGCCCTACGACATTTCCGAGCGACTGCGTGCCTCACGCATGCAGGCTTTGGCCAGCCGCAAGAAGGCCGTATCCCAACTGCGTGCCGCGCCTTCGCTGGTCTCGGCAGGGCACAGTGCAGTGCTCGGCCAGGACCAGGAGGGCAGCCGCTGGTGGCAGACCATCCTTTCGGCACTGCCCATCATGGCATTGCTGGCCGGGCTTGTGGTGATCAACCTCGACATGGATGAAGCCGGCACACTGGAAGTGGCCGAGGTAGATGCAGCCCTTCTGGCCGACGACCTGCCCCCCGCAGCCTATTCCGACCCGGGTTTTGTTCAATTCCTGAACTCAGGCGCGGCGCAGCCACGCTGACCTTGGGCCAAGCCTGAATGCACGCATCTGTCTCCCCTCCCACCAGTGCCCCCCGTACTTCGAGGTTCGCGCTGGTGTTTGGGTGCACCGTGTTGTTGGCCTTGGCTGTCGGATCGTGTTGGGTCGTCCAGCAGGCGCCCATGGTTCCCGGCACTGCCATCGTGATTCCGGCGGATCAGCCCGCCACGCCAGTGCACGCTCATGCGCTTGTCACACCATCTGCTGCCACCAACCATGACGGTCCGGGCTGGGAAACCCTGACCACACCGCAGAAACTGGCGCTCTTCCCGCTGGCCAACCGCTGGAAGCTGCTCAGCAACCTGCAAAAACGTCGCTGGCTGGCGCTGGCCCAGGGCTTCGCAGGCCTGCCCCCCGATGAACAGGAGCGCCTGCACGGGCGGATGACCGAATGGGCCAGTCTCAGCGCCCAGCAGCGCAACCAGGCCCGGTTGAATTACGCGATCACCAGCCGCCTGACCCCGCAAGACAAGCGATCGCAGTGGGACGCCTATCAGGCACTGAGCGAAGAGGAAAAACGCCAGCTGGCCGCACGCGCTGCCGCCAAGCCGCAGGGGGTTGCACCTGCACTGCGACCGGTGTCACCCAAAAAACTGGCAAAAATTCCCGCGGCCACCAACGCACCCGGTCACTTGGCAAACCCGCCCAAAGTGTCACCATCCTCCGGCGTTGCTGCGCGCATTGCGGCCCCCGGCCCCCTGGCACCTGACAGCCGTGCTCCGGAACCGGCCGATAATGCAGGTTCTCACCCGCCTGCGCCGGCGCCAGTCGCACCTGCTGCAACCCAATCTGCCAGCCCCCCGTCCACGCCGGACGCGCCCGCCGGGGCGCCACCTGAAAACCTCTATCTAAACTGAAGGTCTGAATCCTTCCGCCATGCCCTTGCCAGCCGCCCCTTCGACCGCTTCCGACTCCAGCCCCGCCCGTTCCGCCACCGTGGCTCCCAGCCTTCGCCGGCGGATGGCTTGCTGGCTCTACGAAGGCATCCTGATGTTTGGCGTGGTATTCATCGCCGGCTACCTGTTCGGTACGCTGAGCCAGACCCGCAACGCACTAGACAACCGCAACGCACTGCAAGCCTTCCTGTTTGTCGTTTTCGGTATCTATTTTGTGTGGTTCTGGGCCAAGGGGCAGACCCTTGCGATGAAGACCTGGCACATCCGTGTGGTGGACACCGCAGGGCGGCCTGTGTCGCAGACCCGTGCACTCGGGCGCTACCTTCTGAGCTGGCTATGGTTTTTGCCGCCCTTGCTCGGGGTCGCCCCCTTTGCTCTGCCCGCTGGCGAGGTGACCGTGATCGTCATCGGCTGGGTTGCAGTGTGGGCACTGGCCAGCCGACTGCACCCGCAGCAACAGTTCTGGCACGATGCGCTTGCAGGTACCCGCCTGGTGCACTGGATGCCACCATCACGGTAGATCCCGGCGCCGCAGGCTTTGCATCCCCTGACCGCCATGCAGATCAATGGGTCCCTCTGCCTGCGCCCGGACCTTCATCAAAGATGCTTTCATGGCTGAACCGACTTTCTCCCTTTGTGTCTACTGCGGCTCGCGTCCCGGCGAGAACCCGCTGTTTGCCGACGCGGCGCGTACCGTAGGCACCTGGATCGGCCAGCACGGCGGCCAGCTGGTCTATGGCGGCGGTAGCGGAGGCCTGATGGGCATCGTGGCCCGGGCCACGACGGATGCAGGCGGGCGCGTGGTGGGCGTGATCCCGCAGTCGCTGGTGGACCGCGAGTTCGCCAACCGCGACTGTGATGAACTGCATATCGTGCAGACCATGCACGAGCGCAAGGCCCTCATGGCCGAGCGCAGCGGCGCCTTCCTGGCGCTGCCGGGCGGCATTGGCACGTTCGAGGAACTGTTCGAGGTCTGGACGTGGCGCCAACTGGGCTACCACGACAAGCCCATCGGCCTGCTCAATGTGGCGGGTTACTACGACGGCCTGCTGGCATTCCTGCAGGGCAGCGTGCAAAGCGGCTTCATGGGCCCCTGGCAGATGGACCTGGTGGATGCGTCCACCGACGCGGCTCCACTGCTCGCCCGGCTGGCTCAGGCAGCACGGAGCGCGGCCCCTGGAGCGGCGCTGCGCACGGTGATCTGACGGTCCTGCGGCCCCGCCGCAGGTGGCGGGCCCCGTCAGATCGCGGATTCGTCCAGGTCGCCGGTGCGGATGCGCACCACGCGCTCGACCGGCGTGACGAAGATCTTGCCGTCGCCGATCTTGCCCGTGCGGGCCACGCCCACGATGGCATCCACGCAGCGGTCCAGGTCTTCGGTCTTGACGACCACTTCGACCTTCACCTTGGGCAGGAAGTCCACCACGTATTCCGCGCCCCGGTAGAGTTCGGTATGGCCCTTCTGGCGGCCAAAACCCTTGACTTCGGTGACCGTCAGGCCCGTGACGCCGCAATCGGCCAGGGCCTCGCGAACTTCTTCGAGCTTGAAGGGCTTGATGACGGCGGTGATCATTTTCATGGTGGAGATTCCTCAAAGACAAAAAACAGATGGGGCGCGACGAGGCACCCACGGCACATGACACCGGCCCAACCCCAGCCAGGGCTCCCGCGCAAGGGCTGCCCAGCCGCGCCGGGAGCGGCCCCCTTCCCGAATGCCGCAGCCATTCGAGAGAAGGGGGAAGGCGCCGCAGGCGACACAGGGGGTTGTTTCACATTCACGCCCGGAACTGGTTGGTGATAGGGTAGCGCCAGTCCTTGCCGAAGCTGCGGCGGGTCACTCGAATCCCTACGGGAGCCTGCCGGCGCTTGTATTCATTGATTTTGATGAGGCGGGTCACCTTTTCCACATCGGCGCGCTCAAAGCCGGCGGCGACGATGCTCTCGATCGGTTCGTCATTCTCCATATAGCGCTCCACGATGGCGTCCAGCACCTCGTAAACCGGCAGGCTGTCCTGGTCTTTCTGGTCGGGGCGCAACTCTGCGCTGGGCGGGCGCGTGATGATGCGCTCGGGAATGGGGTTGGCGCCAGTGCCATAGGGGTCATTGGCGTTGCGCCAGCGCGCCAGCGCGAACACCTGGGTCTTGGCCACGTCCTTGATCGGAGCAAAGCCGCCAGCCATGTCGCCGTAGAGCGTGCAGTAGCCCGTGGCCAGCTCGCTCTTGTTGCCGGTGGTCAGCACCACGGCACCGAACTTGTTCGACAGCGCCATCAGCAGCGTGCCGCGGATGCGGGCCTGCAGGTTTTCCTCGGTCGTATCCTCGGCGCGGCCCGCGAAATGCGGCGCCAGCGCGGCCTTGAAGGCCTCGAACTGCGGGGCGATGGCGATTTCGTCGTACTGCACACCCAGCCGCCCGGCCATGTCGCGCGCGTCGATCCAGCTGATATCGGCCGTATAGGGCGACGGCATCATCACCGTGCGCACCTTGTCGGCACCCAGCGCATCGACTGCAATGGCCAGCACCAGCGCCGAATCGATGCCACCCGACAGGCCCAGCAGCACCCCCGGGAAACCGTTCTTGCGCACGTAGTCGCGCACACCCAGCACCAGGGTATCCCACAGGTCGGCTTCCATGCTGCGTTCAGGGGCCACATCAGCTACTATTTTGATAGCTGAATGCGCTTTATCCACCTGGGTAAAAACCAGTTTTTCTTCAAAACCCGGGGCCCGGCCCACCACCTGCCCCGCAGCGTCCAGGGCAAACGAGCGGCCCTCGAAGACCACCTCGTCCTGCCCACCGACCAGGTGCGCATAGACGAGCGGCAGGCCCGTCTCCAGCACGCGCTCCCGCATGGTCTGCTCGCGTTGGGCGCTCTTGCCTATGTGGAAGGGCGAGGCGTTGATGACGGCCAGCAGCTCGGCGCCGGCCTGGGCGCAGTCGCGCGCGGGCGCAGCATGCCAGGCGTCCTCGCAGATCAGCAGGCCCACGCGCACACCCTGCACCTCGAACACGCACGGCGCCTGGCCGGGCACGAAGTAGCGGCGCTCGTCGAAAACCTGGTAATTGGGCAGCTCGCGCTTGGCGTAGGTGTTTTCGATGCAGCCGTTGCGCAGCACGCTGGCGGCATTCAGACACGGGGCGAACGCGGGCGAGCCCTGTTCGGTACGCTGCGGATGACCCAGCACGATGGCGAGGTCTTTCAGCCCTGCGGTCTCGCGGGCCACTGCTTTGACGGCATCATCGCAGGCAGACAGGAAGGCGGGGCGCAGAAACAGATCTTCGGCCGCGTAGCCGCACAGGGCCAGCTCCGGCGTCAGCAGGAGGCGCGCGCCAGCAGCATGGGCCTGGCGTGCCGCATCAACGATTTTCTGCACGTTACCGGGCAGGTCGCCCACCACGAAATTGAGTTGCGCAGTGCAAATGGAAAGCGTCATGGAATGGAAACAGGCCGCTGAGGCCCCTGAAAAAACCGCCGTGTCAGCGCACACAGGCCCTGGGCTACGCATGGCTGCAGAGGCAGGCATGACTCAAGCGGCCATTATCACCCGCGTGTCCGATTCTCTGCAGGACATCGACGCCGCCGCCTGGAACGCTCTGCTGGCCCTGCAACGCCACCCCACCCCCTTCATGCGCCACGAATACCTGGCCGCACTGGAAGCCAGTGGCAGCGCCACGCCCCGGACGGGCTGGACGCCGCGCTTTCTCACGCTCTGGCAAGGCGATGATCTGGTGGCTGCCTGCCCGCTGTACCTCAAAAGCCATTCCTATGGCGAGTATGTGTTTGACTGGGCCTGGGCCAACGCCCATGCCGAGCACGGCCTGCCCTACTACCCAAAGGCCCTGGTGGCCGTGCCATTCACCCCCGTGCCGGGCACGCGCCTGATGGCGCGCGATGCGCTGGCGCGGGCGGCGCTGGTCCGGGTGCTGCACGCCTGGTGCGAGAACGAGGGCGTTTCATCGCTGCATGTGCTGTTCGCAGCCGACGAGGACCTGGACGCCTGCGCCCAGGTCGGGCTGTTGCTGCGCCAGACCGTGCAATTCCATTGGACGAATAGGGCCCCCACGCTCGGCACTGGCGTGTCCTCGCTGCCCCCCGAGGGTTCCCTCGCCGCCTTCGGAAGCGCGCCCGGCGGCGGCTCGGTAGCCTACCGTGATTTCGACGATTTTCTGTCCCGTCTCGCGCAGGACAAACGCAAGAAAATCCGCCAGGAGCGCCGCCGCGTGCAGGATGCCGGCGTCACGTTTCGCTGGCTGCGAGGCACCGACATCCAGGCGCGTGACTGGGATTTTTTCTACCGCTGCTACGAACGCACCTACCTCGAACATGGCAACCCGCCCTACCTCACGCGCGACTTCTTCCAGCGCATGGCGGAGCACATGCCTGAAGCCTGGCTGCTGTTCATTGCGGAACGCCAGGGCCAACCCATTGCTTCCAGTTTGATAGCTATCAGCGCTTATCCATCAAGCGCTGGAGGCCAAAATCACTCCGAAATGGTAGCCTACGGCCGCTACTGGGGTGCGCTGGAGCGCGTGGACTGCTTGCACTTCGAGGCCTGTTACTACCAGCCGCTGCAGTGGTGCATTGCGCACGGCGTGCTGCGTTTCGAAGGCGGCGCGCAGGGCGAACACAAGATGGCCCGAGCCCTGTTGCCGGTGCCCACGCACAGCGCACACTGGCTGGCCCACCCGGCCTTTGCCGATGCGGTGGACCGCTATCTGCAGCGCGAAACCGCCGGGATGGAGCAATACCTTGAGCATCTGCAGGCGCGCAGCCCCCTGCGCACGCACGCATAGGTCTCAGCGCTTGCCCAGCCCTTGTTCCAGCAATTGCTGGAACTGCCCGGCCGGCACGGGCCGGCTGTAGTAATAGCCCTGCACCTCGGTGCAACCCTGCTCCTGCAGAAAGGCCAGTTGTCCTGCGGTCTCCACCCCCTCGGCGATGGTCTGCATGCCCAGGCTGTCGGCCATGGAGATGATGGCGCTGACGATGGCGCGGTCGTCCGGGTCGTCCGTGATGTCGCGCACGAAGGACTGGTCGATCTTGAGCTTGTAGACCTTGAACCGCTTGAGGTGGCTGAGCGACGAATAACCGGTGCCGAAATCGTCGATGGACAGCAGCACGCCGCGTTGGTGCAGCTTGTCCATCATGGCAATGGCCGTGACCGGGTCGGTCATCGCCACACCCTCGGTCAGCTCCAGCTCCAGGCAATGCGCGGGCAGCGCAGTCTGCGCCAGGATGCTGTCGATCAGCTGCGGAAAATCAGACTGGCGGAACTGCACCATCGACAGGTTCACCGCCATGGTCAGGGTGTGACCGGCCAGCATCCACTCCTGGAGCTGCCTCGTGGCCGTGCGCAGCACCCATTCGCCGATCGGCAGAATCATGCCGCTGCTCTCGGCCACCGGGATGAATTCGGCCGGAGACACGGCCCCCAGCTCGGGGTGGTTCCAGCGCAGCAGGGCCTCGGCTCCGATGATGGTGCCCGTGGCCAACGAAACCTGGGGCTGGTAGTGCAGCTGGAGCTGGTTGCGCTCGAGCGCACGGCGCAGTGCGTTCTCCAGCATCAGGCTGCGCTCGGAACGTGCCTGCATCTCGGCCGTGAAGAAGCGGTAATGGTTGCGGCCGTGCTGTTTGGCGGAGTACATGGCCGCATCGGCGCAACGCGACAAGGTGTCGAAATCGGCTCCGTCGTTGGGGTACATCGCAATGCCGATGCTCGGGGTCACGATCAGCTCGTGCGATTCGATCTCGAACGGCTCCGCTGCCGCCTGCAGCAGCTTTTCGGCCACATGGGCCGCTCCCAGGGCATCGGTCTCGGGCAGCACCAGGATGAACTCGTCCCCGCTGAGGCGCGACACGGTGTCCTGCTCACGCACCAAGGTGCTCAGGCGCCGGGCCAGTGCACGCAGCAAGGCGTCGCCCACCCGGTGGCCCAGCGAATCATTGACGTTCTTGAAATGGTCCAGGTCCAGAAACATCAGCGCAACCGCCTGGTGGTTTCGCTGTGCGCAACTCAGGGCGTACTGGCAACGGTCAGCCAGGAGACTGCGATTGGGCAGGCCGGTCAGAACGTCGAAGTGCGCCAGCTGGAGCACTTTCTCCTCGGCTTCCTTGTTTTGGGTGATGTCGCGCGAAAGCACCACAAACCGGGGCGCCTCACCGGGGGCGACCGCCTTGCGGGCGACGGACAGTTCAAACCAGCGCGGCCCGATCTCCAGCGGAAGGCAGATCTGTGTCCCGACGGACCAGGTCTTCTCATTCGCCTCCTGCAACGCATCGAGCACCTTGCGGGCCGGCTCCGGCGGCATGACCTCCTGCACCGTACGGCCCAGCAGCTCGTTGCCGGGCCGTGCCAGCAGTTCCTCGCGCGGCGTATGGGTGCTGAAGTAGCGCCCATCGAGCCCCACTTCGAACAGCAGGTCGGGAATGGCCTTGACCGTGGCCTCCAGGTGCTGCTGGGTGGCCAGAATTTCAGCGGTTCGCTCGGCCACCAGGGCTTCGAGCTGGTTGTCACGCAGCCGCATGGCATACAGCAGCCAGGCCAGATAGGCCAACAGCCCGCTGAAGAGGACACCGACCATGGCCTCCATCACCAGACTTGCGGTGTCAACCCACCCGTTGACGGGGGCCACACTCAAGGTCCACACACCGTTGGGCAACTGGAGTGTGCGCTCGACAGGATGGGTCAGCGCCTGCTCGTTCCACGCCTCGATGCGCTGGCGCACGCCGGTGTCCGGCACCACGCGCCACAACTCGTAGGCATACCCCCGCTCACGCAGCAGGGGAAAGCGGGCCGCATCGAGCGATTCGGGAAAGCGCAGCGTGACGTAGGTAAACCCCCAAAAGCGGCGCTCGCCGTCGAGGTCCGACAAAAAGATGGGCAACCGCCCCACCACCCCCATGCCGCCCTGGGCCAGCATGAGCGGGCCGGCCAGCGTCAGGTGCCCGGTATCGCGCGCCAGCCGGGCTTCCTTGTTTTGCGCAGTATCTTTCAGCTGGTTGAAGCCGATGCTCTTCTCGTTGCCTGCCAAAGGCACCACACAGCAGATCACGCCGCCAGGCGAGAGGCCCAGTGCGGCGATGCCCGGATAAAAGGGCAACATTTCGGTGGCAATGCCTTCAAACCCCTCCACCTTGCCATGGCCCTGACGCACCAGCGCCGCAATGGCGTAGGTAGCCGACAGGGCGCGCTCGATGCCGCGCTGCAACGACTGGGCGTGGTCTGCGGCCAGATCGGTGGCCAGCGCCATGCTCTTTTCGCGCTGCAACTGCTCCGCGTGACGCACCCATGCCACCACCAGCAGAAGGCCGCATGCAAACACCAGCAGCGAAAGCAGCCACTGTCGTTGACGGGGCGTGGTGGTGAGGGGCATCGGCCAGAGAGGATGGGCTTGGACTTGAAAGCCATTGTCCACCATCGCGTTGCAGGGCGGGAGACCACCTGTGCCATCAAACAACAACGCCTGCACCACGGGCCGGGCGCAGGCGAAACGCGGAATAAGCCGGTGATCAACCGCCGCAGGCACCACCCGAGCAGCAGGAGTCTTCGGATGCAGCCGCCGCCTTGGCTTCGAGCTTGCTGATCAGCACGCGCCACTGGTCCGGACCGGACTGGAGATAGGCCCACTGAAACTGGCCAGGCGTGCGCGACTCGATCTGGTGGCGAAGGGGCACCGGGTCATGGTCGTTGACGATCTGCAGCGCCTCACCGGCGCGCAGCGCGTCCAGACGGCCAAAAATCTGCACATGGCGCTCACGCGGCTCCAGGGTGCGCACGTCGACCACGGGGGACTGGGTGGGAAGCATGGAATCAGCCTTTCTGGGCGGTGGTGGTGAAGAAAAAAAGAAAGAGAAAGAGGCAGGGCACGGCTCAACCGTCCTTGCCGTCGAGCCGGGTCTGGGTCAGCCAGGGGGTATAGACAACCAGGTACACGGCAAATGCGATGGCCCAGGTCGTGGCTGCCAGGGCCAGGGCTGGCGCATACCACTGCGGCGCCACTGCGGGCACCAGCACGCGCAGCACGGCGGCGCCCATCACCAGGGCATAGGCCAGCACCTCGGCCCGGCCCGCTTGCAGTGGCCGCCCTGTATGACCACGCGCCGTGCGTGTGACCATGCCGATGATTAGGCCACCCGTGGTCCCGACGGCGAAGGCGTGCACCGCCACAGAAACCGTCACCACGCCCACCTGCGCCATCGCCAGCAGGGCAAAACCCACCGGCACCCAGGCATAGGAGGCATGCAGAATCCAGAGGATCGGGCGCTGGAAGGTGACCAGCGGGTGCCACTTCCACAGGCGCATGGCATTCAGGCCGGCGGCGATCAAGCAGGCCGCAAGCGTGACCCACCCCGCCGGGGCGAACACCCAAAGCACCAGCGCCGCGCCCGTGCTGGCCAGCGTGGCCAGTTCGAACTTGCGCGGAATGTTGATCACCAGCCCAGGCGTCACGTTCTTGGTGAACATGGGCACGACGCGGCCGGCCATCACGCATTCGATCATCACGATCAGGCCCAGACCGGCATACAGCGCCTGCACCGGAGGCACGTTCAGCAGCCCCATCGCCGCCAGGTGGAACACCCCGTTGGCAATCGACAGCAGCAACAAAATGGAAATCAGGGGCAGATTGCGCCGGTTACCCGCCTTGAGCAGCAACCGCAACAGGATGATCGCCACCACGGGGAGCAAAGCCACATCCAGCAGCGCATACACCGGGTAAGGCGCAGCCACGGCAGCCACGCGGGCTGCAAGCCAAAGCACGGCCAGCACACCCAGCACTGCGCCGCGCGGCGTGGCCAGCCCGGTCCAGGCTTTCACTGCGGTCAGCAAAAACCCGGCGATGACCCCTGCCGCAAAACCGAACAGCATCTCATGGGCATGCCATAGCAACGGAGATACGGCCAAGTCGAGCTTCGCATAGCCCAGAAAAACTGCAATCCAGTACGGCACAGACAGGCAGGCCAGCAGGGCCGCACCCAGGTAAAACGGACGGAACCCCAGCCGCAGGAATGGCCAGCCCTGCAAAGCGGCGGCGGGCTGCGCTGCCGCAGCACCAGGGAAAATCGGGGGTGGGGGGTGGTTCATGGCGATGGCCTCGCACCCGCAGACAGCGGGCTCATGCAAACTATTAAAGATTCACTTTGCATGCATCTTAAATCAAACCTCCACAAACGCCAAGCCGTTGCAGATGAAGCCGTTGCAGCAGACAAAAAAAACCTGCGTTAACGCAGGCTTATGGATGCCGTGCCACAGGGTCAGCAAACGCCGACCGCAGTGCAGGTTTGATCAGCCCAGAGACTTCTGGTAGTTCTCAAGACCATCCACGATCTCCTTGTGCGCGGCGTCGACGCCTTCCCAGCCCAGCACCTTGACCCACTTGCCTTCTTCCAGGTCCTTGTAGTGCTCGAAGAAGTGGCTGATGGCCTTCAGGCGCATGGGGTTCACGTCCGCCACGGTCTTCCAGGGCTCGTACATCTTCAGAATCTTGGTGGTGGGCACAGCCAGCACCTTGCCATCGATACCTGCCTCGTCTTCCATCTTCAGGATGCCCAGGGCACGGCAGGGCACCACCACGCCGGGGTGCAGCGGGTACGGGGTGATCACCAGCACATCCACCGGATCGCCATCACCCGACAGGGTGCGGGGCACGTAGCCGTAGTTGCAGGGGTAGTACATGGCCGTGGTCAGGAAACGATCCACGAAAACGGCGCCCGACTCCTTGTCCACTTCGTACTTGATGGGATCGGATTCAGCCGGGATCTCGATGACCACGTTGAAAATTTCAGGAAGGTTTTTGCCGGGGGTGACGCTGTTGAGAGACATGGTGTCGTTCGCGTGGTTGATGGTGGTTAAGGATTGACCTCGGGATTAACCCTCATTTTACCGGTCGCCCCCTTTCTCGACGCTTGCATGTCATTTTTTCGGGGTAAATTGCCCGAGTTGGCCAATCGTCTCCAGGCACTGGGCACGAGGAAGCAACGCAGCGGAGACACTCCCGTGCGTTGTGTCTCCTCCCGTGCGAAACAACACCCTGGAGAAAAAGAATGGCTGGAAATACAGCGCTGACTTCCCCTCTCATATTGGCCCTGGTTTGCGGGCTGATTGCAGTGGCCTACGGCATCTGGGCCCGTGGCTGGATTCTTTCAAAAGACCCGGGCAACGCCCGCATGCAGGAAATCGCCGCCGCCATCCAGGCGGGGGCCGCCGCCTATCTGGCGCGGCAGTACAAGACCATTGCCATCGTGGGCGTGGTGCTGGCGGTATTGATAGGCATGTTCCTGGACGGCAAGACTGCCATCGGTTTTGTCATTGGTGCCGTGCTCTCGGGCGCCTGCGGCTTCATCGGCATGAACGTCTCGGTGCGCGCCAACGTGCGCACCGCCCAGGCCGCCACGCAAGGCATTGGCCCGGCGCTGGACGTGGCCTTCCGTGGCGGCGCCATCACCGGCATGCTGGTGGTGGGCCTGGGCCTGCTGGGCGTGACCGGTTTTTACTGGTTCCTCGTCGGCAGCAACCCGGTGGCCGACAAGACCTTGGCGGGCCTGCTCAACCCCCTGATCGGCTTTGCCTTCGGCTCCTCGCTGATTTCCATCTTTGCGCGTCTGGGCGGCGGCATTTTCACCAAGGGTGCCGACGTGGGCGCCGACCTGGTGGGCAAGGTGGAGGCCGGCATCCCTGAAGACGATCCGCGCAACCCCGCCGTGATTGCCGACAACGTGGGCGACAACGTGGGCGACTGCGCCGGCATGGCGGCCGACCTGTTCGAGACCTACGCCGTCACGCTGATTGCAACCATGGTGCTGGGCGCCCTGCTGGTGGCGGCCGCACCGGTCAACGCGGTGCTGTACCCGCTGGCGCTGGGCGCGGTGTCCATCGTGGCATCGATCATCGGCTGCTTCTTCGTCAAGGCCTCGCCCGGCATGAAGAACGTGATGCCCGCGCTCTACAAGGGCCTGGCCATTGCGGGCGTGCTCTCGCTGATCGCGTTTTACTTCGTCACCGCCTGGATCATTCCCGACAACGCGCTGGGCGGCACGGGCGCGCAGATGCGTCTGTTTGGGGCCTGCGCCACGGGCCTCGTCCTCACGGCGGCGCTGGTCTGGATCACCGAGTTCTATACCGGCACGCAGTATTCGCCGGTGCAGCACATCGCCCAGGCCTCCACCACAGGCCATGGCACCAACATCATCGCGGGCCTGGGTGTCTCCATGCGTTCCACCGCCTGGCCGGTGATTTTTGTCTGCATCGCCATCCTGGCGGCCTATCAGCTCGGGGGCCTGTACGGCATCGCCGTGGCAGCCACCTCCATGCTGAGCATGGCCGGCATCGTGGTCGCACTGGACGCCTACGGGCCCATTACAGACAACGCTGGCGGCATCGCCGAAATGGCCGAAATGCCCAGCAGTGTGCGCGACATCACCGACCCGCTGGACGCCGTGGGCAACACCACCAAGGCCGTGACCAAGGGCTACGCCATCGGCTCGGCCGGTCTGGCCGCGCTGGTCCTGTTTGCCGACTACACGCACAAGCTCGAGAGCTACGGCCGCGCCATCACCTTCGACCTGTCCGACCCCATGGTCATCGTCGGCCTGTTCATCGGCGGCCTGATTCCCTACCTGTTCGGCGCCATGGCCATGGAGGCCGTGGGCCGTGCCGCCGGTGCCGTGGTGGTGGAAGTGCGCCGCCAGTTCCGCGACATTCCCGGCATCATGGACGGCACCGGCAAGCCCGAGTACGGCAAGGCCGTG
>JANJVG010000030.1 GCA_024710165.1 Burkholderiaceae bacterium
CACAGGCGCAGCAGGTCTTGCGTGTTGGCCCGCCCGCGCCAGAACACCGGGCTGGAGGCGGCCGTGCGCTCGAACACGTCGACAAACAGCAGGGCCTGGCTGGCCTCGCGGCCCGAGGGCGCGCGCCACAGCGAGACACCGACATAGGCCACCACATTGGCCAGCATGCTCCAGAACAGTGAATGGGTGAGGCCGTCGAACCCCTGCAGGCCCAGCAGCTGTTCGGGCCGCAGCCAGGCCAGGCCCCAGGGCCCGTGGGAGATGAAACCCATGTCCAGCCAGCCCGACTTGGCGATCGACGGCAGCATGAGGGTGTAGGCCCACATCAGAAAACCCGCCAGCAGCCCGGCCAGCGCACCCAGGCGGGTGCCGCCCTTCCAGTACATGCCGCCCATCACCACCGGCGCGAACTGGGCCACGGCGGCAAAGCTGATGAGCCCGATGCTGACCAGCGCATACGCCTCGCCCGCGAGGTGGAAGTACACATAGCCCAGCACCAGCACGCCCAGGATGGCGGCGCGCCGGATGCCCAGCAGAAGGCGCGTGAAGTCCTGCCCGCCGCTGTTGCGCAGGTGGCGCCAGCGCAGCAGCAGGGGCAGCACCAGCTCGTTGCTGACCATGGTCGAGACCGCGACGGTTTCCACGATGACCATGCCCGTGGCCGCAGACAGCCCGCCGACGAAGGCAAACAGCGCCAGTGCATGCTGGCCGGCCTGCAGGGGCAGCGACAGCACGAAATTCTCGGCGTTGGCCTGGCCCGGCCCAAAATACAGCAATCCGCCCAACGCGATAGGCAGCACGAACAGATTGATGAGCAGCATGTAGAGCGGGAAGACCCAGACCGCGCGGCGCAGGTGGTCCTCGCGCACGTTCTCCACCACCATCACCTGGAACTGGCGGGGCAGGAACACCACGGAAAACATGGACAGCGCCATCAGCCCGAACCACTGCGCCCAGGCGAACTGCCCGCCCTGCTCCAGGCGCAGCAATTGCCTTAGCTCCGGCACGGCCTGCGCGCGGGAGAACAGGTCGCCCAGGCCATCGAACAGGCCATACACCACAAAGAAACCGACCATCAGAAAGGCCACCAGCTTGACCACCGACTCGAACGCGATGGCAGCCACCATGCCTTCGTGCCGCTCGGTGGTGTCGAGGTGCCGCGCGCCAAACACCATGGCGAAACCGGCCAGCACCAGCGCCACATAAAAGGCGCTGTCGCGGCTCCAGTGCGCGGGTTCGGCCACGCCGCCGGGCACCGTCAACAGCGCATAGCCCGCCGACACGGCCTTGAGCTGCAGCGCGATGTAGGGCACGATGCCCACCACCGCGATCAGCGCCACCAGCCCCGACAGCAGCGGGCTCTTGCCGTAGCGGCTGGCGATGAAGTCGGCGATCGAGGTGATGCGGTACACCTTGGCGATGCGGATCATCTTGCGCAGCACCATCCAGCCCAGCACCATGACCAGCGTGGGGCCCAGGTAGATGGGCAGAAACCACACCCCGCCCGAGGCGGCGCGGCCCACGCTGCCGAAATAGGTCCAGGCCGTGCAATACACGGCCAGCGAAAGTGCGTAGGTCCAGGGGTTGGCAATGACCGAACGCCCGAGCTGCGCGCGGCGGTCGGCCCAGTACGCCACGGCAAACAGCAGCAGCAGATAGGCGAACGACGAGGTGATGACCAGCGCGGGCGAAAGCATGCCTATTCCTGGGGGGGCGCGGGTGGCGGGGGAGCCTCTGCCGCGCGTTCGCCGGCGCGTTCCTCGCCCGGGTCGGCGGGCCGGTTCTCGGGCCGCTCCATCAGCCAGGCCAGTGCGGCGATCACACCGCCCCACAGCAGGAACAGGGCCGCCGGGAACAACGGGATGCCCCAGACGGTGACGTCCCGGTCCCACAGGCCGAGCAGCGGAAAATTGAACAGCACCCAGCCGCCGGCAAACAGCGCAACCAGGCGTTGGGAGCCGAGTCCTTTGAGCACAGCGGTCTCCTGGCGGGGAGTCTGGACGCCCCCCTGCCCTCCCATTGTGCGCCCGGCACTTACCTCGGTCTTACGTACCGGACGGCGCAGTCAGGTTTTGGCCTTGGGCTTGGCCCGGGCGGCCGCCCCGTGGGCCTGGCGCGAGAGCGCGAAATCGAGAAAAAACTTGCACCAGATGGTGCTGCCCGCCGCAGCGGTCCAGGTGTTGTAGTCGAGCTGGCCCAGCGCCACGCTGACAATCACCACCGCGGCCACCACGCCTGCGATGAGGTTGATGATCATCGCGTAGGGGGCGTATTTTTCGGGGTCGGGCGGCGACTCGCCGCGCTTGAGCGCCACCTCGGAAAAATCACGCTTGACCACGATGCGCCACGCCCGGCGAAACCAGAAGAACGCCATCGGGAACAGCGCGAGATACAAAATCCAGGTCAATGCGACGCTGACATCGAAAACCATGCAGGGCTCCCAGCTTCAGGGGCCGCGCACCATGCGCATGTGCCCCGGAGATTTCAACTAAAAAGGCCCTGCCAGCGCAGCCGGCAGGGCCTCCATTGTCACTGCCGCGGCGCCAGAGCGCCACGGCACGGGGGGCTTGCCCCCTGGCGAGTACCTCAGTGAGCGCCCGTCACCTGGGAAGAACCACGCGGGATACGCACGGACTCCACCATGGCCTGGATGTGCTCTGGCGGCTCCTTGGTGACCTTGTCCACCAGGAAGGCGACCGCGAAGTTCACCATGGCACCGACTGCACCGAAGGCTTCCGGCGTGATGCCGAAGAAGCTGTTGGCGCCGCCGATCAGACCCAGGTATTCCGTGCCCTTGATGAAGAAGAGGCCCTTGTGTGCGAACACATAGAACAGCGTGATGAACAGGCCTGCCAGCATGCCGGCCATGGCGCCTTCCTTGTTCATCTTCTTGCTGAAGATACCCATCATGATGGCGGGGAACAGCGAGCTGGCGGCAATACCGAAGGCCAGTGCCACGGTACCGGCCGCAAAGCCCGGCGGGTTCAGGCCCAGGTAACCGGCCACCACGATGGCCACGGCCATCGACACCTTGCCCGCCAGCAGCTCGTTTTTCTCGCTGATGTTGGGGTTGAACACGCCCTTGATCAGGTCATGCGACACGGCAGACGAGATAGCCATCAGCAGACCCGCAGCCGTCGACAGCGCCGCTGCCAGGCCACCGGCCGCCACCAGCGCGATCACCCAGTTGGGCAGCAGCGCGATTTCGGGGTTGGCCAGCACGATGATGTCGGCGTTCACGTCAAGCTCGTTGCCCTTCCAGCCGGCAGCCTCTGCCTTGCCCTTGGCCACTTCGTTCTTGGTCTTGTCGTTGTAGTACTGGATGCGGCCGTCACCGTTCTTGTCGGTGAACTTCAGCAGGCCAGTCTTTTCCCAGCGCTTCATCCAGTCTGGACGGTCTTCGTTCTTGATCGACGCTTCAGGTGCATACAGGTCGCCACCGGCCTTGACGGCGGTGTTGACGGTGGCATGCAGGTTCAGCTTGGCCATGGCGCCCACGGCAGGGGCCGTGGTGTACAGGATGGCGATGAACACCAGTGCCCAGCCAGCCGAGCTGCGTGCGTCCTTGACCGAAGGCACGGTAAAGAATCGCATGATGACGTGCGGCAAGCCAGCGGTACCGATCATCAGCGACATCGTGTACATGAACATGTTCAGCGTGCTGCCCGGCAGTTGCGTGGTGTACTTGCCAAAGCCGAGGTCGGTAACGACCTGGTCGAGCTTGGCCAGCAAGGACATGTCGGTGCCGGTGTACGTGCCACCCAGACCCAGCTGCGGGAACGGGTTGCCCGCGAGCTGCAGCGAGATGAACACGGCAGGCACGGTGTAGGCCAGGATCAGCACGATGTACTGCGCCACCTGGGTGTAGGTAATGCCCTTCATGCCGCCGAACACAGCGTAGGCGAACACGATGGCCATACCGACGTAAATGCCGGTGTCGCTGGACACACCCAGGAAGCGTGCGAACGCGATACCCACACCGGTCATCTGACCAATGATGTAGGTGAGCGACGCCACCAGCAGACACATCACGGCGATGGTGCTGGCGCTCTTGGAGTAGAAGCGGTCACCAATGAACTGGGGCACCGTGAACTTGCCGAACTTGCGCAGGTACGGAGCCAGCAGCATGGCCAGCAGCACGTAGCCGCCGGTCCAGCCCATCAGGAACAGGCCGCCGCCATACCCCATGTTGGCGATCAGGCCGGCCATGGAGATGAACGAAGCCGCGCTCATCCAGTCGGCGGCCGTGGCCATGCCGTTGGTGATGGGGTGCACGCTGCCGCCGGCCGCGTAGAACTCGCTGGTGGAACCCGCGCGGGCCCACACCGCGATGCCGAGATAGAGCGCGAAGCTCAACCCGACAAAGATATAGATGGTGGTTTGAAGTTCCATGATTTCAGCCCTCAGTCTTCATGCACGTCGAACTGACGATCGATATCGCCCATCTTCTTGGCGTAATAAAAAATCAGCGCAATGAAGATGTAGATGGAGCCCTGGTGAGCAAACCAGAACCCTAGCGGATAACCACCCAACTTGATGTTATTGAGCACGTCGACAAACAGGATGCCCGCGCCGAACGACACTAAAAACCAGACGATCAGAATCTTGGTTAACAGGCCGAGCGTGGCTTTCCAGTAGGCGTGACTGCTTTTGTCTTCCTTCATGAATTCCCCTCGTATAAGAGTACAGAACACAGCACCGAAGCACTGCCCCCGCGCATTCCGCAGGCAGCGCCACCGGATTGCGTAAGCGACTGTGTGCACGCTTCCTTACAGCGAACTGATGAAAAGGCCCAAACTGACGCGTGCATTACGACTCAAGGGAAAACACCGATCAGGCATTTTGCGTACATCAAAAACCGCCTAGTGAAAGTCCCAATGGCAGATCTGAACGATCCGGAAACACTCTGTGGCCGATTCACCCGCCACTGAAAGGCCGCACCCCTCATGGCAGATGCCCCATCCAACTTGACCGCCGCCATTTACGCCAAGACCGCCCAGGGCCAGCAGGAAATCCAGTCCCGCTCGCTGGGGCTGACCCCTCTGGCGCGGCGCGTTCTGGTGCTGGTGGATGGCAAGCGCAGCGGCCAGGACCTGAGCACCTTTGTGCCCGGCGGCGACATCACCGCCCAGCTCACCGAACTGCTCGGCCGCGACTGCATTGAAGCGGTGGGCGTGGCACAGCAAGCCCCCAGCCCGGCGGCCGCCCCGGCAAAGCCGCACGCCCCCGATGAACACGATCTCGCGGGCCTGCCCCCCGCCGAGTCGCGCAGCGCCAAAGAGCTGGAGATGGCGCGCAATTTCATGACCAACACGGTCAACAACATCTTCGGCCACCACAACCGCATCTCGCTGCTCGAGGCCATCCACGGCTGCAAAAGCAGCGGCGAGTTGCGCCACGTGTATGTGGCCTGGGCCCAGGCGCTGGAAACCAATGCCACCGGCAAGAAGCGCCTGCCCGAACTGCGCGAAAAACTGTTCGCCGTGCTCTGAATGCCTCCCGCCGCCATGGCGGCGCTGGCCCTAATCCCGCGCGTAGAGATCGACGTCGCGCGTCTCGCGCAGCAGCAATGCGCCGACGATGGCCGTGAACCCGGCAATCGCGATCGGGTACCACAGGCCGCTGTACATGTTGCCCGTCTGCGCCACGATGGCAAACGCCATGGGCGGCAGCAGCCCGCCAAACCAGCCGTTGCCGATGTGGTAGGGCAGGCTCATCGAGGTGTAGCGGATGCGCGTGGGGAACATCTCGGCCAATGCGGCGGCAATGGGGCCGTACACCATGGTCACCAGGATCATCAGGTACAGCAGGATGCCCACCACCATCGGCGTGCGAATGGCCTGCGGGTCGGCATGCTCGGGGTAGCCACCTTCGCGCAGGGCCTGTGACACGGCCTGGCGGAAGGCGGTGTCCTGTCTGCGGGCCTCACCCGCCGCCATGCCCAGTAGCGAAGGCACTGCGATCTCGGTGTCGCCAATGCGTACCACGGCAGGGCCGGAGACCTGCGGAGGCTCGTTGCGGTAGCTGACCGAATGGGCCGCCAGCACCTGCTTGGCGATGTCGCAGGGGCTGGTGAAGCGGGTCGTGCCCGTAGGGTTGAACTGGAAGGAGCAGCCCGCCGGGTTTGCCACCACCACCACCTGGTTGTGCGCCTGCGCAGCCGCCAGCGCCGGGTTGGCCGCTGCCGTCAGGGCCTGGAACACCGGGTAATACGTCAGCGCCGCCAAAGCGCAGCCCAGCAGGATGATGGGCTTGCGTCCCACCCGGTCGGACAACGCGCCGAACACAATGAAAAATGGCGTGCCGATGAGCAGCGCTGCCGCCAGCATCAATTGCGCCAGGGTGGAATCGACCTTGAGTTGTTGCGTAAGAAAGAACAGCGCATAGAACTGGCCCGTGTACCACACCACGGCCTGCCCCGCCGTCAGGCCCAGCAGCGCCACGATGGCCACCTTGAGGTTCTTCCACTGCCCGAACGACTCGGCCACCGGCGCCCGCGAGGTGCGCCCCCGCGCCTTCATGCGCTGGAACGCGGGGGTTTCCGCCAGGGCCAGCCGAATCCACACCGAAATGCCCAGCAGCACGATGGACACCAGGAAGGGGATGCGCCAGCCCCAGTCGGCAAATGCGCTTTCACCCAGCAGGATGCGGGTGCCCATGACCACCAGCAGCGCCATGAGCAGCCCCAGCGTGGCGGTGGTCTGAATCCAGGCGGTGTAGGCACCGCGCCGCCCGTGCGGGGCGTGCTCGGCCACATACACGGCCGCGCCACCGTACTCGCCCCCCAGCGCCAGGCCCTGCAGCAGGCGCAGCCCGATCAGCACCACCGGCGCGGCCACGCCGATGCTGGCATAGGTGGGCAGCAGGCCCACGGCGAAGGTGGCCAGGCCCATGACCACCATGGTGATCAGGAACGTGTATTTGCGCCCGATCAGGTCGCCCAGCCGGCCAAACAGCAGGGCGCCAAAAGGCCGCACGATGAAGCCCGCTGCAAAGGCCAGCAGCGCGAACAGAAAGGCCGAGCCCGGGTCTAGTGCGCTGAAGAACTGCCTTGCAATGATGGCGGCCAGGGCACCGTACAGGTAGAAGTCGTACCACTCGAACACCGTGCCCAGCGATGACGCAAGGATGACCCGGGTCTCCTCGGGTGTCATCGGATCGGGCTCCCGATGCGTACTTGCCATGGAACGTCTCCTGCGGTTGTGGCCCCGGCGCTCGATGGGGCGCACCTTCGGTGCCTTGGGAGCATGCGGGCTACCTGTGCGGCCATTCCCGGCCTTGACGGGCCCAGCGGACGGGGGAACGGCGGGCAAGTAAGAATATTTTCAGTCCGCACTATCCGGTGCGTGGCTAACGCGTCTCTTACGCGCACCTTGCAGAACTTGACAGCAAACTTCCGCCCGGCTTACAGGCTTGGTAGAAACCCGTGGAGATTTTTTCTCCATGCGGGAAAAGGGCCCATGGCAGGCCCTGGCGCCGCCGCCGCGCAAGGCGTTTAGCGGCGCCCTGACAGACCCTGAATCCGCCGCCCACGACGCTTTCGTAAGCCATCGGTCAGAGCCCCCTCCCAGAATCCGGCACCCAGCCAGGCGCGCCCGACGGGCTACCTGGCTGCTGCATTTTTCCGCTCCTGAAAGTCCACCATGAACGACCCTGTGGTCACCAAAATCCAAAGCCACCCGAAGTACCTGGAGCTGCGCACCAAGCGCAACCGCCTGGGCATCTTCCTGACCGTACTGATGCTGCTGGCGTACTACGGCTACATCGCACTGATTGCCTTCGACAAGCAGTTTCTGGCACAGCCCATCGGCGCGGGCGTGACCTCGCTGGGCATTCCGATCGGCATGGGCGTGATCATCTTCACCATCGTGATCACCGGCATCTATGTGCGCCGTGCCAATGGCGAATTCGACACCCTGACCAAAGAAATCCTGAAAGACGCATCGCAATGAACGCCATGGAAAAACACGGGAGCGGCATGCTGGTGCTCCTCGCACTGCTGGCAGCGGGCAGTGCCCACGCCGCAGGGGCAGACGTTGGTCAGGCGGCCAAGCAGGCCACCAACTGGACGGCCATCACCATGTTCGCCATCTTCGTGGCCGGCACGCTGTGGATCACCAAGTGGGCCGCAGCCAAGACCAAGTCGGCCTCCGATTTCTACACCGCCGGCGGCGGTATCACCGGCTTCCAGAATGGTCTGGCGATTGCGGGCGACTACATGTCGGCGGCCTCGTTCCTGGGCATTTCGGCGGCCGTGATGGCCACCGGCTACGACGGCCTGATCTATTCCATCGGCTTCCTGGTGGGCTGGCCCATCATCACCTTCCTGATGGCCGAGCGCCTGCGCAACCTGGGCAAGTTCACCTTTGCCGACGTGGCAGGCTACCGCTTTCAGCAGACCCCCATCCGCGCCTTCGCAGCATCGGGCACGCTGGTGGTGGTGGCGTTCTACCTGATCGCGCAGATGGTCGGCGCAGGCCAGCTCATCAAGCTGCTGTTCGGCCTGGAGTACTGGATGGCCGTGGTCATCGTCGGCGCGCTGATGATGGTGTACGTGCTGTTCGGCGGCATGACCGCCACCACCTGGGTGCAGATCATCAAGGCCGTGATGCTGCTGGCGGGGGTGACCTTCATGGCCGTCATGGTGCTGGCGCAATACGGCTTCAGCCCCGAGGCACTGTTTGCCAAGGGCGTCGAGGTGCGCACGCAGATCGCCGCCAACACCGGCATGTCGGCCGAAGATGCCGCCAAAAAGGGCCTGTCCATCATGGGCCCGGGGGGCTTCATCAAAGACCCGATCTCGGCCATCTCGTTCGGCATGGCGCTGATGTTCGGCACCGCCGGGCTGCCGCACATCCTGATGCGCTTCTTCACCGTGCCCGATGCCAAGCAGGCACGCAAGTCGGTGCTGTGGGCCACGACCTGGATCGGCTACTTTTATGTGCTGATCTTCATCATCGGCTTTGGCGCCATCACCCTGGTGCTGACCAACCCCGAGTTTGCGGACGTGGTCAAGGGCGTGATCCACGGCGGCGCGGGCACGGCCAACATGGCGGCCGTGCTGGTGGCCAAGTCGGTGGGCGGCAACATCTTCTACGGCTTCATCTCGGCGGTGGCGTTCGCCACCATCCTGGCCGTGGTGGCGGGGCTGACGCTCTCGGGCGCCTCGGCCGTGTCGCACGACCTGTATGCCACGGTGTTCAAGAAGGGCAAGGCCGACAGCGCCTCGGAGCTGAAGGTCTCGCGCATCACCACCCTGGCCCTGGGCCTGATTGCCGTGGTGCTGGGCATCGCCTTCGAGAAGCAGAACATCGCGTTCATGGTGTCGCTGGCCTTCGCCATCGCCGCCTCGGCCAACTTCCCGGTGCTGTTCATGTCGGTGCTGTGGAAGGACTGCACCACGCGCGGCGCTGTCATTGGCGGCTTCATGGGTCTGATCTCCTCGGTGGGCCTGACCATCGTGTCGCCCTCGGTGTGGGAAGCCACGCTGGGCAACCCGGCCGGCTCGGCGCTGTTCCCCTACACCTCGCCGGCGCTATTCTCCATGACCATCGGCTTCGTGGGCATCTGGCTCTTCTCGATCACCGACAAGAGCGCCAACGCCGCCCGTGAACGTGCCGCGTTCCCGGCGCAGCAGGTGCGATCGGAAACCGGTTTCGGCGCTGCCGGCGCATCGGGCCACTGAGCACAAGAAGAAGCGCAACCCCTGGCATGGCGGCCTGTGCGCCATGCCACCTCCACCGGGCCTTGTGCCCGGTTTTCTATTTCAGCCCATCCCGGGCCACCGAATTGCTACTAATAAAATAGCTACAAGCGATTATGAATAAAGGGCTAGAGCCATTTTTTGCTCAAAACCCGCAACCCCTGCTCAGCCGCCGGGTGCAACGCAGGCGTGCGAGCGGGCTCACAGCGCGTCCAGCCGCAGGCGCTGGTGCAGGAACGCCTTGAAGCGCTTGACCACGGCCAGCGCATCCTTGAGCAGGTCGCGCTCCAGGGTGCTCAACCGCCCGGGATCAACGTCGCCGGTGACCGCGCGGCCGGTGTCGAGTTCGGCCAGACCCGCCTGCAACCGCAGGCCCATGAGGAAGTGAAGGCTCTGCACCAGCTCATCGCCCAGCGCTGCATCGAGCACGCCCTCCTGCACCAGGGCCGCGATGCGCTCGGCCGTGCCCGTGGCGGCCACGCGCCGGGCCAGGGCCAGGCTGCGCACGCCATGCACGATGGGGAAGATGCCCGCTTTTTTCAGGCTGATGGCGCGGCCTTCGTCGCCCAGACCGAACAGGCGGCTCCACCAGCCGGTGGGGCCGCCGAAGTTCTCCACCGCCGCGGCAAAGCGGGCCAGCACCGCGTCGTTGTCCACAGCCAGCGCTGCCACGCCCTCGCGCACGGCGGCCAGCAGCACGGCGTCGCCCGCCACCGCGTGGGCATCGAGAAAAATGGCCAGCTGCATGAGGCTGTCGCCCTCGGGCTGCAGCAGCCACTGGCGCACCCGCCGGCCGAAAACGCTCGCGGTGCCCCGCCAGTCGGGGTTGCTGACCATGATGCGGCCCGGGCACTCGGGGTAGCCGAAGCGCGCCAGCACCCCGGAAAAGCGCTGGCAGATGGCGTCCAGGTCGGGCGGCGCGGTGTAGCCGTCGCGCAGCACCAGACCGTTGTCCTGGTCGGTCTTGAGCAATTGCTCGCCGCGCCCTTCGCTGCCCATGACGAACAGGCAGCTGTTGTCCACCAGGTCGGCCGGCGCCACCATGGCCCAGGCGCGTTCGAACAGGCGTGCGTTGAGCTGCTGCACCAGCTTGGCCATCAGGCCGATGCGCGTGCCGCCACGGTACAGCGCCGCGATCAGCCGCGTGATCTGCGCGGCCGCCTGCGCCAGCGCCTCCAGGTCCTGCGCATGCTCGATCTGCACCGTGATCAGGTGCGAATGGTTGGCCAGGAAGCTGAACAGGTCGAGCGCCTCCAGGATGCCGCGCACCTGGCCGTTGTCTTCGACCACCACCAGGCGGTGCACGCGGCGGCGCAGCATCAGCGCCATGACGTCGCCGAGCTGGTCCGACGGCCGCACGGTGACCACCGGGCCGCTGGCCAGCTCGCCCACGGCCAGCTGGTCGAGCGGGCGGCCGTCGAGGATGGCGCGCTGCAGTGTGGTGTTGGTAAAGATGCCTAACTCGCCGCCGGGCAGGCCCGTGACCAGGACGTTGGTGGTGCGCTGCGCCTGGAACAGCCGCACCACCGAGACGATGTCGGTGGCCGCGTCCACCGTGTGCGCCGGGCGCAGGAAGGCCTGGTCCACGCGCGCCAGCGTGAGCGACTGGCGCTCGTGCTGGTCGGCACGCTGCGCCAGCGCGCTGAGCTTCTGGCCCAGGTCGGAAAACAGCAGCGCGCCGAAGGTGGTGTTGCGCGCGATGAGCTCATTCACCGCCGCACGCGCGAGCTGGTAGGCCACCACCTCCTCGGCGGCGACAAAACGGCTGCCCACGCGCCCGGTCATCAGGCCGCAGCCGTCAAAACAGTCGTCCGGGCCGTAGGTGGCCAGCACCTCGTCGCCCTCGGTCTGCGTGACATAGCCCTTGATGAGGATGAACAAGTGCGTGGGCACTGTACCCACATCCAGCACCACGGCGCCCTCGGGGAAGTAGGCGATGTCCACGCTGGCGCGCACCAGGCGCTGCTCGTCCGGGCTCAGGCAGTCAAAGGGCGAGGCGGCGAAATTGAAGGCATTGGGCATGTGGGATGTGCGCCGGCAGAAGCCGGAGCACCGCCACCATTCAACCCGGCAGGCCTTGCGCCACGCTTGCAGCGGTGTCCCAGCCCGGGCCGTCGAACCAGGCGTCGCCTTCCAGGCAGGCGCGCAGCATGGGCAGGCTGTCGTAGCCCCAGAAGATCTTGCCATCGACCTCGAAGGCCGGCACGCCGAACACGCCGCGCGCGGCGGCTGCATCGGTGTTGCTGCGCAGCAGTGCCTTGGCGCGCGCGCCGTCAGCATCGTCGGGCTGCAGCTGCGGCTCCAGCTCGGCGGCGAGCTGCGTGAGGCGCTCGGCGTCGAGCGCATCCTGCCCGCCCTGCCAGACATGGCGCAGCACCGTGCCCGCGACAAAGCGGTTGATGCTGCCGTCACGGCTGCAGGCCAGGGACTGGCGCAGCAGCGGCAGCGGGTTGAAAGGGTGGCGCGCCGGCATCGCCAGTGGCACGCCCAGCGAATGGCCCAGCCAGACGACATGGCGGTAGGTCCAGTCACGCTTCGGAAGAATGCCCGCCGGCCCGGGGTTGGCGTGCCGCTGCAACAGCGCGCCCAGCAGCACCGGCCGGTATTCCACGATGTAGCTCAAGCCTTCGAGCACCTCGGGCAGGCGCTCGAAGGCCAGCCAGGCGTAGGGCGAAACGAAATCCAGGTGAAAGACGATGTGCTTCATGGCAGCTCCTTGAGAGACGGGGGAATTCACGGCGGAAAGGGGATTCCTGCGCGCTGCGCCAGCCGCGCCCAGATGGCCAGGCGTTCGGCACTGTCGGCCTGCGCCCAGGCGCGGATCTCGGGGATGGTGCGCAAGCACCCCAGGCAATGACTGCGGTCCTCGGACATGCGGCAGACCGAGATGCAGGGCGAGGGGATCACCTCGTCAGATTTTTCATCAAAATAGCCTGCGGCGCTTAGCAGGATTGCACGATCAGCTATTGGTTTCGTAGCATTCATGCCACCACCTCCTGCACCACGTCCACCACGGGTGCGCCGGTCAGGCGCTGCAGATCGGCAGGGTGCAGCGGAAACACGCCGTGCGGGTGCCCGGCGGCCGCCCACACCACATCGAACCGCCACAGATCGCGGTCGATCAGCGTGACGGGCGGGGTCACATGGGCCACGGGCGAGACACCGCCAATGGAGAACCCCGTGCGCTCCTTCACAAAGCTGGCATCGGCACGGCCGATCTTTCCGACGTGGGCCTCGACCTTCTTTTCGTCCACACGCCGGTCGCCCGAGGTGATGACGAGGACCGCCGCATCGTCACTTTTGCGCCGGAAGATGATGCTTTTGGCCACCTGCCCCACCAGGATGCCCAGCGCATCAGCGGCCTGCTGCGCGGTGCGCGCGGCGTCGTCGAGCATGCGGGGCATGTGGGGATGGCCTGCCGCCTGGAGTGCGGCAACCACGCGCTGGGTGCCTTCAGGAAAATCGTTCATGACAAGGATTCGTGGCGGTGCAATCACCGCACATCAAAGGGATTCAGGTGGCCCACCGCGGTGGAACGCGACCACACGGTTACAGTGTGATCATTGAGCCCCCGATTGTCCATGAAGCTGCTTCGCGCCTGCCTGCTCCTGTGTCTCCTGCTCGGCAAACTCTCCCTGGGTTGGGCCGCCCCCGTGGTTCTCGACGACCACCCGCGCGGCCTGTCGCTGAACGAAACCGGCCAGCTGCTGGCGCTCACGGACAACCTCGGCACGCTGACGCTGGACGAGATCCTGCAACCCGCCCAGACCGCCCGATTCGCGCCCGTGCCGCCTGCGCAGCAGCACAGCCCGAGCGAAAAGCCGCGCTGGTTCAAGGTGCAGCTGGAGCAACGCGCCCAGACCGGGGACTGGGTGCTGGCCACGCAGACCACCGCACTCCAGGACGCCCGCTTTCACGGCCCGTTCGACGCCACCGGCCGGGCCCTGGCCGCACCGGTGCACACCGGCCTGTCGCAGCCCTTCGCCAGCCGGCCCCTGGGCAGCGAGCGCTACCTGATGCGCCTGCAACTGCCCGGTCCGGGTGTCTACACGGTCTATGTGCGGCTGCAGGGCGGAACGGCGCCCACCCTGGGCCTGTCGACCTGGGACACTGCCGAATACCTGCAGTGGCGGCAGCACAAGCGGCTGTTTGACGGCATCTGCTACGGCATCCTGATCGCGCTGCTGGTCTACAACCTGGTGCTGGCGGGCATCTTCCGGGACCCGGCCTATACCTTCTACATCGGCCAGTGTGCTTGCGCGCTGCTCACGCTGGCCAGCTTCAACGGCCACGCAGCCCACTACCTGTGGGGCGACTGGCCCTGGTGGCAGGAGCGCAGCAACGTGGTGCTGCCCGGCCTCTGGCTGATCTTCGGCGTGCTGTTCGCCCGCAGCTTTCTGGACACACCGCGCCGGCCGAGGGTGGACCGCCCCTTGCAGGCCCTGGCCCTGGTGGCCGCCGCGGCTTCGCTGCTGGGCCTGCTGGGCTGGTTTGCCCTGGCCCAGAAAGCCAACGAGATCATCGCCAGCCTGGGCGCCCTGACGGCCACGGTGTCGGCTGTGATCATCCTGCGGCGCGGCTTCAAGCCGGCACGGTGGTATCTGGGTGGCCAGGCACTGCTGTTCCTTTCGGTACTGGGCGTGGTGCTGGTCAACTGGAAGCTGATCGATTCCCCCTTTTTGCTGGCCAATGGACTGCAGCTGGGCGTGGCCGCCGAAATGGTGGTGTTTGCCGTCGCCATGAGCCGACGCATCAGCGGCCTGCGCACGTCGCAGGTCGCACTGCAACTGCATGCGGCGCACCTGGCCCAGGCGGCCGCCACCGACCCGCTCACCGGTCTGGCCAATCGCACCGGCCTGGCCCAGGGCGCCACGCGGGTGCTGACGGGCGGTTCAGCGCATGCGCTGATGCTGCTCGACCTGGACCGATTCAAGCCCATCAACGACACCTATGGACACGACGCGGGGGATGCGGTGCTGTGCGCCGTGGCCAAGCGCCTGCTGGCCCATGCGCGCCCCGGCGACATCGTGGCTCGGCTGGGCGGCGATGAGTTCGTGATTCTGCTGGCAGACGCCCCGCCCGATGTAGCGCTGGCGGCACTGGCCCTGCGGCTGGACGCCGCCGTGCGCCAGAGCGTGGATTTTCAGGGCCAGCCCCTCAGCGTGGGGGCCAGCACCGGTATCGCTCGCAGCCCGCAGGACGGCAGCATGCTGACCGAGCTGATGCGCGCCGCAGACCAGGCTATGTACCAGGCCAAGCAGGCCCGCAGGGGCCACGCCTTTTATACGGCGGCCTGACGAAGTCCGTCAGGCCCGCTTGTTCAGCAGGGCCACGGCCACGCGCGAGTTGGGCTTGCGCCCCAGGTAGTCACTGATGTAGGCCCCTGCGTCGACGAGCTTGTCGAGGTCGATGCCGGTTTCAATGCCCATGCCGTGCAGCATGAACACCAGATCCTCGGTAGACACGTTGCCGGTGGCGCCCTTGGCATAGGGGCAGCCACCCAGCCCTGCCACGGACGACTGGAAGTTCCACACACCCAGCTCCAGCGCAGCCAGCGTATTGGCCAGTGCCTGGCCGTAGGTGTCGTGGAAATGGCCCGAAACCTCATCGATGCCGTAATGCTGCAGCGTCGCCTCGATGGCGCGCTGCACCGTGCGTGGCGTGCCCACGCCGATGGTGTCGGCCACATCCACGCGCTGCACGCCAATGCCTTTCATCAATCCGGCCAGGTAGGCCACCTGCTGCGGTGCCACCTCGCCCTCGTAAGGGCAACCCACCGTGCAGCTCATGGCGCCGCGCACCGCAAGGCCTGCGGCCAGCGCCGCCTCGACCACGGGGGCAAAACGCTCGATGCTCTCGGCAATGCTGCAGTTGATGTTCTTGCGGCTGAAAGCCTCGCTGGCCGAGCCGAACACCACGATTTCGTCAGGGTGCGTCTTCACCGCTGCGGTATAGCCCTGCAGATTGGGCGTGAGCACCGAGTAGCGTACCCCATGCTTGCGCTCCAGGCCAGCCATGACCTCCAGGTTATCGGCCATCTGCGGCACCCATTTGGGGCTGACAAAGCTGGTGACCTCGATCTCCTGCAGACCGGCCTCCTGCAGGCGGTGTACCAGCCCCAACTTGACTTCGGCGGGCACGGGGGATTTTTCGTTCTGCAGGCCGTCGCGCGGGCCGACGTCGATGATCTGGACGCGGGAGGGAATGCTCATGGAGAAGTCCTTGTAGAGAAAGTGCTGTCAATAGCCGCGCCCGGGGTCCACGACACCGGCAATGGCCTCGCCGCGCTGCAGCGCGCCGATCTTGCCTGCGATCTGCGCAATGCTCTCGTCGCGCAGCGTGCGCGCCGAGGTGTGCGGGGTAGCGACGATGCGCGGGTGGGTCCAGAACGGGTGACCGGCGGGCAGCGGCTCGGTGCGGAACACATCCAGCGTGGCGCCGGCAAGGTGGCCGCTGTCGAGCAGCGCCAGCAGGTCGTCCTCGACCAGGTGTGCGCCGCGCGCCACGTTGATGAGGTAGCCGCCCGGCTGCAGGCGCGCGAGAGTGTCGCGACTCAATATGTTGTGCGTATCGGGCGTGAGCGGCAACAGGTTCACCAGCACGCGGCTGGCGGCCAGGAAGTCGTTGAACCCGTCCTGCCCGCTGAAGGCACGGATGCCTTCGATCGCCTTGGGCGAGCGGCTCCAGCCGTTCACCGGAAACTCGAACTGCGCCAGCGCCTTGGCCACGCGCTCGCCGAGCACGCCCAGGCCCATCACGCCCACGGGAAGTTCCTGGCGCAGCCGCGGCTTGCGGTAGGCCCACTGGCCCGCGCGCATGCTGGCCTCGTACTGGTCGAATTCACGGAAATGGCGGATGACGGCGTGGCACACGTATTCGGCCATCTGCACGGCCATGCCGGCATCGTCGAGGCGCACCACCAGTGCGCCGGGCGGCAGGCGCCGCTGCAGCAAGCCATCAACGCCCGCGCCGATGTTGAACAGGGCACGAATGCCCTGCTGCTCGTCCATGAACTGCTGGGGCGGCGCCCAGACCACCGCGTAATCGGCCACGGGGGCGCCGGGTTGCCAGACGGAAATATCAGCGTGCGGGAAGGCGGCCCGCAGGCCCTGGAGCCAGGGCTCGGCCTTGGTGTCGGTGCAGCAAAAGGTGATTTTCATAACGCCCGAGCGTACCGCCTCTTGCGCCCGTTCCATGTCACTCTGCAGAAAGCTTGAGCAACTCGGCGCCCTCGGCCACCTGGTCGCCAGGGGCGTACAGCAGCTCGGCCACCACGCCGTCCTGCGGCGCGGCAATGGTGTGCTCCATTTTCATGGCTTCCATCACGGCCAGGGCCTGGCCCTTGCTGACCTTGTCGCCCGCTTGGACGGCGAACGACACCACCTTGCCCGGCATGGGCGCGGTCAGGCGTCCGCCTTCGCTCTGCTCTTCGCCCGCATGGGCCAGCAGGTCGATGGCCACGATCTGCGTCGCGCCCTGGGGGGTGAAGACATGGTCGGTTTCGCCCTGTGCGTACACGGTGGCGCGGGTGCGCTGGCCGGCGTACTGCAGGTCGATACCGCGCGCGGTGTCCTTGAACACCAGCGGGCCGGACACGGCATCCGCCCCCTCGCCCACCGTCAGGCGCAGGGCGCCGTCATGCAGGTAGGCCAGGCTGGCCTTGGCGTGCGTGCCGCCAAAGTCGAACTCGAAGCGGCGCTCGACCAGGCCGTGCGAACGCCAGCCATCGCGGCGGCTGAACGGGTCCACGCCTTCGCTGGCGCGCTCGCGCAGCAGCGTTTGCGCCACGGCGGCGGCGGCCGCCAGCGGCAGGCCCACGCGCTCCTGCTGGAACAGCACGGCCTCTTCGCGCGGGATCAGCGCGGTATCGAGGTTGGCTTTGGCAAACGAGTCGGTGCGCGCCACCATGCGCAGGAACTGCACGTTGGTGGCCAGGCCGACGATGTGGGTCTGCGCCAGCGCTTCATCGAGCCGGGCCAGCGCCTGCTCGCGCGTGTCGCCGTGCACGATGAGCTTGGCCACCATCGAGTCGTAGAACGGGCTGATGGCATCGCCCTGGCGCACGCCGGAATCGACGCGCACGGCGCCGCGCTCAAAGGTCACGCAGTCGGGCAGGCCATAGACGTTGAGCGCACCCGTGGCGGGCAGGAAGTTGTTGTCGGGGTTCTCGGCACAGATGCGCGCCTCGATGGCGTGCCCTGTGATGCGCAGTTCATCCTGCTGCAGCGGCAGCGGCTCGCCCGAGGCCACGCGCAGCTGCCATTCCACCAGGTCCTGGCCGGTGATGGCCTCGGTGACCGGGTGCTCGACCTGCAGGCGCGTGTTCATCTCCATGAAGAAGAAGTTCATGCTGCCGTCCGGGCGCTGCTCGACGATGAATTCGACCGTGCCCGCGCCCACGTAGTGCACGGCGCGCGCGGCCGCCACGGCGGCCAGGCCCATCTGGGCGCGCATTTCAGGGCTCAGGCCGGGCGCGGGCGCTTCTTCGAGCACCTTCTGGTGGCGGCGCTGCACGGAGCAGTCGCGTTCGAACAGGTACACATAGTTGCCCAGCGTGTCGCCAAACACCTGGATCTCGATGTGGCGCGGGCGCTGCACGTATTTTTCGATCAGCACGGCGTCGTCGCCGAAGCTGTTGATGGCCTCGCGCTTGCACGATGCGAGCGCGGCGGCGAAGTCTTCAGACTTGTCCACGGCGCGCATGCCCTTGCCACCGCCACCCGCGCTGGCCTTGATGAGCACGGGGTAGCCGATGCGGTCGGCCTCGGCCTGCAATAGCGCGGCGTCCTGGTTGGCGCCGTGGTAGCCGGGCACCAGGGGCACGCCAGCCTTTTCCATGAGCTGTTTGGACTCGGCCTTCAGGCCCATGTCCTTGATGGCCGAGGGCGGCGGGCCGATGAACACCAGGCCCGCGTTCTGGCAGGCCTGGGCAAACTCTTCGTTCTCGCTCAGGAAGCCGTAGCCGGGGTGGATGGCCTGGGCGCCCGTGGCTTGGGCGGCCTCGATGATGCGCTCCCAGCGCAGGTAGCTGTCCTTGGGGGCGCTTGAGCCAATGTGCACGGCCTCGTCGCACACGGCGACATGCTTGGCGCTGGCGTCGGCGTCGGAATAGACGGCGACGGTCTTGACGCCCATGCGGCGTGCCGTGGCGGCCACTCGGCAGGCGATTTCACCGCGGTTTGCGATCAGGATTTTTTTAAACATGGCAGTTCTCCGCGTTGAAATCGCCTGCGCACGCTGCGCGTGCCAAGCAATTTGTTGAAACGGCCGCTGCGCAGCCGTTTTCACCACGATTGGCGATCAGGATCTTTTTAAACATTTAGGCCACTCCAGGAGAACCAGAAAAGAAACGGGACACGCGGCCGAGCACCGCACGCAGGAACGAAAACAGCAGCACCAGCAACAGTGCCGACACGATGAGCATGAGCACCAGCGCCACACCGAACCACAGCGGGTGCTGCGTGGCGAGCCAGACCACGGCCACCACCAGGCCGTCTTCCAGGAAGGACAGCCCCCAGTTGGAAAACGGCTCGGGCGAGGTGTTGACCGCCGCGCGCGTGGTCATCTTGGTGGCCAGCGCCGTGGCCGAGAGCGAGCCACCCAGCAGCCCGGCGGCCACGGCCATGGTGGCGTTGTCGGCACCGAACACGCCAGCCGCCAGCAGGGCCCCGGCGGGCACCCGGATGACGGTGTGCAGGGCGTCCCAGGCGCTGTCGAGCCAGGGCACCTTGTCGGCAAAAAATTCGACCAGCAGCATGAAGCCGCTGACCATCAGCACCGCAGGGTTCTGCAACACCTGCAGCCCGGACGGCAAGGCCAGCCAGCCCGCCGCGCCCATGCCGCCCACCAGAAACACCACGGCATAGAGCCGGAAACCACTGGCCCAGCCCAGCGCCGCCGCCAGCGCCAACAGGCCCGGCATATCCAGCTGCGCCGTGGCACGCGCCGCACCCTCGGCCACGCTGCGCGCCGTGCCCGCGTCCACATGCAGCCCCACGGTGTGGAGCCACTGGACGAAGGCGAGCCAGAGTTGGTCCATGGTGGTTCAGGTGCATCGGTGCGTGCTCAGGCCAGCAACCACGCGGGTTTGCGCTTTTGCAGGAACGACTGCACGCCTTCGCGGCCCTCGGCACTGGCACGGATGTCGGCAATGCCCTCGACCGTGGCAGCGATGAGCTGCGCATTGATCTCGCGCTCGGCCACGTCCATCACCAGCTTCTTGCAGGCACGCACGGCGTTGGGGCTGGCGCTGACAAGGGCTTTGACGAGCTCATCGACCTTGGCGTCCAGTGTGTCGGCCGCCACCACGGCATGCACAAAACCGGTGCGCAGGGCCTCGGTCGCGTCAAAGCGCTCGGCCGTGAGGAAGTAGCGGTGCGCGGCGCGCGCGCCCATGGCGCGGATCACGTAGGGGCTGATGGTGGCCGGGATCAGGCCGAGCTTGACCTCGCTGAGGCAAAAGCCCGCCGTGTCCACTGCCACGGCCATATCACAGGCGGCCACCAGGCCCATGCCGCCCGCGTACACGTCTCCCTGCACGCGGGCGATGGTTGGCTGGGGGCATTCGTAGATCACGCGCAGCATCTCGGCCAGCTTGCCCGCATCCTGGATGTTTTCATCGCGCGTGTAGTCGGCCATGCGGCGCATCCAGTGGAGGTTGGCACCGGCGCAGAAGGCCGGGCCCTCGGCGGCCAGCACCACGGCACGCACATCCGCACGCGCACCCACGTCAAGAAAGGCGGCGGTGATCTCGGCAATGACTTCGTCGCTGAAGGCGTTGCGCACCTCGGGCTGGGTGAGGGTGATGCGCGCTACGGCGCCGGACTGGGTGATGGAAAGGTTGGAACTCATGGCGGTGCGATGACAAAGATGGTGGTTCAGTGGCCCCAGACGCGCAGGCCGCGGTGTGCGGCCAGCGCGTCGTAATCACGGTCGCTGTGCAGCAACAGGTAGTCGTTTTCGATGCAGAAGGCAGCCACCATCACGTCGATGCTGCTGCGCACGGTTGTGCCCCGCGCGCGCAGTTGGCGATAGTGTTCAGTGGCGGCCAGCGCCAGTTTTTCGCCGCCACAGGGCTCGATGCACAGCGTCTGCAGCAGCAGACGCGCCTGGCGCAGGGCGCGTTCTTCGCGAAAGCCGCGCAGCACTTCGTAGAGCACCAGGTCGGGCACGACCAGCCGGGTGTGGCCGTCATCCAGCAGGCGGCGCAGTTCGTGGCGCGCCACGGAGTCGCGGGCGTTGAAAAAATCAATCCAGACGCTGGAATCAACGACGAGCACGGCCTGCCGCCTTTGTTTCTTTTCCTGTCGCACGGAACTCGGGGTGCGGCTCCTGCACCGCCGGCGGCTCGGGCGCCTCCTGCTGGGCCTGGGTCCAGTCGATGGACTCATCGCCTTCCCATGTCAGCTTGCCTTCCCACTTGAGGATCTCGCGGTACGCCGCCTGCCGCGCCAGCAGGCGCAGCCCGGCCTCCACCGTTTCCTTTTTGGTGGTGAAAGGACCCGCGTGCATGGCCTTGGCCAGCAACTCGTCGTCAATATCGATGTTGGTGCGCATGGTGTGTATAAAGATTGCCATAAATACACATCGTACGCCTCACATGCGGAAAAGGCCAAACTTGGTGTCTTCGATCGGCGCATTGCGCGTGGCTGCCAGGCCCAGCGCCAGCACGCGGCGCGTGTCGGCCGGGTCGATCACGCCGTCGTCCCACAGGCGGGCGGTGGCGTAGTAGGGGTGGCCCTGGTCTTCATACTGGCGGCGGATGGGGGCCTTGAAGGCTTCTTCTTCCTCCATGCTCCACTGGCCACCCTTGGCCTCGATGCCGTCACGCTTGACGGTGGCCAGCACCCCGGCGGCCTGGTCGCCGCCCATCACGCTGATGCGCGCGTTCGGCCACATCCACAGGAAGCGGGGCGAGTACGCCCGGCCGCACATGCCGTAGTTGCCCGCGCCAAAGCTGCCACCGATGATGATGGTGAACTTGGGCACACTGGCCGTGGCCACGGCCGTGACCATCTTGGCGCCGTTGCGCGCGATGCCTTCGTTTTCGTACTTGCGGCCCACCATGAAGCCGGTGATGTTCTGCAGGAATACCAGCGGAATCTTGCGCTGGCAGCACAGCTCGATGAAGTGCGCGCCCTTGAGTGCCGATTCGCTGAACAAAATACCGTTGTTGGCGATGATGCCGACCTGCATGCCCTCAATGCGCGCAAAGCCCGTGACCAGCGTGGTGCCGTAGCGCGCCTTGAATTCGTCGAACTCGCTGCCATCGACGATGCGGGCAATGATTTCGCGCACATCAAAGGGTTTGCGCGTGTCCACAGGAATCACGCCGTACAGCTCTTCTGCTGCAAATTGAGGAGCTGCCGGCGCATGATCGGCGGGCGCTGGAGCCTTGTTTTTATTCAAATTCTTGATCGCCATGCGCGCCAGCTTGAGGGCGTGCAGGTCGTTCTGCGCCAGGTGGTCGGCCACGCCCGACAGGCGCGTGTGCACGTCGCCGCCGCCCAGATCCTCGGCGCTCACCACCTCGCCGGTGGCCGCCTTCACCAGTGGTGGGCCACCCAGGAAGATGGTGCCCTGGTTCTTGACGATGATGGATTCGTCGCTCATCGCGGGCACGTAGGCGCCGCCTGCCGTGCAACTGCCCATGACCACCGCGATCTGCGAGATGCCCATGGCGCTCATGGTGGCCTGGTTGAAGAAAATGCGGCCGAAGTGGTCGCGGTCGGGAAACACCTCGTCCTGGTTGGGCAGGTTCGCGCCGCCCGAGTCCACCAAATAAATACACGGCAGGTGGTTCTGCTGCGCCACTTCCTGCGCACGCAGGTGCTTCTTGACGGTGAGGGGGTAGTAGGTGCCGCCCTTCACGGTGGCGTCGTTGCACACGATCATGCAATCGACACCGCTCACGCGCCCGATGCCGGCGATCAGGCCCGCGCCGGGGGCGTCGTTGTTGTACATGTTCAGCGCGGCCAGCGGCGCCAGCTCCAGAAAGGGCGTTCCGGGGTCGAGCAGCATCTGCACGCGCTCGCGCGGCAGCAGCTTGCCGCGTGCAGTGTGCTTGGCGCGGGCCGCTTCGCCGCCGCCCTCGAACGTCTTGGCGATCTGCGCGTTCAGGTCTTCGACCAGCGTGCGCATGGCAGCGGCATTGGCCAGAAAATCGGCCGAGCGGGCGTTGAGTTGGGTCTGCAGAACGGGCATTGTGTCTTTCCGGTGTGCGGGAATGGGGTGCGGCAGCGGGCTGCCACAGGGAACTGGCCCAAGAATACGCGCACCGGCGGTTTCGGGGGTGCCAGCGTGGTTGCAAATCACGCCAGCTTTGCGGCACACTCCCGTGCGTGACGCCACAACCCCAAGCTCCGCTTCCCGGCACCCTGCTGCCCCCTCTGCCCGCAGGGCCTGCAGCGACGCCCATGGCGTTTGTCCAGGCCATTGCACAGGCCTGCCGGCAAGCCGGCCTGCCGCCCGAAAACCTGCTCCAGCAGGCACAAATTGCGCCACAGGAACTGGAAAACCCTGCCGCGCATGTCACCGCCTGGCAGTTCGAGCGGCTTTCGGGCCTGGCCATGCAGGCGCTGGATGACGAGGCACTGGGCTGGTTCAGCCGCCGCCTGCCCTGGGGCAGCTACGGCATGCTGGCGCGCGCCTCCATCAGCTCGCCCACGCTGGGCGTGGCTTTGCAGCGCTGGTGCCGCCACCACGGCCTGCTGCAGGACGACATCTCGCTGCACCTGGACAGCGAGGGTGCCACCGCCACGCTTTCGCTCACCACGCACCGCGACCTCGGGCCTTTCCGCGAGTTCTGCCCGGTCTCGGTGCTGCGCAACGCGCACGGCCTGGCCTGCTGGTTCATCGACTCGCGCATTCCGCTGCAGGGGGCGCAATTTCCGTTTGCCCGGCCCGCCCACCACGAGGCCTATGGTGTGCTGTTTCCGGGGCCCACCCGGTTCGGGACGGGGCCCGCGGCCATCCGCTTCGATGCCCGCTACCTGCAGCTGCCCCTGCAGCGCGACGAAGCCGCCCTGCGCCTGATGCTGCAGCGCGCCCTGCCCCTGACGGTGCTGCAGTACCGGCGCGACCGGCTGCTGGTGCAACGCGTGCGCCATACGCTGGCGGCCGACCCGGCCGCCGCCCACAGTGCCGAGGCCCTGGCCCAGCGCCTGCACCTGTCGCCGCGCACGCTGCACCGCCAGCTGAAGGAGGAAGGCGCCTCCTTGCAGGGCCTCAAGGACGAGGTGCGGCGCGAACGCGCCATTGCCCTGCTGCACCGCACCGAGCGGCCGATCAAGCAGGTGGCGCATGAGGCGGGGTTCACCAACGACAAAAGCTTCATCCGGGCCTTCCGGGGGTGGACCGGGCTCTCGCCCGCCGAGTTCCGCCGCCAGGGCAAGACTGCAGGAAAACTATTGATTTGATAGCTGCCAGCGCTTTATTTATAAAGGCTGGATGCCAATTTGGCTACCAAAATCATATCCACACCGTACTGCAGGGCAAGGCACTGCATGAACGAAATTCCGATTCACCCTACACTGCCTGAACATCCGCCCACCACCCCAGCGACTACCGAGCTTGGCCATGAAAGCCCCCCTGCGCGCCCATCTGCTGTTGCTGGTAGTGGCACTGGTCATCCCGCTGGCCGGGTTGGTGGGCCTGGGCGCATGGCGTGACGCAACCGAGGCCGTGGCCCAGGCCCAGGCCCAGGCGGTGCATCGCCCCCTGGCCACCGTGGTGGCCACTGATGTAGCCCGCAAGCTGGCCACACTGCGCAATACCCTGGTGCGGGTTTCACAGCGCCCCCAGGTGCAGGCCATGAACCCCGGCGCCTGCACCAGCCTGCTGGAAGAGCTGCAGGGCCTGAGCCGGTCGTTCCACCAGATTGTGCTCACCAGCCCCGAAGGCCAGGTCGTGTGCGCGGCTCCAGCGACCCCCGCCCCGGCCTCGGTCACCGGGGCCCCCTGGTTTGTAGCCATGCGCCAGCAACCGGGCTACCAGGTGGGCAAGGTGCAGATGGCTGGCAACCCGGCACCCTGGCTGCCCCAGCTCGGCATGGTGGTGCAGGATGGCGACGGCGGACCGCGCGGTTTCTTGTGGTTCCGGCTCAACCTGAACGTCTTTGACCCCGGTCTGGACGCCGACAAGCTGCCCGAGAACAGCATTTTTGGTGTGTTTGATGACGACGGCACGCTGCTGTGGCGCAACGTGGACCGCGAAAACGCCATCGGCACCCAGCCCGACTGGGACGCCGCGCGCAAGATGGCGCGCGAAGCCGGGGAGTTCGAGGCGCCCGGCCTGGACGGGGTGATGCGCTTCTACACCGGGGTGCGTATTCCCGAGACCGGCTGGGTGGCCTATTTTGGCCAGCCCAGCGCCGCAGCCTACGAACACGCCCGCGCGCGTGCCATGGGCAGCGCTGCGGCCGGGGTAGCCATCATCTTTCTGCTGGGGTGGTTTGCCCTGATGCTGGCACGGCGCATCGAACGGCCCATCCAATCGATGGCCCAGACGGTGCAGCGCCTGAGCGCAGGGGACCGCAACGCCCGCGGCGTGCCGTCGGGCCCGGCCGAGCTGCAACGCCTGGTGCGCCACTTCAACCGCCTGCTGGACCAGCAGGTCGAGAGCGAAGCCACCTTGCAGGCCCAGCACCAGGCGCTGCAGGAGGCCAAGGAGCGTGTCGACCTGGCCATGCAGATTGCCCAGATGGGCATGTGGACCTGGGATCTGCGCACCGGTCTGCTGCACTGCGACGCCCGGCTGGCGCAGATTTTCGGCTTTGAACCCGAGGCGCTGCGCGCCACCCCGATCCGGCAGTGGCGCGAGCGCACCCAGCCCGAAGACCTGGCCGTGCTGGACGAGCGCCTGCGAGCCTGCCTCAAGGGCGACGTGCCGCAGTTCGAGCTAGACCAGCGCATCCGCCACCGGCAGGGCCAGTGGATCTGGGGCCAATGGCGCGGGCGGGTCACCGAGCGCGGCCCCGATGGCCGTGCCACCCGGCTGATGGGCTCCTTCATCGACGTGAGCGAGCGCATGAAAGAACGCGAACAGCTGCAACTGGCCGCCAGCGTGTTCACCCATGCGCGCGAGGGCATCACCATCACCGACACCCACGGCACCATCATCGACGTGAACGACACCTTCACGCGCATCACCGGCTACACACGCGAGGAGGCCGTGGGCAACAACCCGCGCATGCTGCGCTCCGGGCGCCAGGGGCCGGAGTTCTATGCAGCCATGTGGCAAAGCCTGCGCAGCCGGGGCTACTGGAGCGGCGAGCTCTGGAACCAGCGCAAGAACGGCGAGCTGTTTGCCGAAATCATCACCATCAGCGCGGTGCTCGACGCCAAGGGCGAGCACCGGCACTACGTCGCCCTGTTCACCGACATCACGGCGCTCAAGGAACACGAGCGCAAACTCGAACATGTGGCGCACTACGACGCCCTGACCGGCCTGCCCAACCGCGTGCTGCTGTCCGACCGGCTGCAGCAGTCCATGCTGCGCTGCCAGCGCAAGGGCCTGTCGCTGGCGGTGGCGTTCCTGGACCTGGACGGATTCAAGGCCATCAACGACCGCCACGGCCACGACGTGGGCGACCAGCTGCTGGTGGCGCAGGCACAGCGGCTCAGGGCCGCGCTGCGCGAAGGCGACACGCTCTCGCGCATCGGGGGCGACGAATTCGTGGCCGTGCTCGTCGATCTGGAACAGCCCCAGGACTGCGAACCCGTCCTCCTGCGCATGCTGCAGGCGGCTGCCGAGCCGGTGCGGCTGGACGAGCACCTGCTGCAGGTTTCGGCCAGCATCGGCGTCACCCTCTACCCCGACGACGGTGTCGAGCCCGACCTGCTGCTGCGCCACGCCGATCAGGCCATGTACCAGGCCAAGCAGGCCGGCAAAAACCGCTTTCACCTGTTTGACGTGGCACACGACCAGGCCTTGATCACCCAGCGCGAAGAGGTGGCGCGCATCCGCCAGGGGCTGCAGGACGGCGAATTTGTGCTGCACTACCAGCCCAAGGTCAATATGCGCACCGGCGCGGTCATTGGCGCCGAGGCGCTGATCCGCTGGCAGCACCCTGAACGCGGTCTGCTGCCACCCTCGGCCTTCCTGCCGGCGCTGGAGAACCACCCCATTGGTGTCGATCTGGGCGAGTGGGTGATTGCCAGCGCACTGCGCCAGATGGCCGACTGGAAAGCGCAGGGCCTGGAATTGCCCGTGAGCGTGAACATCGACGCCATGCAGCTGCAAAAAGAAGGCTTCAGCCAGCGCCTGGCCGAGCTGCTGGCCCAGCAAGCGCAGGTGCCGCCACGCTGGCTCTGCCTGGAAATTCTGGAGACCAACGCACTGGAAGACGTGGCACTGGTGTCCGACATCATGCGCCGCTGCCAGGCCCTGGGTGTGCGCTTTGCGCTGGACGACTTCGGCACCGGCTACTCCTCGCTCACCTACCTCAAGCGCCTGGGCGCCGAGGAAATCAAGATCGACCAGAGCTTTGTGCGCGACATGCTGATGGACCCGGACGACCTGGCCATTGTGCAGGGCGTGATCGGGCTGGCGCAGGCCTTCCACCGCAGCGTGATCGCCGAAGGCGTGGAAACCGTGGAACACGGCGCCCGCCTGCTGCCCCTGGGCTGCCACCTGGCCCAGGGCTACGGCATTGCACGGCCCATGCCCGCGGCCCAGGTCCAGGCCTGGGTGGAACACTGGAAGCCTGATGCCAGCTGGCAACAAACCGGGCCTACGGTGGCATGATATGGCCCTCATGTCACCCATGTGACATTAAGGGAAAACCCTTGAATCGTAATATTTGCTTACATCGACGCTCCTGCACATCACCGACTGGATCAGGCTTCGACGTGTTTCAAAGAGCCCATGCAAGCCACCCCTTCCGGGCCTTGCCGGTCATCCCCCCTGCCCTCGCGGGTGTCTGTTTGGAGTAACGCCTTGTTCAATCTTTCTTCCTGGCGCGTGCGCACCCGCCTGACTGCGGGTTTTGGCGCCGTCTGTGTCTTGCTGGTGGCATCGGTGCTGCTGGGCCTGGTGTCCATGGGCCGTATCGGAGCCGACCTCAACGCCGTGGTGAGCCACCACTTTCCGCGCATCGTGATGTCCGCCAACATCGCCACGCAGACCGACGTGATTGCGGTTGCGCTGCGCAACATGATGCTGACCTACGACCCCGCTGACCGCGAGCGCCAGCTCCAGGTCATCGAACAGGCTCGCCAGGAATCGGTCAAGCTGCTCGACACCCTCGACACGGCACTGAGCGAGCCCGCATCCCGCGCCCTGCTGGACAAAGTAAAAGCGCAACGGGCGCTGTACCTGGCAGGCCAGCAGGAGCTGATCGACCTGATCAAGAGCGACCAGGCCGACCTGAGCCGCGAGTACCTCACCAACAAGCTGCGTCCGGTGCTGGCCAACTACAAGACGGCCATTGGCGCGCTGGTGGAATCAGAAAAAGACGCCATCGTGGGCGCCGGTACGGACGCCCAGGCCACCGCCGTGAGCGCGCGCACCGCCCTGATTGGCCTGGGCCTGGTCGCCCTGCTGCTGGCGGCAGCCCTGGGGGCACTCATCACACGCAGCCTGCTGCGCGAACTCGGCGGCGAGCCCCGCGCCGCCGCCGACGTGGCGCGTGCGGTGGCTGGCGGTGACTTCACTTACCCGATCACCGTGCGGGCAGGCGACGAAACCAGCCTGATGGCCCAGCTGAGCGCCATGAAGCAAGGCCTGGCCAGCGTGGTGGCGCAGGTGCGGCGCAGCTCTGAAAGCGTGGCCATGGCCAGCTCGGAAATCGCACAGGGCAACCAGGACTTGTCGGCCCGCACCGAAAGCCAGGCCAGCGCGCTGGAAGAAACCGCCGCCTCCATGGAGCAGCTGGGCGCCACCGTGCGCCAGAACGCCGACAGCGCCAGCCAGGCCAATGCGCTGGCACGCAGCGCTTCGGACGTGGCCGTGCGCGGCGGCGAGGTGGTGGGCCAGGTGGTGCAGACCATGAAGGGCATCAACGAGAGCTCGCAGCGCATTGCCGACATCATCGGCGTGATCGACGGCATTGCCTTCCAGACCAACATCCTGGCGCTGAATGCCGCCGTGGAAGCCGCCCGCGCCGGCGAACAGGGCCGGGGCTTTGCCGTGGTTGCCAGCGAGGTGAGGTCCCTGGCCGGTCGCAGCGCCGAGGCCGCCAAGGAGATCAAACAGCTCATCAGCGCCAGCGTGGAGCGCGTGGAGCAAGGCAGCGCCATGGCCGACCAGGCGGGCGAGACCATGACCGAGGTGGTGCAGAGCATCCGCCGCGTGACCGACCTCATGGGCGAAATCAACGCAGCCAGTTCCGAGCAGGCCAGCGGCGTGGCCCAGGTGGGTGAGGCCGTGACGCAGATGGACCATGCCACGCAGCAAAACGCCGCGCTGGTTGAAGAGATGGCTGCCGCCGCAGGCAGCCTGAGCGGCCAGGCGCAAGAACTGGTACAGGCCGTGGCGGTGTTCAAGCTCGATGCCAGCCAGAGCGGCTCCAGCGCTTACAGCACGCCCACTGCCCGCCCCGCACCCAAGGCTGCCCCGGTGCGCATGCCTGCGGCGCCGCGCAAACCTGCTGCGCTCAAGGCGGCCCCCGCCAAACCCGTGCCGGCCAAGCCGGCCGCACTGCACGCCCCCCAGCCCACCCAACCCGCCAAGGCGGCCAGCGCCGGCGCAGACGACGACTGGGAATCCTTCTGAGGCCCAGCGTTCCACCCGCGCGGGTGGGGCCCATCAGCCCAGCAGCGCGGGCAATTCGCTCATGTGCACCATCACGTGCACCGCTCCGGCAGCCCGCAGCGCCCCGGGCGCACCATGCCCCACCGGCGAGGGGCTGAAACCCACCACCGTGGCACCTGCGGCCACCCCGGCCGCAACACCGGTCACGGTGTCTTCCACCACCAGGCAGCGCTGCGGCGGCACGCCCAGCGCGGCGGCGGCCGCCAGGTACACGTCGGGCGCGGGCTTGGTGGCCGGCATTTCGTGCCCGCTGAAGACACGGCCCGCAAAAAGCGGCGCCAGCCCCACCTTCTCGAGCTGCATCTCGACCTTGAACCGGTCGGCCCCTGAAGCACAGGCAATGCGCCCACCCAGGCGGGCATGCACAACGCGCACGGCCTCCACCGCACCCTCGATCGGCTGCAATTCGGCCTCCAGCCGGGCATTGCGCCGGGCATAGAACGCCGCCATCCAGGCGTCGGTGAGGGGCTGGCCGGTATGCGCCTGAATGCGAGCGGCCTCGCTGCGCACCGTCTTGCCGACAAAGAGATGCATGCACTCCTGCGGCGACAAGGACCAGCCCGCCTCGTTCAGCATGGCGCACAGCACACCGTTGGTGATGGATTCGCTATCGACCAGCACCCCATCGCAGTCAAACAAGATGGCATCAAATTTCATAGCTAAATGCGCTTGATGGATAAGGGCTAGAGCCTGATTTCATTCATAAAACCTAACGGATGTCGCCATCCACGTACAGCCAGCGTCCGGCCTCGCACACAAACCGGCTGCGTTCGTGCAGGCGCACCGCACGCCCAGCCAGGCGGTAGCGCGCCACAAATTCGACCTCGGCCTGCCCGGGGCCGGTGCTGCGGTGCTGACGCACCTCCAGCCCGAGCCAACGCGCACCGGCATCCAGCTCGAGCTGGGCCGGACGGGTGCCGGGGTGCCAGGTGGCCTGCAGATAGTCGGCACGCCGGAGTACAAACGCGGTGTAGCGCGAGCGCATCAGGCTCTCGGCGTCGGGGGCTGGGGTGCTGTCCCAGTGGTCAAGATAGCGCCCGCAGCAATCAGCGTAGGCCTGCAGTGCCCCCCGGCGGCCAGTGCGGCCACAGGGACAGGCGTCGGTGGTCAGGGTCATGGAGCGGAACCGGGGAGACGGTGGCTAGGAAACCGGCCTGGTCACCAGACAAGGGGCGTGGACCCGTGGATGCCTCAGAGAATCGCCCCGGCCGCCCGCTCGCCGCGCTCGTAGACCACATGGGCCCGCCCCACGATGAGCGGGTCGAGCTTGCCAATGGTGTCGGCCGCCTTGTTGGCGTAGGGCAGCTTGTGCAGCACGTAACGCATGGCATTGAGGCGCGCGCGCTTCTTGCAGTCGCTCTTGATCACGGTCCAGGGGGCGTCGGCCGTGTCGGTGTCAAAGAACATGGCCTCCTTGGCGCGGGTGTAGTCCTCCCATTTGTCGAGCGAGGCCAGATCGACAGGGCTGAGCTTCCACTGTTTGAGCGGGTGCACCTCGCGCTCCTTGAAGCGGCGGCGCTGCTCGGCGCGGCTCACCGAGAACCAGAATTTGATGAGGTGCACGCCACTGCGCACCAGGTGGCGCTCGAACTCGGGCGCCTGGCGCATGAACTCGTGGTATTCGGCGTCGGAGCAAAAGCCCATCACGCGCTCGACACCCGCGCGGTTGTACCAGCTGCGATCGAACAGCGCGATCTCGCCCGCCGTGGGCAGGTGCTGGATGTAACGCTGGAAATACCACTGGCCGCGCTCCACATCGCTGGGCTTTTCGAGCGCCACCACGCGCGCGCCGCGCGGGTTCAGGTGCTCCATGAAGCGCTTGATGGCGCCGCCCTTGCCCGCTGCGTCGCGCCCCTCGAACAGGATCACCACGCGCTGGCCCGTCTCCTTGACCCAGGCCTGCAGCTTGAGCAGCTCCACCTGGAGCTGGTATTTCTGCGCCTCGTAGGTGCTGCGGCGCATCAGGTGCCGGTAAGGATAGCCACCGTCGCGCCAGTCGGCGGCCAGTTCGTCGTCCGGGTCGCCCTTGCCGATGGGCGCTGCGCCTGTCGCTGCATCGGACATCAGGGCCCTACGCAGCATGGCACGGTCGTCCTGCGAGGCGCCCTCCAACAAGGCACGCAGGGCCGCAGCACGCTGGCGCGCCGGAATGTCGGCGTTGTCCACCAGGTCCTGCACTGCGGCAAGCTGGCTGGCCTGCGCGGCCTGTGTGGCCTCGCTCTGCACATGGCGCGCTACGGCAGCCTGGGTCAACGCGGGGGCCGTGTCGCCCTTGCGCGCCCTGCGCGGGCGCTCGGCTGCGGGTGCGGCACGCGTCGCGCGGCGACGGCTGGCGGGTGTGGGCGGGCTGGGTTCGGTGGCCGTGGTGGCAACGGCCGGTGCGGTGTCTTTGGCGCTCATGAACACATTTTGACACCAGCCGTCAGGGGACACCAGTGCAGGCGGCGCACACAACGCCAGTGCATCACGCCAAGGCGCGCTGGATGATGATCTTCTGCACGTCGCTCGTGCCTTCGTAGATCTGGCACACGCGCACGTCGCGGTAGATGCGCTCGACCGGAAAGTCGTTGACCACGCCGTAGCCGCCCAGCGTCTGGATGGCGGCGCTGCAGACGCGCTCAGCCATTTCGCTGGCGAACAGCTTGGCCATGGCCGCTTCCTTCAAACAGGGCTGGCCTGCATCGCGCAGTGCGGCGGCATGCCAGATGAGTTGGCGCGCGGCCTCGATCTGCGTGGCGCAATCGGCCAGACGGAAACCCACGGCCTGGTGGTTAAAGATGGGGGTGCCAAAGCTCTCGCGCTCTTTGGAATACGCCAGCGCCGCATCAAACGCGCTGCGCGCCATGCCCACGCTCTGCGCGGCGATGCCGATGCGGCCGCCTTCGAGTGCGCCCAGGGCAATCTTGTAGCCCTCGCCTTCGGCGCCGATCAGGTTTTCGGCCGGGATGCGGCAGTTGTCAAAGTTGATTTGCGCGGTGTCGCTGCTGTGCTGGCCCAGCTTGTCTTCCAGGCGGGCCACCACGTAACCGGGGTTGCTGGTGGGCACGAGGAAGGCGCTCATGCCCTTCTTGCCCGCGCCCTTGTCGGTAACGGCGATAACGATGGCCACATGGCCGTTCTTGCCGCTGGTGATGAACTGCTTGACGCCGTTGATGACGTATTCGTCGCCCTGCTTCACCGCCGTGGTGCGCAGCGCCGACGCGTCCGAGCCCACGTGCGGCTCGGTCAGGCAAAACGCGCCCAACATTTCGCCGCGCGCCAGGGGCGCGAGCCAGTCGCGCTTTTGCTGCGCGTTGCCGTAGCGCATGAGGATGGCGTTGACGGGGCAGTTGGTCACCGAGATGGCGGTGCTGGTGCCGCCGTCACCGGCAGCGATCTCTTCAAGCACGAGGGCGAGCGTGAGGTAGTCCAGCCCCGCGCCGCCCAGGTCTTCGGGCACGCAGATGCCGTAGGCGCCAAGCTGGGCCAGGCCCTGGTGGGCATCGCGCGGGAAGTGGTGTTCCTTGTCCCAGCGCGCCGCATTCGGCCACAGTTGCTCCTGGGCGAAAGCGCGCACAGCGTCGCGGATCATTTCCTGGTCTTGGGTCAGCAGCATGGGGTCTCCGTCAATGTGTTGTCAGTGGGCGTTCACCAGTGGGCGGCGCGCTGGCCGTCGTGGTGCAAGAGCCGGCCCTTGTCGGCGGGGGTAAGGTGGGCGAGGGTATGGCGCATGCCGCGCACGCTGTCTTCCACGCTGAGCGGCGCACGCTCGCCGCCCATATCGGTGCGCACCCAGCCAGGGTCGATGGTGACCAGCGTGGCGCGCGGGTAATCGTGCTGCGCGGCCGCCACGGCCATGTTGAGCGCGGCCTTGCTGGTGCGGTAGAGCCAGGCGCTGCTCTCGCCCACGCTGCCGATCTGCGACATGGACGAGGACAGGAAGGCGAACACGCCGCCCGCCGCCTCCACCAGCGGCGCCACCTGCGGGATGGCCTGCATGGCGCCCAGCACGTTGGCGTGCATCACAGCGTCGAAATCGGGTTGCGTGGGCGGGGTGCGCGCGCCGGGGCGGCGCATCACGCCGGCCACGTAGAGCGCAACGTCGATCTCCTCGCCGTCGAGCTGCCAGGCCAGGCCGCTGACGCTGGCGGGGTTGGCCACGTCGAGCGTCAGGGCCTGGGCGCCGAGCGCCTGCACGCGCGCGCGACCGGCCTCGTCGCGCACGGTGGCGATGACGCGGCAACCCTCGGCGGCGTACTGGCGCGCCAGCTCCAGGCCGATGCCGCGCGAGGCGCCGATCACCAGGACAGTGGACATAGTTAAATATCAAAAAGGCCGATGACGCCCTATGGACGGGCGCCACCAGCTATCAACATAAGAGCAACCAGGGGCTCAGACCAGCTCGATCGCCATGGCCGTGGCCTCGCCGCCGCCGATGCACAGCGTGGCCAGGCCCTTCTTCTTGCCGCGCGCCTGCAGGGCGTACAGCAGCGTGACCAGAATGCGCGCACCGCTGGCGCCGATGGGGTGGCCCAGGGCACAAGCGCCGCCATTCACGTTCACCTTCTCGTGCGGCACCTTCAGGTCGGCCATCAGCGCCATGGGCACCACGGCGAAAGCTTCGTTGATTTCCCACAGGTCCACGTCCTCGACCTTCCAGCCAGCCTTCTTCAGGGCCTTCTCGGTCGCGCCCACCGGGGCGGTGGTGAACCACTCGGGCTCCTGTGCGTGGGTGGCGTGGGCAACGATCTTGGCCAGGGGCTTGCAGCCCAGTTCCTTGGCGGTGGACTGGCGCATCAGCACCAGAGCGGCGGCGCCGTCGTTGATGCTGGAGCTGGCGGCGGCGGTGATGGTGCCGTCCTTCTTGAACGCGGGCTTGAGCGTGGGGATCTTGTCCAGGCGGATCTTCAGCGGGCCTTCGTCCTGGGCCACCGTGACCTCGCCCTTGCGGGTGCTGAAGGTGACGGGGGTGATCTCGGCCTTGAACGCGCCGGAGTTGATGGCGTCCTGCGCGCGCTGCACGCTGGCCATCGCGAAGGCGTCCTGCTGCTCGCGCGTGAACTGGTACTTGGCGGCGCAGTCTTCGCCAAAGGTGCCCATGGAGCGGCCGGCCTCGTAGGCATCTTCCAGGCCGTCGAGCATCATGTGGTCAAACACCTTGTCGTGGCCCATGCGGTAGCCGCCACGGCCCTTCTTGAGCAGGTAGGGGGCGTTGGTCATGCTCTCCATGCCGCCCGAGACCATCACGTCACGGCTGCCCGCGACGAGCTGGTCGTGCGCGAGGATGGTGGCCTCCATGCCGGCGCCGCACATCTTGGACAGCGTCACCGCGCCGGTGCTGCGCGGCAGGCCGCCCTTGAAGCCGGCCTGGCGTGCGGGCGCCTGGCCCTGGCCCGCCATGAGGCAGTTGCCGAACAGCACTTCATCGACCTTGGAAGGCGCCACGCCCGCGCGCTCGACGGCGGCCTTGATGGCGGCGCCGCCCAGATCGTGCGCGGCGAGGTCGGAAAAATCGCCCTGGAACGCGCCCATGGGGGTGCGGGCTGCGCCGACGATGACGATGGGGTCTTGGTATGCGGACATGGTAAATCTCCTGAATGAAAGGGTTGCTGATGAAAGAATCAGTGGTTGACACCCGTGCGGGCGTGCAAAAAACGACGGTGCACGTCGTACGGAAACACGTCGTACACATGACCGGCAAGAATGCGCTCTTGGTGTGACTGCCAGAATTCCACGTCCAGCAGATCGGCGTGGTGCTTCATGAACACCTCACGAACGGCAGCGTTGCCCAGCAAAAAGGGGCCAAAGGTTTCAGGGAAGACGTCATGCGGGCCCACGGTGTACCAGATTTCGCCGCTCATCTCTTCTTCTTCGTTGCGCGGCGTGGGCACGCGACGGAAGTGGCAGTCGGTGATGTATTCGATCTCGTCATAGTCGTAGAACACGACCTTGCCATTGCGCGTGACGCCAAAGTTCTTCCAGAGCATGTCGCCCGGAAAGATGTTGGCGGCCACCAGGTCTTTGATGGCGTTGCCGTATTCGATCACGCTGTGCTCCATCTGCTGGTACGCGCGCGCATCCTGCAGGCCCGTGTCAAAGGACTCCTGCAGGTAGATGTTGAGCGGAATCATGCGCCGCTCGATGTAGAGGTGTTTGATGATCACCTCCTGGTGCCCATCGCCGTCTCGGTCGCTGATCTCCAGCTGGCTGGGCGCGAATTTCTGGATCTCGGCGATCAGTTCGTCGTCAAAGCGCTCACGCGGAAAGGCCACCTCGCTGTATTCCAGCGTGTCGGCCATACGGCCCACACGGTCGTGGTGCTTGACGAGCTGGTACTTGCGCTTGATCTGCTCGCGCGTGGTTTCTTTCTGCGGCGGATAGTAGTCTTTGATCAGCTTGAACACGAAGGGAAAACTCGGCAGATCGAACACCAGCATCACCATGCCCTTGATACCAGGCGCGATGCGGAATTTGTCGGTGGAGTGCTTGAGGTGGTAGAGGAAGTCGCGGTAGAACAGCGTCTTGCCCTGCTTGGCCAGGCCCAGGGCGTTGTAGATTTCGGCGCGGGGCTTGCGCGGCATCAGGCTGCGCAGGAACTGCACATAGGCGCTGGGTATCTCCATGTCTACCATGAAGTACGCACGGGCGAAGGAGAACAGCATCTGCAGGTCGTCCTCGCCGAACAGGGCCGCATCGATGGTGAGCTTGCCTGCCTCGTTGTGCAGGATTGGCAGGGCAAATGGCACCTCGTTGAAGCCGTTGATGATCTTGCCGACCACATAGGCTCCCTTGTTCCGAAAAAAAAGGCTGGAGAGCACCTGCATCTGAAAGTTCGCACGCAGGCGCACCCTGTCCAGACGCCCCTGCATGGCGCTGAGCACCTGGCGCACATCGCGCGGCAGGTCATCAAACTCGCGCTGCAGCTGAAAGTGCTCAACGATGTCCAGCATCGTCTCGTACATCGTCTCGCGCGACGGATAGTAGGCCCGGTAGGTGGGTCGCGCGGCGGGCTCTTCGTTTTCGATGTATTCGGTGCTGACCGCAGGACGCACAAAAATGAAATTGTTATGGAAGTGCGTACGGTGCAGGATCTTGGTGGTGACCGAATTGAAGAAGGTCTCGGCCAGTTCGGGCTGGTGGTGATTCACCAGCAGGCCGATGTAGTGCAGCTTGACCTGATGCCAAACGTCCATGGTCTGCTTGCCGGCCTTGAATTCTTTCTCCATCCGCATCGTACATTCCTTGACGCGCAGGTCGTAGAACTCGATGCGCTCGCGCTGTGCGCGCTGCTGGCCGTGCCAGTCGGCGGTTTCAAAACGGTGCTTGGCACGCGCTGATTCGGTGCGGAACAGGCGGTAATGTCGGTTAAAACCGTCCATCATCGCCTTGGCAATGTCGTAGGCCTGGGGCGAATCGAGCCGCTGGGGAAACATGGGAGTGTCGTTCTGTGAAAGCGCAAGGCCTCCGACTTTAGCGCCGCATGGCGACCACCCCATCCACGGCAGCTCGGTAGAGGGTGTCGATCCCCTGATTGCCATCGAGAGTGATGTGCAGGTTGTTGATGATCCCGTCGCTGAGCCCGTAGCACCAGCCGTGCAGTTGCACTTTTTGCCCCCGTGCCCATGCATCTTGCAGCACGGTGGTCTGCGCCACATTGATGACCTGCTCGATGACATTGAGCTCGCACAGTACATCGTGGCGGCTGGCGGGTTCCATCGCGGCGATCAGCTCGCGGTGCCGGTCGCGCACGTCCTTGACGTGACGGATCCAGTTGTCGGCCAGACCCACGCGAATATCCTGCAGCGCTGCCAGCACACCGCCACAGCCATAGTGCCCCACCACCATCAGATGCTCAACATGCAACTGGTCCACGGCGTACTGGATGGTGGAGAGGCAGTTCAGGTCGGTCGGCACCACCACATTGGCAACGTTGCGGTGCACAAACACCTCGCCCGGTTCCAGTCCGGTGATCTGGTTGGCTGGAACGCGGCTGTCCGAGCAGCCCACCCACATGTACCTCGGCTTTTGTTGTGCCAGCAGGCCCGTGAAGAAACCGGGCCTGTCACGCTGCATTTGCGCAGCCCATTCGCGGTTGTGGATGAACAGATCATCGATTGAATCGGTGGTCATGGCTTCTTTCCTGGATGGACTGCGGCTTGCACGGGATCAGCAGGTTTCAGCGAACAACTCGCGCCCAATCAGCATGCGGCGGATTTCGCTGGTACCCGCGCCAATTTCGTACAGCTTGGCGTCACGCCACAGGCGGCCCAACGGGTATTCATTGATATACCCGTTGCCACCAAAAATCTGGATACCGTCACCCGCCATTTTCGTCGCTTGCTCGGCGCACCACAGGATGACGCTGGCGCAATCCTTGCGCACCTGGCGCACATGCTCGGTGCCCAGCATGTCGAGGTTCTTGGCCACGGTGTAGGCAAAAGAGCGGCCGGCTTGCAGCAGCGTGTACATATCGGCCACTTTGCCCTGGATGAGCTGGAACTCGCCAATGCTCTGGCCGAACTGCTTGCGGTCGTGGATGTAGGGGACCACGTTGTCCATCACGGCCTGCATGATGCCCAGCGGGCCACCGGTGAGCACCGCACGCTCATAATCCAGACCGCTCATCAGCACCTTTGCACCCATGTTCAAGCCGCCCAGCACATTCTGGGCGGGCACCTCAACGTCCTGGAAGACCAGTTCGCCCGTGTGGCTGCCGCGCATGCCGAGCTTGTCGAGCTTTTGCGCAATGGAGAAGCCTTTCATGCCCTTCTCGATCAGGAAGGCGGTGACGCCCCGCGCGCCCAGTTCAGGCTCGGTCTTGGCGTACACCACCAGGGTGTCGGCGTCCGGTCCGTTGGTGATCCACATCTTGCTGCCATTGAGCAGGTAGTAGCCCCCCTTTTCTTCGGCCTTGAGCTTCATGCTGATGACGTCGGAGCCCGCGCCGGGCTCGCTCATGGCGAGCGCGCCCACATGTTCACCGCTGATGAGCTTGGGAAGGTATTTGGCTTTTTGCTCGGCATTGCCGTTGCGGTTGATCTGGTTGACACACAGGTTGGAGTGGGCGCCGTAGCTCAGCCCCACCGAGGCGCTGGCGCGCGAGATTTCCTCCATGGCCACCATGTGTGCCAGATAGCCCATGTTGGCGCCGCCGAATTCCTCGGGAACGGTGATACCCAGCACGCCCAGGTCGCCCATCTTGCGCCACAGATCCATCGGGAACTGGTCGTTGTGGTCGATTTCTGCGGCACGCGGCGCAATTTCGGACTGCGCAAAATCACGCACTGCGTCGCGCAGGGCATCGACTTCGTCGCCAAGCTGGAAGTTCAGGCCGGGAATATTGGCGGGAATGCTCATCGGAATCTCCTGTGTGGGTGGTTGATGTGGACTTATCAGCCCTTGATGTCTTGCCGGTCGCTCACCGCCATGAGGGTGCAGCCCATGGTGGCAACAAGTTTCTCCTGGTTGTCACGCAGTGCGTACGCGCGCCCCTCGCACACGGTGATGGTCCGCCCTGGCTTGAGGACGCGACCTTCCATGCGAAAACGGTCACCCTGCGCGGGCGCCAGCAGATTGATCTTGAACTCGATCGTCAGCACTGCGGCATCGGCGGGCATAAGGGTGAAAGCGGCGTAGCCACAGGCCGAATCAAGCGCTGTCGAAACCATGCCTGCATGCAAAAACCCGTGTTGCTGGGTCAATCCCTTCGCCCAGTCGAGTTCGATATCCACCTCCCCGGGCTGCACCCGTGCCAGGCAGGCTCCAAGTGTCGCCATCGCCCCCTGGCGGAAAAAACTTTCGCGCACCCGTTCGGCATACTGGGAATCGCGGGGCTCCAATTTGGCAGTAGTCATCTATCGTCTCAATTTACGTTTACGTAAACGTCAATTATGCCGACTTTTTCCCCGCTTTGGCCAGAAGAAGGCGTGCCTCTTTTTCATGCTCCTTGACCTCATCAAGGTTTGCCTGCAAGTCTGCCATCTGGTCCTCAAGTTGACGTCGGTGCTGCTCCAGAACATTCAGGAATTTTTGTAGCTGAACATTGGTATCCCGGGGGCTATCGTACAGATCGATGATTTCTTTGGCCTCTGAGAGCGACAGCCCCAGTCGCTTGGCACGCAAGGTCAATTTGAGACGGGTGCGATCGCGGGCGCTATAGATGCGGGACCGCCCGCCAGGCCCCGTTCGCTCGGGTTGCAGCAGCCCCACATCTTCGTAAAAACGCATGGCGCGCGTGGTGAGGTCAAATTCTCTGGCGAGATCGCTAATGGTATAGGTGGTCGTGCCCATGGCGTCGTTCAGCCAGATGGAAGGCTGAAAACTGCGTTGACGTGAAAATTCATATTAGCCGATGCATTTCATCTTCGCATGCCGGCCAGAGAAAACCGTTTCCCCAAGCAGAAACCCCCCGCTCATTGCTGAGCGGGGGGTTACTGGGCTGTAAGAGCCTGACGATGACCTACTTTCACACGGGAACCCGCACTATCATCGGCGCGAAGTCGTTTCACTGTCCTGTTCGGGAT
>JANJVG010000037.1 GCA_024710165.1 Burkholderiaceae bacterium
AACAAGGCGCTCAAGAAGAAGGAAATCTCCAAGCTCATCAACGTGTCCTTCCGCAAGTGCGGCCTGAAGGAAACGGTGGTGTTCGCCGACAAGCTGCTGCAGAACGGTTTCCGCCTGGCCACCAAGGCCGGCATCTCGATCGCCATCGAGGACATGCTCGTGCCCCCGCAAAAGGCCGGCATCATCGAGAGCGCCGAAAAAGAGGTCAAGGAAATCGAGCAGCAATACGTCTCGGGTCTGGTGACCTCGGGCGAGCTCTACAACATGGTGGTGGACTTCTGGTGAAAGGCCGGTTACGACATCTCCAAGGTCATGATGGATCACCTGAAGAAGGAAAAGACCATCGACCGCCACGGCAAGGAAGTGGACCAGGAGTCGTTCAACTCCATCTACATGATGGCCGACTCGGGCGCCCGGGGTTCCGCCGCCCAGATCCGCCAGCTCGCCGGCATGCGCGGCCTGATGGCCAAGCCCGATGGCTCCATCATCGAGACGCCCATCACGGCGAACTTCCGTGAAGGCCTGAACGTGCTGCAGTACTTCATCTCCACCCACGGTGCCCGTAAGGGTCTGGCGGACACGGCGCTGAAGACAGCGAACTCCGGCTACCTCACGCGCCGTCTGGTGGACGTGACGCAGGACCTGGTGGTGACCGAGGAAGACTGCGGCACCGCCAATGGCGCCCTGATGCGCGCCATCGTCGAGGGCGGTGAAGTGATCGAGTCGCTGCGCGACCGTATCCTGGGCCGCACCACGGCCGAGGAGGTGTTGCACCCCGAAACCCGCGACGTGATGGTGCCCGCCGGCCAGCTGCTCGACGAAGACACCATCGAAGAGCTGGAAGCCGCTGGCGTGGACGAAGTGAAGGTGCGCACGGCCCTGACCTGCGAAACCCGCTTCGGCCTGTGCGCCAAGTGCTACGGCCGCGACCTGGGCCGCGGCGGCCTGATCAACCTCGGCGAAGCCGTGGGCGTGATCGCCGCGCAGTCCATCGGCGAGCCCGGCACGCAGCTGACCATGCGCACGTTCCACATCGGTGGTGCCGCTTCGCGTGCGGCCATCGCGTCGAGCGTCGAGGCCAAGTCCAACGGCGTGATCGGCTTCAACGCCACGATGCGCTACGTGACCAACTCCAAGGGCGAGCTGGTGGTCATCTCCCGTTCCGGCGAGATCATCATCCAGGACGAACACGGCCGCGAGCGCGAGCGCCACAAGGTGCCGTACGGCGCCACGCTGACGGTGAAGGCCGACCAGCAGATCAAGGCCGGCACCATCCTGGCCAACTGGGACCCGCTGACCCGCCCGATCATCACCGAGTTCGCCGGCCAGGCGAAGTTCGAGAACGTCGAGGAAGGTCTCACGGTCGCCAAGCAGGTGGACGAAGTCACCGGCCTGTCCACGCTGGTCGTGATCGACCCCAAGCGCCGTGGTTCGGCCAAGGTGGTCAAGCCTCAGGTCAAGCTGATCGACGCCAACGGCAACGAGGTCAAGATCCCCGGCACCGACCACTCGGTGACCATCGGCTTCCAGGTGGGCGCGCTGATCCAGGTGCGCGATGGTCAGGACGTGGGCCCCGGCGAGGTGCTGGCCCGTATCCCGATCGAAGGCCAGAAGACCCGCGACATTACCGGCGGTCTGCCGCGCGTGGCCGAGCTGTTCGAGGCGCGCACGCCCAAGGACAAGGGCACGCTGGCCGAGACCACCGGCACCGTGTCGTTCGGCAAGGAGACCAAGGGCAAGATCCGCCTGCAGATCACCGACCCCGACGGCAAGGTCTGGGAAGACCTCATCCCCAAGGAAAAGAACATCCTGGTGCACGAAGGCCAGGTGGTCAACAAGGGCGAGCACATTGTCGACGGCCCGGCCGATCCGCAGGACATCCTGCGCCTGCTGGGCATGGAAGAGCTCTCGCGCTACATCGTCGATGAAGTGCAGGACGTGTACCGCCTCCAGGGTGTGAAGATCAACGACAAGCACATCGAGGTGATCGTTCGCCAGATGCTGCGCCGCGTCGTGGTCGAGAACACGGGCGATTCGGGCTACATCGCCGGGGAGCAGGTCGAGCGCTCGGAGATGCTCAACACCAACGAGGCGCTGCAGGCCGAGGGCAAGATCCCCGCGACCTACAGCAACCTGCTGCTGGGTATCACCAAGGCCTCGCTGTCCACCGACTCGTTCATCTCGGCTGCGTCCTTCCAGGAAACGACCCGCGTGCTCACCGAGGCGGCCATCATGGGCAAGCGCGACGAGCTGCGTGGCCTGAAGGAAAACGTCATCGTCGGCCGCCTGATTCCGGCTGGTACCGGCCTAGCCTACCACCAGGCACGTAAGGCCAAGGACGCCATGGACGACGCCGAGCGCCGTGCCATTGCCGAGGCCGAGGCGGCCGAGATGGCTGGCATGACGGAAGCGGCCGAAACCGAAGAAGGCCCTGATGCCGCAGGCGCTGCCGCTGCTGCGGCCGATTGAGCCTGACAGGTGATCACCGAACGCTCCCGGTCTGTCCTGACAAAGGCGGGCCGGGAGCGTTTTTTTCTGGATGTTCTTCCCCCCACCGTTGTCCGCCGAATACCGGTGGGCCACGCCCCGACATGTTCTCCTCTTCCTTTTTCTGGATTCTTCTGGCCGTGGTGGTGTTTTGGGCGGTGGGTGCCTACAACCGGCTGGTGCGGCTGCGCTCGGCAGCCATCCAGGCGTTTGGCGGGCTGGATGTGCACCTGGTGCGCATGATGGCGTTGCCGGGCGAGTGTGCTGCCGCTGCCGGACCGATGGCCCGCGAAGGGGAGCCGGCGTGGCAGTCCCTGCAGGCGGCTGCCACGCAGTTTGGCGCTTCGCTGGCTGTGGCCCGTGCGCAACCCCTGCAGGCCGATGCGGCGGCCGCCCTGTCCACCGCCTTGCAGGTGCTCTGTGTCGCCTGGGATGAGCGCATGGCTGCCGCAGACACGCTCCATGCGCCCTGGGCGCAACAATGGAATCAACTGCAGCTGCAGCGCAAGCAGGCGCAGGAACAATTCAACCGTGCGGTGGTTCACTACAACGAAGCCGTGGCCCAGTTCCCGGCACAACTGCTGGCCGGTATGGTCGGCTTCCAGCCAGGCCGAACTCTATGAACCCACAGCCCCATCAGTCCCGGCGCGGTGTACCACCCGCTGCCCCCTCTACCGCCGCCACGCCGGCCACAGACGGCGCTGTGGCGCACGGGGTGCCCCTCTCGCGCCAGCTCCAGGCCGTGGCATGGGCCCTGCAGGACATCCGTGCGGGGCGATCGGGCAGTGCCGTGATGGAGGGTGTGCCCTCCGCCCAGCGCCCGGGTGTACAGGCCCTGCTGTTTCAGGTGCTGCGCCAGCTGGGCCTGGCCGAGGCCCTGCGCCAGCAACTGGCCCCGCGCAAGCCTGCACCGCCCGTTGACGCCTTGCTGTGCAGCGCCCTCGCCCTGGCGTGCGATGCAGACCATGCGCCCTACGAGCCCTTTACCCTGGTCAACCAGACCGTGGAGGCGGCCAAAGCCAGCAGCAGCACCCGGGCGCAAGCGGCTTTCGTCAACGCCTGCCTGCGCCGCTTTCTGCGCGAGCGCGACGCTTTGCTGCACAGCGCGCGGCAGGATGAGCAGGCGCTGTGGAACCACCCGCGCTGGTGGATTCAGCGGGTGCGGCAAGACCATCCGCAGCACTGGCAGCAGATACTGCAGGCCAACAACACCCAGGCGCCGATGGTGTTGAGGGTTAACAAGCAAAAAAGCACTCCAGCCCTTTATCAGCAAACGCTGGCAGCTATCAATATTGAATCTTCTCTGGTGGGTGAGAGCGGGTTGCTGCTGCACCGTGCCCGGCCGGTACACGAATTGCCGGGCTTTGCCGACGGGGTGGTGTCGGTACAGGATGCCGCTGCTCAGCTGGCCGCGCCACTGTTGCTGCACGGGCTCGACCTGGGCCGCCCCCTGCGCGTGCTCGACGCCTGCGCGGCGCCGGGTGGCAAGACGGCCCACCTGCTGGAATGGGCGGGTTCGGCCGCACCCTTGCAGGTCACGGCGCTGGATGTGGACCCCGTTCGCTGCGAGCGCATCCGTGACACGCTGGCGCGCTTGCACCTGCGGGCGCAGGTGCTGGCGCAGGATGCCGGGCGTCCCCAGGACTGGTGGCAACCGCACTGCGGCGGCGAGCTCTTTGACGCCATCCTGCTCGACGCGCCTTGTACTGCTTCGGGCATTGTGCGCCGCCATCCCGATGTGCGCTGGCTGCGGCGCGAGACCGATATTGCGCAGCTGGCCCGCATTCAGGCCCGGCTGCTGGCCACCCTGTGGCCTCTGCTGAAGCCCGGCAGGCGCCTGCTGTACTGCACTTGCTCGGTGTTCCGTGCCGAAGGGGATGCGCAGGTGCAGGCGTTTCTTGCAAACAACACTGACGCACGCCGGATGCCCTCGCCGGGGCATTTGTTGCCCGGCATGGGCGCCAACGGCCAGGCTGTCCCGGACAATCTGGCGGGTGAACATGACGGTTTCTTCTACGCGCTGCTGCACAAGGCGTCTGCCTGAGGCCCGCCGGACGCGCCCGGGTGCGTGCCTGCTGACCTGGATGTTTCTGGGGCTCTGGCTGGGGTTGTGCCTGCAGGCCCGGGCCGCAGGGCCGTCCGAGATCAGCGACATGCGCCTGGAGCATGCCGATGAGGGTTTCTTCCTGAGCGCCAGCCTGCGGTTCGACTTGCCGACGCTGGCCGAGGATGCCCTCCAGAAGGGCATCCCGATGTATTTCATCACCGAGGCCGAGGTGCTGCGGGAGCGCTGGTACTGGTACGACCAGCAGGTGGTCAAGGCTACGCGGCATATGCGCCTGAGCTTTCAGCCCCTGACGCGACGCTGGCGACTGAATGTGTCGCCCACGCCGTTTGAAGGCAACGGGCTGGGCGTGGTGCTGGGCCAGAACTTCGACCAGCTGGCCGACGCGCTGGCGGCGATGCAGCGCATCGCCCGCTGGAAGATTGCCGAGCCGGGCATCATCGACCCACGGGCGCGCTACCAGGTGCAACTGCGTTTGTGGCTCGACCTGTCGCAACTGCCCCGTCCTCTGCAGATCGGCGCGATGGGCCGTTCGGGCTGGAACCTCTCCCTGGAGCGCAGCCAGCGCTTTGCCCCGGAGTCCGGGCGATGAGCCGGGCCGACGGCGCCCAACGGCCTTCGCGCGCGGTGCGTTGGGCCCTGGGGGTGGGGGTCGCCATCATGGCGGCCATCGGCCTGGTGCTGCTCTTCCTGCTGACTCTCACCACCAACAACCGCGTGCTGTACGAGCGCAACTACGGCTGGCTCTTCGGCGTCAACGTGGTCGTGGCGCTGCTGTTGGCGCTGGTGCTGTGCTGGGTGGCGGTGCGCCTGTTCATGCGCCTGCGGCGGGGCCGGTTTGGCAGCCGGCTGCTGGTCAAGCTGGCGGCCATCTTTGCCCTGGTGGGGCTGGTGCCCGGGCTGCTGATCTATTTTGTTTCCTACCAGTTCGTCTCGCGCTCGATCGAGAGCTGGTTTGACGTCAAGGTCGAGGGCGCGCTGGCCGCCGGGGTCAACCTGGCCCGCGCCACCCTGGAAATGCAGGCCAGCGAAATGGCCCTGCGCACCCGCAGCGCCAGTGCGCAACTGGCGCAAACGCCGGACGCCACGGCCGGGCTGGTGCTCGAACGCATCCGCGACCAGCTCGGTGGCTCCGATGCGGTGCTCTGGAGTGCCTCGGGGCACATGCTGGCCAGCGTGGGGCAATCGCGCTTCCGGCTGAACCCGGAGCGCCCGACGCCCCAGCAGCTGCGCACGGTGCGCCAGCAACGGTCCGTGGGCCAGATCGAGGGGCTGGACGAGCTCTCCGACATGACCGACCCGCAGGCCTTGCGGAACGTCCAGGTCAAAGCCATGGCGCTGGTGCCCAGCCCCAGTGTGGGCCTGTTGGTCGAGCCGCGCTACCTGCAGGTCACGGTGCCCCTGCCGGCCATCCTGGTCGACAACGCGCTGGCAGTGCAGGAGGCCAACCGCGAATACCAGGAACGTGCACTGGCCCGGGGAGGGCTGCGGCGCATGTACATCGGGACGCTCACGCTCAGCCTGTTTCTGGCGGTGTTTGGTGCCGTGCTGCTGGCCGTGTTGCTGGGCAATCAGTTGGCCCGCCCGCTGCTGGTGCTGGCCGAAGGCGTGCGCGAGGTGGCCGAGGGCGACCTCAGCCCCAAGGCCGCGCTCCAGGGCAAGGACGAACTCGGTGGCCTGACCCGCTCGTTCGCCCTGATGACCCAGCAGCTGGCCGATGCCCGCACCACGGTGGAAAAAAGCATGGGAGCCGTCGACGCGGCACGTGCGCGGCTGCAGACCATTCTGGACAACCTCACCGCCGGTGTGATCGTGCTCGACGCCCAGGGCAGCATCCGCTCGTCCAACCCCGGAGCCACGCGCATCCTGCGCGCCCCCATGGCAGCCTTCGAAGGGCATTCCCTGGCCGAGGTGCCGGGGCTGGAAGCCTTTGGCGCTGCGGTGCAGGCCCAGTTCGAGTCCTATGTCAGCCACCGGGGGGCGCATGGGCTGGACCACTGGCAGCAGTCGTTTGAACTGCACGCCTCACCCAGCGGTGCAGGCCACCATGCCACCAGCCTGGTGGCGCGCGGCGCCGAGCTGCCCGATGCTGCGCGACTGCTGGTGTTTGACGACATCACCGAAATCGTTTCGGCCCAGCGCGCCCAGGCCTGGGGCGAAGTGGCACGCAGGCTGGCGCACGAGATCAAAAACCCGCTGACGCCCATCCAGCTGTCGGCCGAGCGGCTCGAAATGAAGCTGACCGGCAAACTGCCTGCGCCCGAACAGGCCATGCTCACCAAATCGGTCAAGACCATCGTCGATCAGGTCGATGCCATGAAGCGGCTGGTCAACGAGTTTCGCGACTATGCCCGCTTGCCCTCGGCCGACCTGCAGCCCGTCGATCTGAACGCCCTGGTGTCGGATGTACTGAATCTTTACGAATCCGAGCGAGCCACCGTGGCGGTGCAGGCGCAACTCGATCCCCGTTGCCCCAGCATCATGGGGGATGCGCAGCAGTTGCGCCAGGTGGTGCACAACCTGCTGCAGAACGCCCAGGATGCCACCGAGCAGGCCGCCACGGGCGCCGGTGTGCCTGCGGCCGACCTGCCCCCGGTCTGCATCAGCACCCACTGGAATGACAAATCGCGCCGTGTCCGCCTCAGCGTCACCGACCATGGCAGTGGTTTTCCGGCGCACATCCTGCAACGCGCCTTCGAGCCCTACGTCACCACCAAGGCGCGCGGTACCGGTTTGGGGCTGGCCGTGGTGAAGAAAATTGCCGACGAGCACGGTGCGCGCATCGACCTCATCAACCGGCAGGATGCCGGCGTGGTGCGGGGCGCCCAAGTGTCGCTATCATTCGCCCCTGAGCACCCGGTCGTGTCCTGACAAGACCGTGCACTGCAGTTTCAAGGCACTTCATACATGGCAAACATACTGGTGGTTGACGATGAACTCGGCATCCGGGATCTGCTGTCGGAAATCCTGAATGACGAAGGGCACAGTGTCGATCTGGCCGAGAACGCATCGCAGGCCCGGGCAGCGCGCTTCAATGGCGTTTATGACCTGGTGCTGCTCGACATCTGGATGCCCGACACCGACGGCGTCTCCTTGCTCAAGGAATGGGCGGCCAGCGGCTTGCTGACCATGCCGGTCATCATGATGAGTGGCCATGCCACCATCGATACCGCGGTGGATGCCACGCGCATTGGCGCTTTTGCCTTTCTCGAAAAACCCATCACCCTGCAGAAACTGCTCAAGGCCGTGGAGCAGGGCTTGGCCCGCCATGCCCTGCGCCCAGCGCTGGCCGTGCCCGCAGTGGATGCGCCTCCCCCGGCACCGGATGGCGTGCACTTCAGCGTGCATAGCCTGCCGGTCACCATGGAAGCCGACCCGGGTCCGAACGCCCACCAGGGCTTTGACCTGGACCGCCCCCTGCGCGAGGCCCGCGATGGTTTCGAAAAAGCCTATTTCGAGTTCCACCTTGCCCGCGAAGGCGGCTCCATGACCCGCGTGGCCGAAAAAACCGGCCTGGAGCGCACCCACCTCTACCGCAAACTGCGCCAACTGGGGGTGGACCTGGCACGTGGCAAGCGCAATTGATGCGCCATTGCCGCAAAGTCGTAAAATTTTGGTTATAATTTGAGGCTCAGGCCCGGTAGCTCAGTCGGTAGAGCAGAGGATTGAAAATCCTTGTGTCGGCGGTTCGATTCCGTCCCAGGCCACCAAATTGGAAAGCCCGTCTCTGCGATGGGCTTTTTCTTTGACCGCAGCAGCGGTCCATACGCGGGAATAGCTCAGTTGGTAGAGCGCAACCTTGCCAAGGTTGAGGTCGAGAGTTCGAGACTCTTTTCCCGCTCCAGATTTGCCCATGTGGCTCAGTGGTAGAGCACTCCCTTGGTAAGGGAGAGGTCGCGGGTCCGATTCCCGCCATGGGCACCACACCGCCTTTGAGGCCCGTCACCTGCGTGATGGGCCTTCGTGTTTCTGGCGCATGCATACCGCCGCAGGCACGGCATGCATGGGCTCCACCTGTGGACGGCATCTTGAACGACACCACCCTGGGCATCGACTTCGGCACCTCCAACTCGGCCCTGGCCGTGCGCCAGGGTGCTGGTCCCGCGCGACTGTTGCGGCTGGAAGGGGAGGCCACCACCTTGCCGACGGCGCTGTTCTTCAATGCCGAAGACCAGCGCACGCACTTCGGCCGTGATGCCATTGGCCAGTACCTGGCAGGCACCGAGGGGCGCCTCATGCGCTCGCTCAAAAGCCTGCTCGGCAGCGCCCTGCTGCAGGACCAGACGTCGGTGCACCACCGCATGGTGAGCTACCAGGACATCATCAGCCTCTTTCTGCAGATGCTGGCGCGCACTGCCCGCGAATCACTCGACGGCATGCCGGGCCGCGTGGTGATGGGCCGCCCCGTGCATTTTGTGGATGGCGATGCAGCGCGGGACCGGCAGGCGCAAGAGGCCCTGCGCCAGGCCGCGCTCGATGCGGGTTTCGTGAATGTGTCTTTCCAGGCCGAGCCGATCGCCGCTGCGCTGGACTACGAGCAGCGCATCACGGCCGAGGCCCTGGTGCTGGTCGTGGACATTGGCGGCGGCACCTCGGATTTCACGGTGGTGCGGCTGGGGCCTGACCGCGCCAGACGCCCCGACCGCAGTGCCGACATTCTGGCCACCACGGGGGTGCATGTCGGCGGCACGGACTTCGACCGCCGCCTGAGCCTGGAGCTGCTCATGCCCATGCTGGGCTTTCGCCACAAGGGCCCGACGGGCCGCGAGGTGCCCAGCCGGGTGTTTTTCGACCTCTCGACCTGGCACCTGATCCAGTGGCTGTATGCCCCGAAAGCCCTGCGCGATGTGCAGGGCCTGCGCACCGACTATGCCGACACCCGCCTGCACGACCGGCTGATGACCGTGCTGCGCGAGCGTCTGGGGCACCGCATGGCCAACACGGTCGAGCAGGCCAAGATCGCCGCTTCGCTGGAAGATGCGGCCGCTGGCATCGACCTTGGCTGGATCGAACGCGGGCTGGGGTCGGAGGTGACACCCGATGGCCTGGCTCTGCACTTGTCCGGATTGCTGGACCAGGTGATTGCCTGCGCGCAGGCGTGCCTGAGCGACGCAGGTCTGACCGCGCAGCCCTTGCAGGCTATCTACCTCACGGGGGGATCATCGGCCCTGCGGCCGCTGCGGGGTGCGCTGCGCAGAGCCTTCCCCGATACGCCCCAGGTGGTGGGGGATCTGTTTGGCGGGGTGGCCTCCGGGCTGGCGGTCACACCAGAGGGATCCGGCTTGTCACTACAAAATCAATAGCTTTCGGCGCTTGTTAGACGAGCGCTAGAGGCCATTTTGATCTGAAATTTGATCAGGACGATTCCTCGGGCTGTTCCCGCTTCCAGGCCAGTGCCGTGTCGTACAGCGCATTGCGCGACGCGCCGGTGATCTCTGCGGCCAGCCGCACGGCAGATTTCAGGGGCAGTTCCTGCAGCAGCAGGCGCAGCACGCGCAGGCTGTCGCCGTCGTCCTGCGCGGCGGCCACCGGGTGCAGCAGCACCACGAACTCACCCTTGGCGCGCTGTGGCGCACCGGCCAGCCATGCGGGTAGGGCAGACGCGGGCAGGGTGGTGATTTCCTCGAACTGCTTGGTCAGCTCGCGTGCCAGGGTCACGGGGCGTTCGCCCAGCAGGGTCAGGGCCTGGGCCAGCTCGGTGATGCGGTGCGGGGCTTCGAGCAGCACCGTGCAGCGCGGCTCGGCATGCAGGCGCAGCACGGCGGCCTGGCGCTCGGCCGATTTGACCGGGAGGAAACCGCCGAACACGAATCCCCCCTCGGCACTGCCATTGGCCACAGCGCCCGCCACGCTGAGCGCGGCGGTGATGCTGCTGGCACCAGGCAGCGGCAGTACGCGCAGGCCGGCCGTGCGCACGGCGGCGGCCAGGCGGGCGCCGGGGTCGCTCACGCCCGGGGTGCCTGCGTCACTCACATACGCCACGCGCTGGCCCTGTAGCAGTCGGACGAGCACCGCCTGCGCGGCTTCCTGCTCGTTGTGCTGGTGCACGGCGAGCAGTTGGGCACTGCCCTTGTCGATGCCATAGGCGCGCAGCAGGCTTTGGGTGTGGCGCGTGTCTTCGCAGGCCAGGGTGTCGGCCAGCTGCAGCACATGCAGCGCGCGCAGGGTGATGTCTGCCAGGTTGCCGATGGGCGTGGCCACCACGTACAAGGCGCCTTGCGGATAATGCTGGGCAGCCGCCGCGTCGTGCGCGGCGCCCAGGGCTGATGCGAAAGAAGCGCTCAATGGATTTCCTTGACAAGATGTTCGCGGGCAAAACGCCGGCACGCAGCACGCGCGAGCGCGGCAACGCGGCAGAAGACAGGGCACTGGCGCGCTTGCAGGCCGCCGGCCTGCGCCTGCTGGAGCGCAATTATCGAACCCCCGGGCGCGGCGGGGGGGAAATCGACCTGATCATGCGCGAGCCCGATGGCACGGTGGTGTTTGTCGAGGTGCGCAGCCGCTCCAGCCGCGCCTTCGGGGGCGCCGGGGCCAGCATTGGCGCCACCAAGCAGCGTCGTATCGTGTTTGCAGCGCGGCATTACCTGATGCGGCTGGGAGCGCCGCCGCCCTGCCGTTTCGATGTGGTACTGGTGGAGGGTTCCGTCGAGTGGATTCGGGCGGCTTTTGATGCGGCTTGACGTGTGAACGCCCGTGCGCTGCGTTCCGATTGCTACAAAATCAATAACATGGCGACGTTATCATTGAACCTTTGACCCCGGAACCATTCCATTCGCCCATGCTTGAGCAACGCATCCAGCAGCATTTCATCGATAGCGCCGATCTGAAATACCAGGCCGCGCAGGCCTTGGGGCGTCCGATTGCCGACGCCGTGCAGGCCCTGCTGGCCTGCATCACCAGCGGGGGCAAGATTCTGACCTGCGGCAACGGTGCGTCAGCCTCCGATGCCCAGCAGTTCGCCACCTTCTGCGTGGCCGGCTTCGAGCGCGAGCGCCCCGAGCTGGCCGCTGTGGCGTTGTGTGCCGATGGGGCGCTGCTGACCGCGCATCCGCTGCATGGCGATGGCCACCAGCAGTTTGCGCGCCAGGTTCGCGCCCTGGGGCAGGCCGGCGATCTGCTGCTGGTGCTGAGCGTGGCCGGTAACGATGCCGGTGTGGTGGCGGCGGTGCATGCAGCGCACGAGCGTGACATGTCGGTGGTGGCCCTGGCCGGCCGCACGGGGGGGCAGCTGGCCGAGATCCTGCGTGAAACCGATGTACTGATTTGTGTGCCCCATGACCGCGCCGCCCGCGTACGCGAGGTGCACACGCTGGTGCTCACTTGCCTGTGCGATGGCATGGATGCCCAATTGTTTGGTGAACAGGAGATTTCGGGATGATTTTTCGCATGAACCGCACGGTGTGCACTTTTCTGGCAGCCGCGACCCTGGCAGTGGGTATGGCGGGATGCACTGCGCCCCTGGTGCTGGGCGGGGCGGCCCTCGGGGGCATGATGGCCATCGACCGCCGCACGGCCGGCATCCAGATCGAGGACGAGAGCATCGAGCTGCGTTCGTCCAACCGCATCCATGGTGCCCATGGCGACAAGGTGCATGTCAACGTGACCAGCTACAACCGCCAGGTGTTGCTGACCGGCGAGGTGCCCACGACCGAGGTGCGCCAGTCCATCGAAAAAATCGTCTCCGGGGTCGAGAACGTCCGTTCGGTGGTCAATGACCTGGCGGTTGCACCCCACTCCAGCCTTGGTCAGCGCTCCACCGATACCTTCATCACCGGCAAGGTGCGGGCCAGCCTGGTCGATGCCAAGGACATCTCGGCCAGCAGCTTCAAGGTGGTCACTGAGCGCAACGTGGTCTATCTGATGGGCCTGGTGACGCAGCGCGAGGCAGGCCGCGCCACGGCCATTGCCCGGGGCGTCAGCGGTGTCCGCAAGGTCGTGCGGGCCTTCGAGTACCTGACCGAGGACGAATTGGCGCGCATGAACGCCGCGCCCCGGCAGTCGGCCCCAGTGACCCAGGACAACGCCGAGACAGGCGCACCGGCACGCTGAGCGCCGCTCCGCAGCGCTGGTGGCGTCCCCCTCCGCGAGCGAAGCGAAGCAGAAAGGGGGAAGACGCCGAAGGCGACTCGGGGCGGTGTTCCCTACTTCAAACGTTTGATCAGGCTGGAGGTATCCCAGCGTCCGCCGCCCATCTGCTGCACATCGCCATAGAACTGATCGACCAGGGCTGTGACCGGCAGGCGTGCACCGTTGCGCTTGCCCTCGTCGAGTACCAGGCCCAGGTCTTTGCGCATCCAGTCCACGGCGAAGCCGAAGTTGAACTGGTCGGCCACCATGGTCTTGCCGCGGCTGTCGAGCTGCCAGCTCTGCGCCGCGCCCTTGCCAATCACGTCGAGCACCAGGTTCACGTCCAGCCCGGCACGCTGGCCGAAGGCCACGGCCTCGGCCAAGCCCTGCACCAGCCCGGCGATGCAGATCTGGTTGACCATTTTGGTGAGCTGGCCCGCACCCGATTCGCCCATGCGCGTGAAGGCGCGCGAAAAGGCCATGGCCACGGGCTGCACGGTATTGAACGGAGCCTGGTCGCCGCCGCACATCACGGTGAGCAAGCCGTTCTGCGCTCCCGCCTGGCCACCCGACACCGGAGCATCAATGAACTGCAGGCCCAGCGTGCGCGCGGCGCCGTGCAGTTCACGTGCGACCTCGGCCGAGGCGGTGGTGTGGTCCACAAAAATGGCGCCAGGCTCCATGCCGGCAAAAGCGCCGTCAGCGCCCAGCGTGACCGCGCGCAGGTCGTCGTCATTGCCGACGCAGCAAAAGACGATGTCGGCGCCCTGGGCCGCCAGCCGGGGCGCTTCTGCATGTTTTGGCTCGCCAGTACTTGCGTACTCTGCGCACCATGCTATTGATTTTGAAGTGGTCCGGTTGTACACCGTGACCCGGTGTCCGGCCAGGGCCAGGTGTGCGGCCATGGGGTAGCCCATGACGCCCAGCCCCAGAAAGGCGACTTTTCGGGGGGTGACGGGTTCGTAGGTGCGGGGATTGGTGCTGGGCATGGTGCCATCCTGTCATGAAAAAAGCCCGCGCTGCGTGCGGGCCGGGGTGAGGCGCCTGGGCCGCTCAGACAATCACGAAATTTTCGGTGCCCGAGGCCAGGTCGTTGGTTTTGGCGCGCTGGCTCGAGAGCTTGATCTGCAGACGCAGGTCGTTGAGCGAGTCGGCATTGCGCAGGGCGTCCTCGTAGGAAATGATGTTGGACTCGAACAGGTCGAACAGCGCCTGGTCGAAGGTCTGCATGCCCAGGTTGCGGCTCTTTTTCATGATCTCCTTGATTTCGGAGACCGCGCCCTTGAAGATCAGGTCGGCAATCAGGGGCGTGTTGAGCATCACCTCGACGGCGGCGGCGCGGCCCTTGCCGTCCTGCTTGGGGATCAGACGCTGCGACACCAGGGCACGCAGGTTCAGCGACAGGTCCATCAGCAACTGCGCGCGGCGCTCTTCGGGGAAGAAGTTGATCACGCGGTCCAGCGCCTGGTTGGCGCTGTTGGCGTGCAGCGTGGCCATGCACAGGTGGCCGGTTTCCGAGAAGGCGATGGCATGCTCCATGGTCTCACGGTCGCGGATTTCGCCCATCAGGATCACGTCGGGCGCCTGGCGCAGGGTGTTCTTGAGCGCGGCCTCCCAGCTGTCGGTGTCCAGGCCCACTTCGCGCTGTGTGACCACGCAGTTTTTGTGTGGGTGTACGAATTCGATCGGGTCTTCCACGGTGATGATGTGCCCAAACGATTTTTCGTTGCGCCAGTCCACCATGGCGGCCAGCGTGGTGGATTTGCCCGAGCCCGTGGCCCCCACCAGGATGCACAGGCCGCGCTTGGTCATGGTCACTTCCTTGAGCACCTGGGGCACGCCCAGCCCGTCGATGGTGGGCAGCGTGAGCGGAATCACCCGCAGCACCATGCCCACGCGGCCTTGCTGCACGAAGGCGTTCACACGGAAGCGCCCGATGCCGGCGGGCGAAATGGCGAAGTTGCATTCCTTGGTGCGCTCGAACTCGGCCGCCTGCTTGTCGCTCATGATCGAGCGTGCCAGCGTCAGCGTGTGGCTGGGCGAAAGCGCCTGCGGTGACACTTTGGCGATGGTGCCATCGACCTTGATGGCGGGCGGAAAGTCGGCCGTGATGAACAGGTCGCTGCCGTTGCGGCTGACCAGGAGCTTCAGCAGGTCGTTAATGAATTTACTGGCCTGATCGCGTTCCATTTCAAATCCTCCCTCGATCGGCGCTGGCGTGCCGACGTGTCATTTCTGGTTCTCGCTCAAGCGTGCGCTGACCACGCGCAGCCGCAGTGACAGCTTGCGCGCCAGCAGGGCCACCAGGCTGGCAGCCAGTTGGGGGTCTTTGGTCATCATGTCGTCCATGGCGTCTGCGCTGAGCACGGCGATCTCGCACTCGGTCAGCGTGGTGCAGGCCGAGAAACGGATGCCGCTGTCGAGCAGCGACATCTCGCCCAAGATGTCGCCGGGGCGCGTTTCGGCCAGGCGCAGCTGCTCGCCCCAGGGCTGGATGCGGTCCACCGCGATGGTGCCGGTCAGCAGCACGATCATGAAATTGCCGTATTCGTCCTGGCGGATGAGGTCGCGGTTGGGGGGCACATGGGCGAACTCGAAGAAGCGCTCCATGCGCTTGACGGCGTCCTCGTCCAGGTGCGCCATGTACTTGTCCTTGGACCACAGCGCCTGCAGCAGCTTGCCGCCCCGGCTGGCCGGCAGGCGCTTGGCACCCACCTCGACTGCGCGAGCCTCCCAGGGCACCAGCATGGTCGGGTCCACCCCCTGGTTGGCGAAGGCGGTGGAGAAGAAAACCGAATCGGTGTGCTCCTGATGCTGCGGCTTGTTGTCTTTTGACGACAGGCGCAAAAGACCGAGGATGCCTTTCATGGGGTGCTCCGGTGGGCCGCCGTCGGGCAGCCGGTATCAAATTGGCTGGGTGTGGGATTCAGCCAGGGAAGTTTTCAGGGATCTTGGCCTTGCTGCGGGCCTCGGCGGGGCTGATGATGTTGCGTCGCACCAGATCGGTGAGATTCTGGTCGAGCGTCTGCATGCCCACGCTGTTGCTGGTCTGGATGGTGGAATACATCTGCGCCACCTTGGCCTCGCGGATCAGGTTGCGGATGGCGCTGGTGCCCAGCATGATCTCGTGCGCGGCCACGCGGCCCGAGCCGTCCTTGAGCTTGCACAGCGTTTGCGAGATGACGGCCTGCAGCGATTCGGACAGCATCGCGCGCACCATTTCCTTTTCTTCGGCGGGGAACACGTCGATGATCCGGTCGATGGTCTTGGCTGCGCTCGACGTGTGTAGCGTGCCGAACACCAGGTGGCCTGTTTCAGCGGCCGTCATCGCCAGGCGGATGGTTTCGAGGTCGCGCATTTCGCCCACCAGGATGGCGTCCGGGTCCTCGCGCAGCGCCGATTTGAGCGCGGCCGCGAACGACAGCGTCATCGGCCCCACTTCGCGCTGGTTCACCAGACACTTCTTGGATTCGTGCACGAATTCGATCGGGTCCTCCACCGTGAGGATGTGGCCGTACTCGGTTTCGTTGAGGAAGTTCACCATGGCCGCCAGCGTGGTGGACTTGCCCGAGCCCGTGGGCCCGGTCACCAGCACCAGGCCGCGCGGCTTGAGCGCCAGGTCGCCGAAGATCTTGGGGCAGTTGAGCTGCTCCAGCGTCAGGATCTTGCTTGGAATCGTCCGGAACACGGCGGCGGAACCCCGGTTCTGGTTGAACGCGTTGACGCGAAATCGCGCCAGGCCCTCGATTTCGAACGAGAAGTCGACCTCCAGGAACTCCTCGTAGGTCTTGCGCTGCGAGTCGGTCATGATGTCGTACACCATGGCGTGCACCGTCTTGTGGTCCAGTGCGTCCACATTGATGCGACGCACATCGCCATGCACCCGGATCATCGGCGGCAGACCCGCAGACAGGTGCAGGTCGGAGGCCTTGTTCTTGACACTGAATGCCAGCAGTTGGGTGATGTCCACGGTTCCCTCGATCGTTTGGTACGCTTGGCAAACATTATGACCACGATTGCCGACAACCTCCAGCAGGTTCACGACCGGATGGCGCAGGCCTGCGCCGCTGCCGGGCGCGACCCCGCCAGCGTCTCCCTGCTGGCGGTCTCCAAGACCTTTGGCCCCGAGGCCGTGCTGGCGACCGCGCAGGCCGGGCAGCGCGCCTTTGGCGAAAACTACATCCAGGAGGCTGTCGAGAAGATGGCCGCATTGCAGGCGATGGGCGCACCGGCACTGCAGTGGCACTGCATCGGCCCGGTGCAGAGCAACAAGACCCGCCTGGTGGCCGAGCATTTCGACTGGATGCACACCGTGGACCGGCTCAAGATCGCCGAGCGCCTGTCGGCCCAGCGGCCCGACCACCTGGCGCCGCTGCAGGTCTGCATCCAGCTGAACGTGGATGGCGGGCTGAACAAATCGGGCGCGCACCCCGAAGAAGCGTTGGCGCTGGCACAGGCTGTGGCGATGCTGCCGCACCTGTGCCTGCGCGGCGTGATGAGCATCCCCGAACCGGCGCCCGATCACGCCACCCAGCGTGCCCTGCACCAGCGCGCACGCGCGGTGTTCGACCGGATCCACGCCTCGGGCATCGCCGGGCTGGAGCGTTTCGATACCTTGTCGCTGGGCATGACAGCCGACCTGGATGCCGCGATCGAGGCGGGCAGCACGATGGTGCGCGTGGGCACAGGCATTTTTGGCGGCAGGGCGCGGCCGGTGACCTGACCCGGCCTCCCGACTGTCTTGGCGGCAGTGTGCGAATTTTTTGGTCAAATGGCACTGTAGCCTTTGCGTAACAAGCGCTGACAGCTATGTTTGTAATAGCACTCAGGCCGAGCCAAAGCGGCGCACGCAGTCCAGCGCCTGCGCCACATCTTGCGGCCCCACGTTCAGGTGCGTCACCCAGCGCAGCCGTGTCTGGCCGCCATAGAGGCTGCTGGTCACACGCACGCCGTGCAGCGCCAGCCAGGCCGTGAAGGCGGGCGCCACGTCGGCGTGCACGTCGGTGAACAGGATGTTGGTGTGCGCTGAGACCACAGTCAGGTGTCCCTGCAGCACCGGGTGGCTGCGCCCGGCCTGGGCCAGCCCCTCGGCCAGCTCGCGCAGCAGGGCGTGGTCGTCGGCGAGGCGCCGCACATGGTGCTGCAGCGCATGCTGTCCGGCGGCGGCGAGCAGGCCGCATTGGCGCATGGCGCCGCCCAGGATCTTGCGCGTGCGCTTGGCCTGGCGCAGAAACTCGGCGCGGCCCAGCAGCAGCGATCCCACGGGTGCGCCCAGGCCCTTGCTCAGGCACAGCGACACGGTGTCGAAATGCTGGCAAAGGGTGCGCGCTTCGTCGTACACGTCGGTGCCGTTTGCCTCGGCGTTGGCCGTGGCGGCGTTGAACAGGCGCGCGCCGTCCAGGTGCAGCGCCAGCCCGCGTGAGCGCGCCAGTTGCGCCACCTCGGCGATGTAGGGCGTGGGCAGCACCTGGCCGCCGGTGGTGTTCTTCAGCACCACGAGGCGGGTGCGCGCGAAATGCGGGTCGTCGGGCTTGATGGCGGCGGCGATGTCGGCCAGGCGCAGCGTGCCGTCGGGTTGTGTTTCCACCGGCTGCGGCTGGATGGAGCCCAGCACCGCCATGCCGCCGGCCTCCCAGCGGTAGGTGTGCCAGCTCTGGCCCACGATGGCCTCGTCGCCGCGCTGGCAGTGGCCCATGAGGGCGATCAAATTGGTCTGCGTGCCCGAGGGCGCGAACAGTGCGGCCTCAAAGCCCAGCAGTTGCGCCGCATGCTCCTGCAGGGAGTTGACGGAAGGGTCGTCGCCGAATACGTCGTCACCCAGCGGGGCGTTGACCATGGCCTCGCGCATGGCGGGCGTGGGCTGGGTGACGGTGTCGCTGCGGAAGTCGGGCATGGGGGTCTCTCTCGTGAAGAAGCCGTCCATGGTATCGGCGAGTGCGACGCGGTGCCTGCGCGCAGGGTCAGGGCCTTGCCATCTTGCACTCCGTGCCTTGGGCCAGCTCGTTGCCGGTGTAGGCCGCGTCGGTGCGGAAGCCATAGTTCGTGCCTTCCCAGCCCGCTTTCACCGCTTTGCCGTCCACCGGGGCGATGGTGTTGACCACCTGGGGCAGCAGAAGCTGGTGGTCTTCGCCGCGCATGCGCACCGGGCCCACCACCGAGTCGTACGTAAGGTCTTCCAGGGCGCGTGCCACTTTCACCGGGTCGGTGGACTGGGCCTTGTGGATCGCGGCAGCGAGCATGCGCGGCGTCATCTCGATGCGCGGCGCCAGAAAGTCCTTGCCCGTCTTGGCCTTGTAGGCCTTGGCCAGCGCGTCCACCTTGGGCGTTTCGGCCTGGCCGGGGTGCCATTCGGCCACCCAGGTGAGCTGGCCCAGCTTGGCTTGCGAGACCGCCAGTACCGTGCCGGGTACCGAGCCCGCGCTGTGGTTGAAGTAGCGCAGGTTGTAGCCCGCGTCGCCCGCCGCCTTGAGCAGCAGCACCATGTCCTGGCCCCAGTTGCCGGTGATGACTGTGTCGGCCTCGCTGCTCTTGACCTTGGCGAGGTAGGGCGCGAAGTCCTTCACGCGGCCGATGGGGTGCAGTGCCTCGCCGGTGAACTGGATGTCGGGCCGCGCCAGGCCCACCAGCTCGCGGCCGTAGTGCGCCCACTGCTTGCCGTGCGCATAGTCCTGGTTTAGCAGGTAGGCCTTCTTGATGTCGGGCTGCTTCTTGATGTAGTTGGCGATGGCCTTCATCTTCATGGCTGTGTTGGCCTCGAACTGGAAGTGCCAGAAGCTGCAGGCCTTGCCGGTCAGCTCAGGGTCGATGGAGGAGTGGTTGAGCACCAGGATCTCCTTGCCCGGGTTGCGCTGGTTGTGGCGCGCCGCCGCCTGTACCAGCGCCGTCACCACCGACGAGCCCGAGCCGCCCGTGACGATGGCGCGCGCGCCCTGGTCGATGGCGGCCTGCAGCGCGCTCTGGCTCTCCTGCGCCGAAAGCTTGCTGTCGAACTGCAGCAACTGCAGCTTGGTGCCCTTGAGCACGCCGCCCTTGGCGTTGATGTCCTCCACCGCGTACTGCGTGTGCGTGAGCATCAACTCGCCCACGTTGGCGAATGGGCCCGAGAGCGGATCGATGTAGGCGATCTTGAAGGTATCCTGGGCCGATGCGGCGCCGGCGCAGAGCAGGGCTGCGGCGGCGAGCGGGGTGAACAAGGTTTTCATGGTGTTGTCTCCGTTGGTGATGGGTGAGGGGTGACCGCTGGCGTGGGCCGCCGGCGTGTGGTGCGCAGGCCCAGCACGCGCCAGGCCAGTTGCGAGAGTTCGCGCACCACCTCGGCTGGTGACAGGCGCCCGTCGGGCCGGTACCAGTGGTAGAGAAAGCCCGGCAGGCTGCAGGCGGCTTGCGCGGTCAGGCGCGTTTCCTTGAAGTCGAGCATGCCGTCCGCGCGGGCCTCCTCCATCAGCGCGCAGAGGCGTTCGTAGAAGTGGTTGGCCAGTTTCTTCTGCATGACCAGGTATTCGGGGCGGAACACCTGCGGTTCGCGGTACGGGAAGAAGGCCGCCGGGTGGTGCTCGATGGTGGCGCGGATCAGCCGCTCTATGCCCTCGGTGACCTTGACATGCGCGGGGCGGCGGTCGTCCTCGGGGAAGTCCATCGCCGTGAAGCAGGCCACGGAGGGACGCCAGCACAGCGTCTCGAAGATTTCCTGCTTGTTGTGGAAGTAGTAGTAGACGTAGGGCTTGGTCACGCCGAGCTGCTGCACGATCTGCTCCATCGTGGTGTGGGCGTAGCCCTGCCGGTCAAACAGCGCCTCGGCGGCCTGGAGGATGCGCTCGCGCTTCTCGTCCGTGCTGGGCGTGCTCGCCTTCTGGCGACCGCGCGCCTTCACGGGCGGCGTGCCCAGCGCGCCGGGCGCGGTGCTTGGTGTCGCTTTGGTTATACCCATGGGTAGCATTGTTCTACCGAGCGGTATATATTGGCAAGACGCTGGCCGGTGCCTGGCCCTATGGCAAACCCTGACGTGGCACCGAGAACCGGCGGTTTTTGACACTCTGGAGACACCCCATGGCCCCCAACGCCGCCCAGCTGCCCCTGCACGAACACCTGCGCCGCCACGCGCGCGCCACCCCCGACCGCACGGCCTACCTCTGGTACGGCCGCGCCATCACCTGGGCGGAGCTGGACGCCGCCAGCGACGCCTTCGCCGCGCGCCTGCAGGCGCTGGGCGTGCAAAAGGGCGAACCGGTGGCGCTGTTCATGAACAACTGCCCGCAGTACCTCATGGCGCACTACGGCATCCAGAAGATCGGCGCCATCGTCTGCCCCTGCGGGCCGCTGAACAAGGAACACGAGCTGCAGTACCAGCTCGACGACCTGAAGGCGCGCGTGATCGTCGCCGCCGACGTGCTGCTGCCCGTGGTCGAGCAGGTGCGCGCGCAGACGGCGCTGGAACAGGTGTTCGTGGTGCGCTACGCCGACCTGCTGCCGGACGGCGAACCCAGCATCACCGTGCCGGCCGAACTGCTGGCCATGCGCGCTAGCGCGGCACCGATGCCCGCGGGCTGCGAGGACTTCCTTGCTACCGTGCGCGCGGGTGGCCAGCCGGCGCCCGTGGAGTTGTCCATGGACGACGTGGCGCTCATGACCTACACCTCGGGCACCACCGGGCTGCCCAAGGGCGCGATGCTGAGCTACGAGAACGCGCGCTTCAAGACGGCGGCCTCGGCCGACTGCAACGGCATGTCGCAGGGCGAGGTGCTGCTGGCCGTGGCGCCGCTGTACCACATCGCCGGCATGGTGATGGGCGTGAACCTACCGGTCTACACCGGCGCCACCTGCGTGCTGCTCTACCGCTTCGACCCGCTGGGCGTGGCCCAGGCGTTGGAGCGCCACCGCATCACCTGGTGGTACAGCATCGCGCCGATGAACGGCGCGCTCATGCAGGTTCCCGGCGCGCGCGAGATGGACTGGAGCGCGCTGCGCCGCAACCCGGTGACGAGCTTCGGCATCACCTTCACAGAGCAGCTCGCGCAGCAGTGGCGCCAGTTCGCGCCGAACTGCACATCGCACGAGGCGGCCTATGGCCTGAGCGAGACGCACACGGTGGACACCGCCATGCCGGTGGACGCCATCCGCTGGGGAACGCAGGGCAAGCCCGTGCCGGGCAACCAGATCCGCATCGTCGACCCTGACACCGGCGCGCCGCTGCCGGTCGGCACCGTGGGCGAGATCACCATCCAGGGCCCCGGCAACTTCAAGGGCTACTGGAACAAGCCCGAGGCTACGGCCAAGACGCTGCGGGACGGCTGGGTGTTCACGGGCGACATGGGCAAGATCGACCAGGAGGGCTACCTCACCTTCATCGGCCGCTTCAAGGAAATGATCAAGGTCTCGGGCTACAGCGTGTTCCCCGAGGAGGTCGAAACCATCCTCATCAAGCACCCCGCCGTGGCCCAGGCCGCCGTGATCGGCGTGCCCGACGCAGAGAAGGGCGAGGTGGTGCGCGCCTTCATCGTGAAGAAGCCGGGGCAGGAGGTAGAGGCCGCCGCGCTCGTGGCCTGGTGCCGCGAGAACATGGCGCCCTATAAGGCGCCGCGCGAGGTGCGTTTCATCGCCCAGCTCCCCGCCACGGGGGCGGGCAAGGTGTTGCGGCGCATGTTGAAGGATGAGTGACACCCCCCCTGTGGCGCTGCGCGCCTTCCCCCCGCTCTCGCAGCGCTGCGCGCTGCGGGCAGGGGGACGCAGCCAGCGCGGCGGGGCGGCCCTTGCGCGGCTGCCCTGGCCTGGGCAGCGCCTGCTTCATGCGCAGCGCCATGGACCAATGAGCTACAAGCGAAATCGGCTTCTAGCGCTTATGCATAAAGCGCTGGCAGCTATCAAAAAAAAAGCAAAACCATGAACACGCCGTTCTTTACCAAAGTCCTGATCGCCAACCGCGGCGAGGTGGCGCTGCGCATCGCGCGTGCCCTGCACGACCTGGGCCTTCCCAGTGTCGCGGTGTACGCCGACGACGATGCCGGTGCGCCCCATGTGCAGGCGGCCACCGAGGCCGTCGCGCTCGGCGCCACGGGTCCGGCGGCCTACCTTGATGGCGCGCGCCTCATTGCCATCGCACGCGAGCATGGCGTGGATGCCGTGCACCCCGGCTACGGCTTCCTGAGCGAGCGGGCCGATTTCGCCCAGGCCTGCGAGGCGGCGGGCCTGCGCTTCATCGGCCCCACGCCCGAGCAGCTCGCGCTGTTCGGCGACAAGGCCCAGGCGCGCGCGCTGGCCGCGCGCTGCGGCGTGCCGCTGATGCCGGGCACGCAGCACGAGGTCACGCTGGAGGAAGCGCAGGCCTTCTGGCACGCGCAGCAGGCGGGCGGGCAGGGAGCGGGCATCGTCATCAAGGCCATTGGCGGTGGTGGTGGGCGCGGCATGCGCGCCGTGCAGTCGGCGGCCGAGCTGCCTGCTGCTTACGACACCTGCCGGCGCGAGGCGCAGGCGGCCTTCGGCGTGGCGGGCGTGTACGTCGAGCGGCTGATGGTGAACGCGCGCCACATCGAGGTGCAGGTGCTGGGCGATGGCGTGGACGTGGTCGCGCTGGGCGAGCGCGAATGCACGCTGCAGCGGCGCTTCCAGAAGCTGGTGGAGATCGCGCCCAGCCCCTCGCTGCCCGAGGCCTTGCGCCAACGCATCATCCAGGACGCGCTGGCCATGGCGCGCGAGGTGCGTTACGAGGGCCTGGGCACCTTCGAGTTCCTCGTGGACCTGGCGTCCAGCGATCTGCCCTACGTGTTCATCGAGTGCAACCCGCGCCTGCAGGTCGAGCACACCATCACCGAGGAGGTTACGGGCGTGGACCTGGTGCAGGCGCAGATTGCATTGGCGGCCGGCCGCCACCTGCGCGATCTGGGCCTGGACCCGGCGCAGCCGCCGCGCGCGCAGGGCCATGCCATCCAGTGGCGCATCAACGCCGAAACGCTGGATGCCCTGGGCCACGCCCAGCCGGGCAGCGGCACCATCGCGCGGCTGGCGTTGCCCACGGGGCCGGGCGTGCGCGTGGACACGCACGCAGTGGCGGGCCGGGCGCCCTCGCCGCACTACGACACGCTGCTGGCCAAGCTCATCGTCTCCACACGCGGCGGCAGCTTTGCCGACGTGCTGCGCCGCTCGCAGCGCGCGCTGGCCGAATGCTGCATCGACGGCCTGGCGACCAACGTCGCGCTGCTCCAGGCTCTGGCCCAGCGGCCCGAGATGGAACGCCAGCAGGTGCATACGCGCTGGGTGGAGGAGGTGCTGCCCGCGTTGCTCGATGCTTCCAAAACCATAGCTGCTGGCGATTTACAGATAAGCGCTGCAGGCCAAAATCATTCAAAATCAGAAGTGCCCTCCGAGGACGCCGACCCGCACGCCGTGCGCGCCCCCATGCCCGCGCGGCTGGTGCAGTACGCCGTGGCCGAGGGCGACGTGGTGGCCGCAGGCGCCGAGCTGGCCGTGCTCGAAGCCATGAAGATGGAGCATGTGCTGCTCGCGCCGCACGCCGGCCGCGTGCTGGACCTCGCCGCCGCGCCCGGTGCCTACGTGGCGCAGGGCCACAAGCTGCTGGCGCTCGAACCCGTGCACGATGCCGCGCTGGATGCCACCGGGCCGGAGGCGGCGCAGGACCCCAGCCACATCCGTGCCGACCTGCAGCGCGTGATCGACCGCCATGCCTTCACGCTCGACGCGAACCGCCCGGCCGCCGTGGCCAAGCGCCACGCCCAGGGCCAACGCACGGCGCGCGAGAACATCGCCGACCTGTGCGACGCAGGCTCCTTCATCGAATACGGCCAGCTCGCCGTGGCCGCGCAGGCGCGCCGCCGCAGCATGGACGACCTCATCGCCAACACCCCGGCCGATGGCATGGTGACGGGCATCGGCGCCGTCAACGGCGCGCAGTGCGGCGAAGAAAAAGCACGCACCGTGGTCATGGCTTACGACGCCACCGTGCTTGCCGGCACCCAGGGCGCGCGCAACCACGCCAAGACCGACCGCATGCTGGGGCTGGCGCTCGACCAGCAGCTGCCCGTGGTGCTGTTCGCCGAGGGCGGCGGCGGGCGCCCGGGCGACACCGACATTCCCGTGGTTGCGGGCCTGCATGTGCACACCTTCGCCAGCCACGCTGCGCTGTCGGGCCAGGTGCCCGTGGTGGGCATCGCGGCGGGGCGCTGCTTTGCCGGCAACGCCGCGCTGCTGGGCTGCTGCGACGCCATCATCGCCACGCGCGCCAGCAACATCGGCATGGGCGGCCCCGCCATGATCGAGGGCGGCGGCCTGGGCGTGTTCAAGCCCGAGCAGATCGGCCCGAGCGCCGTGCAGCACGCCAACGGCGTGATCGACGTGCTGGTCGAGGACGAAGGGGAGGCCGTGCAGGCTGCGCGCCACTACCTGTCGTTCTTCCAGGGGCGCATGCCGGGCTGGAGCGCGCCCGATCAGCGCGCTTTGCGCGCCGTGGTGCCCGAGAACCGCCTGCGCGTGTACGACACCCGCGCCGCCATGGCAGGCCTGGTGGACGAGGGCAGCCTGCTGATGCTGCGCACGGGTTTTGGCGCCGGTATCCACACGGCTTTTGGGCGCATCGAGGGCCGCCCCGTGGGCCTGATCGCCAACAACCCGCTGCACCTGGGTGGCGCCATCGACGCACCGGCCGCCGACAAGGCCGCGCGCTTCATGCAGCTGTGCAACGCGCACGGCCTGCCCCTCGTGAGCCTGGTGGACACGCCCGGTTTCATGGTCGGCCCCGAGGTCGAGCAGACGGCGCAGGTGCGCCATGTCAGCCGCCTGTTCGTCACCGCCGCGCACCTGCGCGTGCCGTTCTTCAGCGTGGTGCTGCGCAAGGGCTACGGCCTGGGCGCCATGGGCATGGCAGCCGGAGGCTTCCATGCGCCGGTGTTCACCATCGCCTGGCCCACGGGCGAGTTTGGCGCCATGGGGCTGGAGGGCGCGGTGCGCCTGGGCTTCCGCAAGGAGCTGGAGGCCCTGCCCGAGGGCCCCGAGCGCGATGCGCTGTTCCAGAAGCTGGTCGCCAAGTCCTATGCCAATGGCGAAGCCATGCACATGGCCGCCACGCTGGAGATCGACGCCGTCATCGACCCGGCGGAAACGCGCGCCTGGCTCGCGCGCGGCCTGGCCTCGGCGCGCGTGGGGGTGCTGGGGCCGCGCTTCATCGACACCTGGTAAGGCCTGGCGCAGGGCAGGGGCAGCGGGCTGCCGGGCCGGTGGGCCGTGCTAAGCTGAAATGCTGTTACACGCCGCCCCTGGCCGATCCGCCAGGCGCGGCCTTTTCCGCACCCAACCCACGGAGTATTTCCCTATGCCCGGCCTTCTGCCCGACATCGATCCCGACGGCTTGCTCGAATTCTCGGTGGTCTACACCGACCGCGCGCTCAACCACATGTCCAGGCGCTTCACCAGCGCAATGCAGGACATCCTGGCCACGCTCAAAGAGGTGTACCACGCCCACACCGCCGTCATCGTGCCGGGCAGCGGCACCTTCGGCATGGAGGCTGTGGCGCGCCAGTTCGCCAACCAGCAGAAGGTGCTGATCGTGCGCAACGGCTGGTTCAGCTTCCGCTGGAGCCAGATTTTTGATGCCGACACCGGCCTGGGCGGCGGCGCCGTGGTCTGCAAGGCGCGCAAGCAGGGCGACGGCCCGCAGGCCCCCTGGGCCCCGTGCCCGGCCGAGGAGGTGGCTGCCGCCATCCGCGCCGAGCAGCCCAAGGTGGTGTTTGCGCCGCACGTCGAAACATCCAGCGGCATCATCCTGAGTGACGACTACATCCGCACCGTGAGTGCCGCCGCGCACGAAGTGGGCGCGCTGTTCGTGCTCGACTGCATTGCGTCGGGCGCCATGTGGGTGGACATGCAGGCTACGGGCGTGGACGTCCTCATCAGTGCGCCGCAAAAAGGCTGGAGCGGCTCGCCCTGCTGCGCCATGGTGATGCTCAGCGAGCGAGCGCGCCAGGCGATTGACGGCACCACGAGCAGCAGCTTTGCGTGCGACCTGAAGAAGTGGATGCAGATTGCCGAAGGCTACGAAAAAGGCCAGCACGCCTACCACACCACCATGCCCACCGACGCGCTGGTGCGCCTGCGCGACGTGATGCAGGAGACGCGCGAATACGGCTTTGCCAAGGTGCGCCAGGAGCAGATCGAACTGGGCGCCCAGGTGCGCGCGCTGCTGGAAAGCAAGGGCTTCCCCAGCGTGGCCGCCGAGGGCTGGAAGGCGCCCGGCGTGGTGGTGAGCTACACCACAGACCCTGGCATCCAGAACGCCAGCAAGTTCGCCGCCGTGGGCCTGCAGACGGCCTCGGGCGTGCCGCTGCAGTGCGACGAGGGGCCGGACTTCAAGAGCTTCCGCATCGGCCTGTTCGGCTTGGAAAAGTGGCACAACGTGGAGCGCACGGTGGGCCATTTGCGCACGGCATTGGATCAGATCGCCTGACCACCCCCGGCCCATGGCCTTGCTCTCGCGCCAGTTCTCCACCCCCTTGGGTGAGATGCTGGCCGTTGCCTCGCCCCAGGGCCTGTGCCTGCTTGAATTCGTGGATCAGGGCGGCGTGGCGCGCGAGCTGGCCCAGGTCGAGGCCGCGCGCGGCGGCCCGGTGCAGGCGGGCGACAGTGCGATGCTGGCGCAGACGGCCCATGAGCTGGCCGAATATTTCGCCGGGCAACGCCAGCGTTTTGGCGTGCCGCTGGACCTGGTGGGCACGCCCTTCCAGCTCAGCGCTTGGCAGGCCCTGCTGGCCATCCCCTACGGGCAGACGCACAGCTACGCCGAACAGGCCCGTGCCATCGGCCGCCCCAGCGCCACGCGTGCCGTGGCGGCGGCCAACGGGCAGAACAAGGTCTCCATCATCGTGCCCTGCCACCGCGTGATCGGCAGCGATGGCAGCCTCACCGGCTTTGGCGGTGGCCTCCCGCGCAAGCGCGCGCTGCTGGCGCTGGAGTCGCCGCAGGGGCCTGGCTTGTTGTTTTGAGCGAAAAGTTTGCGGGATGCACAAGGCCTGCCATTCAGGCCGCGCGCAGTTCCAGGGGAAGCACAGCCATTACGGCGGACTGCAGTGTGGTGTCCAGTTCTGCGGTGCGCAAGTCATAGGCTGTTTGCAGGTTCAGCCAGGATTGCGCGTCGCCGCCAAAAAAGCGGCTCAGACGCAAGGCCGTATCGGCGGTGATGCCGCGCCGTTCCAGCACGATGTCATTGATGCGCGATGCCGGTACATGCAGTTGTTTGGCCAATGCGTTGGCGCTCATTTCCATGGGCTTGAGGTAATCCTCGCGCAACACCTCGCCAGGGTGTACGGGGCGCATACCGTTTTTGAACATGTGTTTCTCCTTCCGATGGCGGTCAGTGGTAATCCACAATCTCCGCGTTGGTAGCACCTTTGTCTGTCCAGACGAAACACAGCCGCCACTGGTCGTTGATGCGGATGCTGTGTTGGCCTTTCCGGTTTCCAGTCAGCATTTCCAGACGGTTGCCGGGCGGGCTGCGCAAAAAATCCAGTGTCTGCGCCGCATCCAGGTGGGCCAGTTTTCTTTCTGCCACGGCCTGGATGTTGGCAAAGCGGCGGGTTGTGCCGGTGCAAAAAAGGCGCTGTGTTTCTGCGCAGTGGAAGGACAGAATAGCCATGCGAAGGGATTTTATACCGCTTACCGGCAATCGGTAAATTCAGGGTGCGCGCTAATCTTACTGTGTCACAAACGTAGTCGAACGTTTACCGTGGCGCAATACGGGCAATGCCCCAAGGCGCTTGCGAGTGCGACGCTCAACTGATGGCGCAGCGTCCTGATCGAGTTGGGCACGTGACGCTGAGCGCGCTGGGCTGCCCCGAGGGATGTAATCCGGGGAAATGGCAGGCACTTGCCGTTCGGCGAAGTTTTTTTTGCCACCGGCATCGTTGCCGACTTTCAATCGCTGCGCCATCAGGAAACCGTACGCGGCGATGCTCATGCTGGCGTGGTGGTGAAAGCCCCGCCAACCCCGCCCCTCATAGTGGCCCAGCCCCAGGTCCTGCTTGAGATCCTGGTAATCACGCTCGATGCGCCAGCGCATGTGCGCGGCGCGCACCAGATCGCTCAGATCCGTGGTCTCTGGCAGCGTGGACAGGTAGTACTTTTCGGGTTCGGCCTGGTCTGCGGGCCACTCAATGAGCAGCCACTGCTGGGGCAGAAGACGGGCCTTGCCGACATTGCCCCCAGCGCAGCGTACCCGCACCGCAGTGAAGCGGCCCGTCAGGCGCTCATTCGTACCTTCGCGCCAGCTGATGTTCTGGAATACGCAATCGGGCAATGACTGCGCCAATGCCTTGACACTCACCGGCTGCCTCTTGGCGGTGCGCCGTGGCATCACCGGTGGACGACCCATGCCGCTGTAGGGCTTGGGTGGAAGGGGCTCAACCCCCGGTGGCCAGACCACCACTGCAGAGGTGATCCCGACCACATATCGCAAACCCATTTCGGTCAACCCCTGACGAAACGCGTAGTCGATCCCGTAGCCTGCGTCGGCCAGTACACAGTGCCTGGGTGCTCCTTCAGAGAGCAGGCCCTGCAGCTGTTGCAGGGCAATTTGAGGCTTGGTCGCAAACTTGATGTCTTCAGGAATCCCGGCCTTGTGTCTGCGCTCGGCGTCTTCGGCCCAGATGCGGGGCAAGTACAGTTGCCAGGCTACCGGTAGGCTACCTTGTTCGCAAGCCAGCGAAACGCTGACAGCCACTTGGCAGTTGTCCTGCTTGCCCAGCACCCCGCAGTACTGGCGTGTCACGCCTACCGAGTGCACGCCCTTCTTGGGAAAGCCCGTGTCGTCGACGATCCACCAGCCGCCAGCACTGAAGTCCATATGCGGCACCACCCACTGGGCCACACGATTGAGCAGTTGCTGATCGCTCCATTGGGCCTTGGCGACAAAGTGATGCAGGGCTTGGTGCCGGGCGCTGGCGCGCAAGGGGTCCACCCGGGCGGCCATGGGCTCAATACTCTTGCGCGACAGGGGCAGCATCAGGCCGGTGCAATACCCACTCAATCCTGCGTGACGGTCGGCATGGCCCAGTCCTTCGGCCAGATGAGCCATGTATCGATCAAACTCTTTGGATATGCCCATCGCGACCCCGCCACAGGGAAAAAAGATGGGCATATCATGCCTCATCTTTTATGACACAGTAAGA
>JANJVG010000054.1 GCA_024710165.1 Burkholderiaceae bacterium
TGGCGTACTTGGCCTGGGCCTTGGCCGAGGTGGGGCGGTAGAAGTGCTTGCCGATGATGTCCTGGGCTTCTTCGGTGTAGAGGAATTTGAGGTATTCCTCGGCCACACCGCGCGTGCCTTTTTTGTCCACGTTCTTGTCCACCACCGTCACAGGCGGCTCGGCCAGGATGGAGAGCGAGGGGTAGACAAAATCGACCTTGCTGCCGAACTCCTTCTCCAGCAGATACGCCTCGTTCTCCCAGCTGATGAACACATCGCCCTGGTTGCGCTGCGCAAAGGTGATGGACGAGCCGCGCGCGCCGGTGTCGAGCACGGGCACATTGGCATACAGCCTGGCCACAAAGTCCTTGGCCTGTGCGTCGCCGCCGTACTTGCGCTTGGCAAACTCCCACGCGGCCAGGTAGTTCCAGCGGGCGCCGCCCGAAGTCTTCGGGTTTGGCGTGATCACGCTGATGCCGGGCTTGACGAGGTCGTCCCAATCCTTGATGCCCTTGGGGTTGCCCTGGCGCACCACCAGCACGATGGTCGAGGTGTAGGGCGAGCTGTTGAGTGGCAGGCGCTTTTGCCAGTTTTTGGGAATCCAGCCGCCGTTGTTGTGCAGCGCGTCCACATCACCAGCCAGGGCCAGCGTCACGACGTCGGCCTCCAGCCCGTCGATCACCGAGCGTGCCCGCTTGCCCGATCCGCCATGGCTTTGCTTGATGGTCACATCCTGGCCGCTCTGGGCTTTCCAGTGCTTGGCAAAAGCCTGGTTGTATTCCACGTACAGCTCGCGCGTCGGGTCGTACGACACATTGAGCAGGGTCACGTTCTGGGCCCAAGCCGGTGCCGCGCCCAGGGTCAAAGCGGCGGCGGCCAGGGGAAACTTGATAAAGTGGCGGCGAAGGTTCATTTGGTGGTCCCAGTGGTTTTGAATGGCGATGGATGGATTCTGGAAGTCGCTCCTCAATACTGGAACTACTGAGTTTTCAGTTTTTAATTACCCAAACATCTAAAGGCACCCCCATGGCACGCATGGTTCAATGCATCAAGCTCGGCAAGGAAGCCGAAGGCCTTGATTTCCCCCCTTACCCCGGCGAGCTGGGCAAGCGCATCTGGCAGAGCGTGAGCAAAGAGGCCTGGGCTGGCTGGATCAAGCACCAGACCATGCTGGTGAACGAAAACCGCCTGAACCTGGCCGACGCACGCGCCCGCCAGTACCTGGCACGCCAGATGGAGCAGCATTTTTTTGGCGGCGGCGCCGATACGGTGCAGGGCTACGTGCCCCCCACCAACTGAGCGTCGTCTTCCCGCTCCGTGGCGCCCCCTGGGGCGCCTTTTTCATTTGTTTTTCCGATCGCACACCATGGCCGAACGCATTGACTGGCTCGACGACGGCACCCCCTACAGCCCGCGCTTTGGCGACCGCTACCACAGCGAACAGGGCGGCATCGCTCAGGCGCGCGAGGTCTTCCTGCACGGCTGCGGCCTGCCTCAGGCCTGGGCGGGGGCACCGCAGTGGCGCATCCTGGAGACGGGTTTCGGCTTCGGGCTGAACTTCCTCGTCACCTGGGCCGCCTGGCGCGCCGATCCGCAGCGCCCCACGCTGCTGCACTTCGTGTCGCTCGAAGCCTGGCCCGTGTCCGCCGCCGACCTCCTGCGCGCCGCCGAGCGCCACCCCGAACTGCTGCCGCTGGCGCAGGAACTGCATGCACAGTACTGGGGCCTGCTGCCCGGCGTGCACCGCCTGTGGTTCGATGGGGGGCGCGTGCTGCTCACGCTGTGCATCGGTGATGCCCAGGCCCTGCTGCGCCAGCAACACTGGGACGTGGACACGGTCTACCTCGACGGCTTCAGCCCGCAGACCAACCCCGAACTCTGGAGCCCGCACACGCTCAAGGCCGTGGCGCGCTGCTGCCACCGGGGCACGCGCCTGGCCACCTGGACCATCGCCCGCGCCGTGCGCGACGCGCTCATGCAGTGCGGTTTCATGGTGGAGAAAGTGCCGGGCGTACCCCCAAAGCGCGACAACCTGCAGGCCACCTTCAACCCCGCGTGGGAGCCGCGCACCAGCCGCACGGCCGCGCCCGGCCCCGAGCACCCCACGCCGGCACGCTGCATCGTCATCGGTGCGGGCCTGGCAGGCGCCGCCACGGCGGCCAGCCTGGCCCGGCGCGGCTGGCGCGTGCAGGTGCTCGACACCGGCGCCACGCCGGCCAGCGGCGCCTCGGGCCTGCCGGTGGGGCTGTTCGCACCGCATCTATCGCCCGACGACAACGTGTTTGCGCGCGTTTCTCGCAGCGGCGTGCGTGCCATGCTGCAGCAGTCGCAGGCCCTGCTGCAGGACGGCGTGGACTGGAACCCCGTGGGCGTGCTCGAGCGCCGCCCCGACCCGCACCTGGGCCTGCCCGCCGACTGGACCCAAGGCCCGGGCGCCGACTGGAGCCTTCCCGCCAGCCTGCAGACCCTGCGCTCCGCCGGTCTGCCCGAAGACGCCCCCGCCTGCTGGCACGCACGCGGCGGATGGGTGCGGCCGGAGCGTCTGGTGCAGCAGCTCCTGGGGCAGCCGGGCATTGCCTGGTGCCCGAACAGCACCGTGGCTGGACTGCGCCGCACCGAGAGCGGCACCTGGCAGGTGCTCGACGCCGCCGGCCAGAGCCTGGGCGAAGCCGAGGTGGTGGTGCTCTCCGCCGGCCCGGCCTGCAACGCCCTGCTGGAACAGGTGCAAGGCCCGCGCCTGCCGCTGCAGCCGGTACGCGGCCAGCTCTCCTGGGGGCCGCAGCCCGCCGGGGCGACGGGGCTCCCGCCTTTCCCCGTGAACGGCAACGGCGCCCTGGTGGCGCATGTGCCGCACGCGGACGGCCTGGCCTGGCACATGGGTTCGACCTTCGACCGCGATGTGGAGCAACTGCCCATCCCGCCCGAGGAGGAAGCGGCCGCGCACGCCACCAACGGGCGCCGACTGCAGGCCCTGGTGCCACCGGCGGCCCCGACGCTGCGCCCGGCCTTCGAGAGCGAGGCGCCACTGCATGCCTGGGCCAGCGTGCGCTGCACCTCGGCCGACCGCCTGCCCATCGTCGGCCCGGCGGATGCGCAGGCCCTGCCCGGCCTGTGGCTGAACACCGCCATGGGTGCGCGCGGCCTGACCCGCGCCGTGCTCTGCGGCGAGCTGCTGGCCGCGCGCCTGCAGTGTGAGCCGCTGCCGCTGGACGCCAAACTGGCGCGTGCCATGGGCACAGAACGCCTGCTGAAGTAAGAAACCAAGCCGATTTCCCCTCCTCTCGTGCACAGCGCTGGAGGAGGAGCGCCACCAGCGCCCGAACAGCAGAGTCTGAGCGGCCCTGGCGCGGTGGCCGCTGGCCTGGCCCCCGCCACAGCAAGGTGCGTGCGAGCCGCGCCCTTGCTGGTGCATAAGCTTATTCACATAAGGGAAGCACAAAACAATCGTTTGTTTTCATAAGCAGGCCGCCTACAGTCGCGGCCATGCCAGATATTGCATTCATCGTTGCCGGCTTTGCCGTGGGATTGATCGTGGGACTGACCGGTGTGGGCGGCGGCTCGCTGATGACGCCAGTGCTGATCTTCTTCTTTGGCGTGAAGCCGCACCTGGCGATCGGCACCGACTTGCTGTTTGCCGCCTTCACCAAGCTGGGCGGCACGGTCAGCATGGCGCGCCAGCGCCTGGTGCCCTGGCGTGTGGTGGGCCTGCTGAGTGCGGGCAGCATTCCGGCAGCGCTGGCGGCACTGTGGCTGCTGCACTACCTGGGCCCTGCCAGCGACCGCGTGCAACACCTCATGACCACCACCCTGGGCATGGCACTGCTGCTGACAGCCGCCGCCACGCTGTACAAGGTGCTGGCATTCTCCGCCCAGCGCCAGGCCGCCGAGCTGGCAGCCCGCCGGGCCAACGCCGCCAATGCCGCCGAGCCGCGCCACTGGAGCCTGCCGGTGCTGCTGGGGGCAGTGATTGGCGTCCTGGTCACCTTCACCTCGGTGGGTGCGGGCGCCATTGGCGTGACCGTGCTGCTGCTGGTGTTTCCGCACCTGCCGCTGCCACGCATCGTTGCCGCCGACATTGCCTACGCTGTGCCGCTGACGCTGGTCGCCGGCATGGGCCATGCATCGCTGGGTTCAGTGGACTGGCCGCTGCTGGCGCAGTTGCTGGCAGGTTCGCTGCCTGGCATCTGGCTGGGTTCGCGCCTGGTGTCGCGCACGCCGGAGCGGCTCATCCGCTCGGCCCTTTCCGTGCTGCTCGCCTGGGCGGGCGCCAAACTGGTTTTTATCTAAGAAGCCGTGAACGAACCCACCATGCCCGCTCATTCCGCCAAAACACACCCGCTCGTCGTTGCAAATGCTCGCCATAGCCCGCGCTATGGCTGCGCTTTGCGCCTAGATCGGCCGCGTTTTCGCGGCCTGCTCGGACACGCCGGATTCATTCACACCTTCTGAGTTTTCCCATGTACCAATACACCGAATTCGACAAGCAGTTCATCCGCCTGCGTGCGCAGCAGTTCCGCGACCAGCTCGAGCGCTGGCAACGCGGCGAGCTCAGCGACGAGCAATTGCTGCCGCTGCGCCTGCAAAATGGCTGGTACATCCAGCGCTATGCGCCCATGGCGCGCATTGCCGTGCCCTATGGCGAGATTAGCAGCACGCAGTTGCGCATGCTGGCCCACATCGCGCGTGACTACGACCGCCCCACGCCCGAACTGCTGGCCCACGCGCAGGCCACGCAAGACCAGTTGCAAGCTGCCCAGCCCGGCCTGACGCTGGCCGCCGCTCCCCTGACCTACGGCTACGGGCACTTCACCACGCGCACCAATGTGCAGTTCAACTGGATTCCGATCACCAAGGCGGCCGATGTGATGGACCTGCTGGCCAGCGTGCACATGCACGGCATCCAGACCAGCGGCAACACCATCCGCAACATCACCTGCGAGGCCTATGAAGGCATTGCCGAGGACGAGATCCTGGACACCCGGCCCTTTGCCGAAATCATGCGCCAGTGGAGCACGCTGCACCCGGAATTCGCCTTCCTGCCGCGCAAGTTCAAGATCGCCTTCAACGGCGCCGAGGAAGACCGCGCCGCCACCGGCTGGTACGACATCGGCCTGCAGGCGCGCCGCGCCGAGGACGGCAGCGCAGGCTTCACCGTCAAGGTGGGCGGCGGCATGGGCCGCACGCCCGTCATTGGCAGCGTGGTGCGCGAATTCCTGCCCTGGGACCAGATCCTCAACTACGTGGAGGCCGTGATCCGCGTCTACAACGGCTACGGCCGCCGCGACAACAAGTGGAAGGCGCGCATCAAGATCCTGGTCAAGGCCGAGGGCCAGTCCTTCATCGACGCGGTGGAAAAAGAGTACCGCGCCATTGTGGAGCAGGACGGCGCACCGCACATCATCACCGCGGCGGAACTGGCCCGCGTGCAGGCCAGCTTTGTGGTGCCGCCGCTGCAGCCCGCCGGCCGCACGCACAGCGTGAACACCTCCGGCCAGCTCTACCAGCGCTGGCTGCAGCAAAACGTGCGCGGCCACAAGCTGGCAGGCATGAAGGCAGTGACGCTGTCCTTCAAGCGCGTGGGCTTTGCCCCGGGCGACGCCAGTGCCGACACGCTGGACGCCCTGGCCCAGCTGGCCGAGCAGTTCAGCGCTGGCGAGGCACGCATCACCCACGACCAGAACCTGATGCTGCCCTGGGTGTTTGAAAGCGACCTGCCCGCACTGTACGAAGCCGCACGCGCGCTGGGTCTGGCCCAGCCCAACATCGGCCTGCTGACCGACATGATTGCCTGCCCCGGCGGCGACTTCTGCTCGCTGGCCAACGCACGTTCGCTGCCCATTGCGGCAGCCATCACCGAGCGCTACCAGGACCTGGACGAACTGTTCGACCTGGGCCCCATCGACCTGCACATGAGCGGCTGCATCAACAGCTGCGGCCACCACCACAGCGGCCACATCGGCATTCTGGGCGTGGACAAGGACGGCATGGAGTGGTACCAGATCACCCTGGGCGGCTCGGACGGCTCGCAACTGTCGGGCCCGGCCATTGGCGGCAAGGTGGTGGGCCCCGCGTTCTCGGCGGCCGAAGTGCCCGACGTGATCGAGGCCCTGCTGGGCACCTACCGCAGCCTGCGCAAGAGCGGCGAGTTCTTCATCGACACGCTGCGGCGCGTGGGGCAAGACCCCTTCAAGGCCGCGGCCAACGGCGCGCGCCACCCCAAGGCCACCGAGGAAGCCCTGGCCGAATGAGCGCCGCCCCTGTATTCCACGATGGATTCACTATGAAAATAATAGCTTCTGACGCAATAGATACGGGCCCTGATAGCCAAAAAGTGCTGCAAATCGCCAACGATGCCGACCTGGCCGAACTGGCGGCCAGCGGCGCCCTTGAAGGGGTGGACCGCATCGAGCTGGTCTTCCCCAAGTTCACCGACGGCCGCGCCTTCAGCCAGGCCGTGCTGCTGCGCCGTCGCTACCGCTTTGCGGGCGACCTGCGCGCCACGGGCGACGTGCTGATCGACCAGCTCCTGCAAATGCAGCGCAGCGGCTTCAGCAGCGCCGTGCTGGCCCCCGGCATCCAGGCCGACGCGGCCGAGCGCCAGCTTGCGCGCTACCAGGCCTTCTACCAGGGCGACGTGCTGGAGCCGCGCCCCCTGTTTGCCCGGGAGGCCGCATGAGCGCGCGCCGGGCCGTTCCCAAGCAAGCTCGCACCGCAGTGCGCAGCACGGAGGTAACCCAATGAGCACCGTGACCGCCGCCGAACTTGCCCGCGTCAACGCCGAACTGGGCCGCGACGCCGCAGGCCTCACAGCCTGGGCGCTGGGCCTGGGCCAGCGCGCCATCGTCACCACCAACTTCCGCCCCTTCGAGGCCGTGATCCTGCACCTGGTCACCCGCGTGCAACCCGATGTGCCCGTGGTGTGGATGGACAACGGCTACAACACCGAAGCCACCTACCGCTTTGCCGACGAGGTGACAAAGCAGCTGGGCCTGAACCTGCGCATCTACCTGCCACGCCGCTCGCGCGCGCACCGCGAGGCGGTGGAAGGAGCCACGCCCGCGCTGGACGACCCGCGCCATGCCGCTTTCACCGAAGAGGTCAAGCTCGAACCCTTTGCCCGCGCCCTGCGCGAGACGGCGCCCCAGGTCTGGTTCACCGCGTTGCGCGCCACCGACACGGCCGTGCGCGCGCAGATGGAGCCCGTCAGCATCAACCCCGACGGCCTCATCAAGGTGGCGCCGCTGCTGCACTGGACGTCCAAGGACCTGCACGAATACTGCAAGGCACACGGCCTGCCCAATAATTTTGATTACGTGGACCCGACCAAGGGCGAAGACAACCGCGAATGCGGTCTTCATCTCGCCCACTGACCCCGACCGAACACGACCATGAACGCCCGCATCGACACTTCTGCGCTGAGCCACCTCAGCAACCGCCACCTCGACGCGCTGGAAGAAGAAACCATCTTCATCCTGCGCGAAGTGGCCGCCGCCTTCGAGCGCCCCGCCCTGCTGTTCTCGGGCGGCAAGGATTCGCTGGTCATGCTCCGTTGCGCCGAAAAAGCCTTTATGGATTCGAATGGCCCCTCCGGTAGCCGGGGCCGCATCCCCTACCCGCTCTTGATGATCGACACCGGCCACAACTTCCCCGAGGTGACCGACTTCCGGGATTTGCGCGCCAAGGAACTGGGTGCCGAACTGATCGTGCGCAGCGTCGAGGATTCGATGGCGCGCGGCACCGTACGCCTGGCGCACCCGGGCGAATCGCGCAACGTGCACCAGTCGGTCACGCTCCTGGAGGCCATCGAGGAATTCCGCTTTGACGCGCTGATCGGTGGCGCCCGCCGCGACGAGGAAAAGGCCCGCGCCAAGGAACGCATCTTCAGCCACCGCGACAGCTTCGGCCAATGGCACCCCAAGGCCCAGCGCCCCGAGCTGTGGACGCTGTTCAACACCCGCCTGCAGCCGAACGAGCACTTCCGCGTGTTCCCCATCAGCAACTGGACCGAGCTGGACGTGTGGCAGTACATCGACCGCGAGCAGATTGCCCTGCCCTCGCTGTACTACACCCACCAACGCCAGGTGGTCGAGCGCAAGGGCCTGCTCGTGCCCGTGACCGAACTCACCCCGCCACGCGAGGGCGAGGTGGTGGAAACGCGCGACGTGCGCTTCCGCACCGTGGGCGACATCACCTGCACCTGCCCCGTGGAAAGCCCGGCCGCCACGGCCGCCGACATCGTGATCGAGACGCTGGCCGCCGACGTGAGCGAGCGCGGCGCCACACGCATGGACGACAAGACCTCCGACGCCTCGATGGAAAAGCGCAAGAAAGACGGGTACTTTTGATGCAACCCCCTGAGTCGCTTCGCACCTTCCCCCTTCTCTCGTGCTGCGCACGGGAAGGGGGACACCACCAGCGCGGCGGGGCGGCCCTTGCGCGGTGGTCACTGGCCTGGACAGCGCCTCATCAAACATTGCAGTTGCAACACGGCAATCTGGATCACTGAGATCAATCCAATGACGAACACTATCAATTCAATAGCTGCCAGCGCAGTAAATACGGTCGCTGCAGGCCAAAATGATCATATTTCCGCACTCAAGTTCATCACCTGCGGCAGCGTGGACGACGGCAAGAGCACGCTGATCGGCCGCCTGCTGGTGGACAGCAAGGCCGTGCTGCAAGACCACCTGGCCGGGGTGCAGCGACAGGGCGAGACCGACCTGGCGCTGCTGACCGACGGCCTCTCTGCCGAGCGCGAGCAGGGCATCACCATCGACGTGGCCTACCGCTACTTCGCCACCGAAGAGCGCAAGTTCATCATTGGCGACGCGCCGGGCCACGAGCAGTACACACGCAACATGGTCACGGCTGCCAGCAGCGCCGACGCCGCCGTGGTGCTGGTGGACGCCACCAAGCTCGACTGGAAGAACGCCCAGCTCGCCCTGCTGCCGCAAACGCGCCGCCACAGCCTGCTGGCGCACCTGCTGCGCGTGCATTCGCTGGTGTTTGCCGTGAACAAGCTCGACGCCGTGGAAGACCCGCAAACCGCCTTCGCGCACATCGGCGCCGCGCTGGCGCGCTTCGCGCAGGACGCCGGCATCCAGGTGGCCGCCACCGTGCCCGTCTCCGCCCTCAAGGGCTGGAACGTGGTCGATGCCCAACCCGGCTGGTGCGGCTACGAAGGCCCGAGCCTGCTGCAGATCCTCGAACTGCTGCCCAACACCCCGGCCGACACTGGCCTGCCACTGGCCTTCCCGGTGCAGTGGGTGGAAAAGTTCTCGTCTTCGTCCGACACCTCGCAGGGCCGCCGCGTGTTCTGGGGCCGCGTGGCCGCGGGCAACGTGCAGCCGGGCACCCCCGTGCAGATCTTCCCCAGTGGCCAGCGCGCCAGCGTGGCCCAGGTGCTCGACCATGCACGCCGCCCCCTGGGCGTGGACGCAGGCCAGAGCGCGGGCATCGTGCTCGACCGCGAGGTGGACGTCTCGCGCGGCGACTGGATCATGGCCGCCCCCACCGAGGCTGCCGCCGCCGAGGACGACTTCGACACCCCCGCCGCCGTGCCTGCCTGGCCGGGCCGCCGCGACATCAGCGCCACCGTGGCCTGGATGGACAACGAACCCCTGGTGGCAGGCCGCGTGTACTGGGCGCTGCATGGTCACCGCTGGGTCAAGGCCAAGGTCAAGCGCGTGGTGCACAAGCTCGACATCAACACCCTGGCCGAGGAAGACGCCAGCCAGCTCGACCCCAACGCCATCGGCCACATCGAATTGCTGCTGCAGGAACCCCTGCCCGCAGCACCGTTTGGCCAGGCGCGCGTGCTCGGTTCGCTGATTCTGGTGGACACCGCAAGCCACGCCACGGCCGGCGCCGTGCTGGTGAATTGACCCTCGTCACGCTTTTCCATTGGATTGGCAGGGCTGCATCCCGCTAGCCCTGCCACACCCCGTAAAATCAAGGGTGTTCCCTGATTCCCACAAAACACTGCCATGACCCACGTCGTTTCCGAAAACTGCATCAAGTGCAAATACACCGATTGTGTGGACGTGTGTCCCGTCGACTGCTTCGTCGAAGGCCCGAACATGCTGGTCATCAACCCGGACGAGTGCATCGACTGCGCCGTCTGCGTGCCTGAGTGCCCGGCCAAC
>JANJVG010000056.1 GCA_024710165.1 Burkholderiaceae bacterium
ACTGCCCAGCGGCGGCGCCATCGTGATCGACCACACCGAAGCGCTGGTCAGCGTGGACGTGAACTCGGCCCGCGCCATCAAGGGCGGCGACATCGAGGAAACCGCCACCCGCACCAACCTGGAAGCCGCCGACGAAGTGGCCCGCCAGATGCGCCTGCGCGACCTGGGCGGCCTGATCGTGATCGACTTCATCGACATGGAAGAGTCGAAGAACCGCCGCGAAGTGGAAAACCGCCTGCGCGACGCGCTGCGCCAGGACCGCGCCCGCGTGCAGTTTGGCACGATTTCCAAGTTTGGCCTCATGGAAATGAGCCGCCAGCGCCTCAAGCCGGCCCTCTCCGAAGGCTCGTCCATCCCCTGCCCGCGCTGCGGCGGCGCCGGCCACATCCGCGACACGGAAAGCTCCGCGCTGCAGATCCTGCGCATCATTCAGGAAGAGTCGATGAAGGACAACACGGCCGCCGTGCACTGCCAGGTGCCGGTGGAAGTGGCCTCGTTCCTGCTCAACGAAAAGCGCACCGAGATCGCCAAGATCGAACTCAAGCAGCGCGTGGCCGTGCTCATGGTGCCTAACAAGACGCTGGAAACGCCCAACTACAAGCTCGAACGCCTGAAGCACGACGACCCGCGCCTGGACAACATCGAGGCCAGCTACAAGCTCGCCGAAGAGGTGGAAGACCCCACGGCCGTGACACGCCGCTCGCAGGAACCCACCAACAAGCAGACCCCGGTGATCAAGGGCGTGCTGCCCGACGCCCCCGCACCGCAGGCCGCACCGCGCACCGAGGCCGAAGCCCGTGCCCCGCGAGCGCCGCAAAAGCAGGCCCCTGCAGCTGCCCCCCTGGCAGCCACACCGATCCCGGCACCGGCACCGGCACCGGCTGCGGCACGGCCCCAGGCGCCAGCGCAGGAACAGGGCTTTTTTGGCTGGCTCAAGGGCCTGTTCGGCATGGGTGACCGCCCGGCGCCCGTGGCGCCCGCACCCACACCCGCCGCTGCACCGGTGGTGGCCGAGCCCCCCGCCCGCGAACCGCGCCGTGATGGACGCAGCGCAGACGGCCGCGGCCGCCGTGGCGAGCGCAATGGCAGCCGTGACGGCCAGCGTGAGGGCAACCGCGAGGCCAATGGCCGCGATGGCAATGCCGACGGCCGCGGCCGCCGTGGCGAGCGCAGCGAGCGCCCCGCCGAGGCGCGCAACGCCGAAGGTCGCCCGCCCCGGGAAGGCCGCGACGGTGGCCGGGGCCGCCGTGATGGCTCCGAGGCGCGCCCCGCAGTCGAACTGCAGGGCGAGGTCGCCGCAGACACCGCAGCACCGCAAGCCTTTGACGCCGCAGGCAGCGAGTCACGCAGCGAACGCGCACCGCGCAACAACCGCCGCGAGCGCACACCGCGAGGTGAAGGCCGTGAGCGCCAACCGCGCAACCAGGACGGCGCTTCCAGCCAATCGGCCGACTTTGTCGAAACGGCGCCCCAGGCCTCGCTGCCCGACCTTGACCTGACCGGCAACGACACACCCACCCCGGCCGCAGAGGGCGAGGAGCGCCGTGAGCGCCGCTCCCGCGACCGCTATGGCCGCGACCGCCAACGCGGTGAGCGTGGTGACCGCGCCGAGCGCAGCGAACGCACCGAGCCACGCCAGAACGACCAGCACAGCCCCGAGCCCGCACCAGACGCCGCCGCACCGGCCAGCGAACTGCAGGAACCTGCGCGCCGCAGCTACTTTGCACCGGCTGACGCACCGGCAAGCCTGAGCGGCGCCGAACCGGCAGTGCGGCAAGCCGCCCCTGAAGCGCCTGCCGCCGCGCCCCAGGCCGTTCAGGCCCCTGCAACCGAAGCTCTTGCCACGCCCGTGGCGGCCGCAGTGCCTGCCGCGCCCGAAGCGGCAGCACCGGTGGCATTCGCCGCACCGGTGGTGGCTCCCGTCCAGGCGCCGGAGCAGGCGCAGGACGCAAGCGCAGCCCAGGCCCCTGGTGCCCTGCCGCAGGTCAAGCCGTTCGTGCTGCCAGTGGAAGAAATGCAGAAAATCGCCCAGGACTCCGGCCTGCAGTGGGTGCTGTCGGATGCCGACAAGGTGGCCGCCGTGCAGGCGGCCATCGCTGCCGAGCCGCGCCCGGTCCACGTGCCGCGGGAGCGTCCGCCCGCCGTGGTCCTGGACGACGGCCCGCTGGTGCTGGTCGAAACGCGCCGCGATCTGCGCGACCTGTCCTTGCCCTTCGAGCAGCCCCCCGCTGCCTGATCGATGCACACCGGGGCGACACCGCCCCTTTGCACGCCGCTGGCCCCGATCGGGGCCAGCAGCTTTTGGAGACCTGTCACACCATGCTGATCCTGCTGTCCCCTGCCAAGTCACTCGACTACGACACCCCCCTGCCCGACGGCCTGGCGCACACGCTGCCACCGTTCATTGACGAATCCACACAGCTCATCGAGGTGCTGCGCCAGAAGTCGCCCCAGGACATCGCCTCGCTGATGAAAATCAGCGACCCGCTGGCCGCACTCAACGTGGCACGCTACGAAGCCTGGACTCCCACGTTCAGCGCCCACAACGCCCGCCAGGCCCTGCTGGCCTTCAATGGTGATGTGTACGAAGGCCTGGACGCGCGCACCCTCGCCGCCGCCGACCTTGACTGGGCCCAAGAGCATTTGGCCATCCTCAGCGGCCTGTATGGCGTGCTGCGGCCGCTCGACTGGATGCAGCCCTACCGGCTGGAAATGGGCACGCGCCTGGCGACGGCGCTGGGCAGCACGCTCTACCAGTTCTGGGGGTCACGCATTGCGCAGCACCTCAACACCCGCCTGCAGGGCGATGCCGAACCGGTGGTGCTCAACCTGGCGTCACAGGAATACTTCAAGTCGGTGGACCGCAAGGTGCTGCGGGCCCGCGTGGCCGAATGCGTGTTCGAGGACTGGAGCGGCGGGCGCTACAAAATCGTGAGCTTCCATGCCAAGCGTGCACGCGGCCTGATGGCACGCCACGCCATCAGGCAGCGTGCCACGCAGCTGCGCCAGCTCGAACGCTTCGATGCCGAGGGCTACAGTTTTGTACCGGCCGCATCGGAACCCGACCGGCTGGTATTCCGGCGCCGGATGCCGTAAAACCCGCGCAAGGCCTGGCGCGGGTGGCAGAAAAAATATTGAGCGAAAAATTGCTCCAGCCATTGATATGAAAGCGCTTGCAGCTATCAACACCATAGCATCATGAACCAGCCTGAACACTCCCCCCTGGGCAAGGCCTCGGCCTATGCCGACCAGTATGACCCGGCGCTGCTGTTCCCCATGGCACGCGCCGCCAAGCGCTCCGAGATCGGGATCAGTGGCACGCCGCCCTTTCTGGGGGCCGACCTGTGGACCGCATTCGAGCTCTCGTGGCTCAACCCGCGCGGCAAGCCGCAGGTGGCGCTGGCGCACATCACGGTGCCCTGTGAATCGCCCCACATCATCGAGAGCAAGTCGTTCAAGCTCTACCTGGGCAGCTTCAGCAACACCTGCTTTGCCAGCGCACAGGAGGTGCAGGCGCGCATCCGCGCCGACATCAGCGAGGCAGCCTGGCGTGGCGCCGAGCACCCGGGCACGGTGGGCGTCAAACTGCTGTTGCCCGAGCAGTTCGACCGCGAACCGGTGCACGAACTCGACGGATTGAACCTCGACCGCCTCGATATCGAGTGCACGCACTACCAGCCAGCACCCGAACTGCTGCGCGCCGCCACCGATGAAGCCCCCGTCAGCGAGGTGCTGGTGAGCCACCTGCTCAAAAGCAACTGCCTGGTGACCGGCCAGCCTGACTGGGGCAGCGTGCGCATTGCCTATAGCGGCCCGCAGATCGACCAGGAGCGGCTGCTGCAATACATTGTGAGCTTTCGCAACCACAACGAATTTCACGAGCAATGCGTCGAGCGCATCTTCATGGACCTGTGGACACGCTGCCAGCCCGTCAAGCTGGAAGTCTACGCACGCTACACGCGCCGGGGCGGGCTGGACATCAACCCCTGGCGCACCAGCCACCCGCAGGCGCTGCCGGCGAACACGCGCACCGCACGCCAGTAAGCCCCTGCTGATGTGCGTGATCGATTGCGCCAACGCGGCACCCGCGGCGCATTAAACCAGCGCGCCCCAGGCCGGGGCGCCGAAGGCGGTTATTCAGGGGATGTTTTCACTTCAGCGCAGGCGGAACACTTCCAGCGTGCGGCCGAGCACGGCGGCGCTGTCACTCATGGCGCGGGCCGAGGCGGCCGATTCTTCAGCCACTGCCGCATTCTGCTGGGTGTCGCGGTCGAGGTGGTTCACCGCCTCGTTGACCTGGGCGATACCGACCGACTGCTCGCGCGCTGTCAGGCCCATCTGCCCCATGAGCTCGTTGACGTGGGCCACTGACTGCACCACCTGATCGATGGTGTGGCTGGCCGAATGCATCAGGCTGGCGCCACGCTCGATGTTGGTGGCCGATTCGCCGATGAGCGCCTGGATTTCCTTGGCGGCCTCGGACGAACGCTGCGCCAGGCTGCGCACTTCGCCGGCCACCACGGCAAAACCACGCCCCTGCTCGCCCGCGCGCGCCGCCTCGACGGCCGCATTGAGCGCGAGGATGTTGGTCTGGAAGGCGATGCCTTCGATGGTCGAGATGATCTGGCCCATCTTGCGCGACGACTGCTCGATGGCGTTCACCACCTGACCGACATCCGACACGGCCTTGCCGCCCTGGCGCGCCAGGTCAGCGCTGTGCTCACTCTCCTTCAGCACCTTCTGCGCGGCCTCGTTGGAGTGCTCCACGGTACTGGCCATCTGCTCCATGGCGGCCGCCGACTCCTCCAGGCTGCTGGCCTGCGACTCGGCACGCTCGGAGAGGCTTTGCGCCCCCTGGGCAATCTCGGAAGAAATCTCGCCAAACCGCTGCATTTCTTCCAGGGCATCGCCCACCACGGCACGGATGTTGAGCTGCAGGCGCTGCACCCGCGCCATCACCTTGCCGAAGATATGGGTCATGGGCAGCGACGGCTCGCGGTGGGTGAGGTCGCCGCTGGACATGCTGTTGAGCAGGCGGCGCACGCTGCGCAGGGGCAGCGTGATGCCCACGTGGTAGCGCGCCAGCACCAGGCCAGCCGTCAGCAGCCAGGCCAGGGTGTGCAGCGCCACGGCCATGCCATCGTTCCAGCCCATCCAGCCCGGCACCAGGGACACCAGCATGAGCGGCAGCAGCATGCCCGCCAGGCGCAGCGTGGGGCCCGAGCGGTAGCGCTTGCGCAGGTGGTCCCACACACTGGTGCTGCGCACGCCCCCGGCATGGATCACAACGGTCTGGCGGCCCGATTCGCGCTCCTGCTTGATGCGAGCGTACAAGGCTTCGGCCGCCTGGACCTGTTCGCGCGTGGGCTTGGTGCGCACCGACAGATAACCCACCGGCTTGCCGTTGCGCATGATGGGCGTGACATGGGCCTGCACCCAGTAGAAGTCGCCGTTCTTGCGCCGGTTCTTGACGAAGCCCGTCCAGCTGCGCCCGTGGCCGATGGTGGACCACATGTCCTTGTAGGCCTCGGGCGGCATGTCCGGGTGGCGGATCATGTTGTGCGGCTGGCCCATGAGCTCTTCCATGGTGAAACCGCTCACACGGGCAAAAGGTGCGTTGCAATGCGTCAGGACCCCCCGGGTATCGGTGGAGGACATCAGCAGCTCATCGGCCGGGAAGTCGTACTCGTTGTTGGTAACGGGCAAATTGACGCGCATGGGTTCGGGCCTGACAAAACGTTGAAGGGATGTGTGCCAAGATACTAACGAGCCGTTACATCAAATTCTTGATGATCATCAACCCCTCCAACCCTGCCCCTCAAAAAAGCTCGGCATTCATGCCGGGCGCCACAGCCGATGCGGCAGCGTCTGTGCGGCCCTCCTGCTGCAGGCGTGACAAGCCGCCCACACGCACCCCGAGCAGGCGCAGGCGCTGCTGCAGCGGCACGCGCTTGAGGCACAGGCCGGCCACACGGCGGATGGTAGCCGCGTCGTGCGTGGGCTCGGCCACCGTCTGGTCGCGCGTCACGGCGCGAAAGTCGTCGTAGCGCAGCTTGATGCCGATGGTGCGGCCCATGTAGCCCTTGCGCTGCAGGTCTTGCGCGACGCGCTCGCACAGGCTGGTGAAGATGGCCCCCAGCTCGGCGCGGTCGTGCACGGCGTGCAGATCGCGCTCGAACGTGGTCTCGCGGCTGATGCTCACGGGCTCGCTCTCGGTCACCACCGGGCGCTCGTCGCGCCCCCAGGCCGCGTCGTGCAGCCAGGCGCCGGTGGCCTTGCCGAAGTGCTGCACCAGCCAGTCGCGCGGGCGCGCCGCCAGCTCGCCAATGGTGTGGATGCCGTGGCGCGCCAGTTTTTCATCGGCCTTGGGGCCGATGCCGTTGATCTTGCGGCAGGCCAGCGGCCAGACCAGCGCCTGCAGGTCGGCCTCGTGCACGATGGAGATGCCCTTGGGCTTCTGGAATTCGCTCGCCATCTTGGCCAGCAGCTTGTTGGGTGCCACGCCGATGGAACAGGTCAGGCCGGTGGCGTCAAAAATGCTTTTCTGGATCAGGCGCGCCAGCACGCGCCCGCCCTCGCGCTGGCCACCGGACACGTGGGTGAAGTCGATGTAGACCTCGTCCACACCCCGGTCCTCCATCAGCGGCGCGATGTCGGTGATGATTTCCTTGAAACGGCGCGAGTAACGCCGGTATTCGTCAAAGTCCACCGGCAGCAGGATGGCCTGCGGGCACAGGCGCGCTGCCTTCATCAGCCCCATGGCCGAGCCCACGCCAAACGCGCGCGCGGCGTAGGTGGCGGTGGTGATGACGCCACGCCCGGTGTAGCCCTTGAGCAGCGGAAAGGCCGACAGCGGGATCTCGTGCAGCGGCAGGCCTGAGCCTTCGGTGGTGAGCATGTTGTCGCAGGCCCGGCGGCCCCCGCCAATCACCACCGGCAGGCCCTGCAACTGCGGGTAACGCAGCAGCTCCACGCTGGCATAGAAGGCATCCATGTCCAGATGGGCAATGCGGCGCGGCAGGGGCTTGTCAGGGGCGGTCACAGCCGCCATTGTGCGCAATCACAAGCCATCGATCCGCTGTGCGCCGAGCGCGCGACTTGCGAAACTGGCGGTGACCAGGCCAGCGGCCACCGCGCAAGGGCCGCCCCGCCGCGCTGGTGGCGTCCCCCTTGCGCATTGCGCAGCAATGCAAGCGAAGGGGGAGGCGGCGGAACCACTCAGGGGGTTGTCATTTCATGCCGTGGGATAGGTGCCGGGCAGCAGGATGGAAGTATCCACCGTGTTGATGTCGGTGCGGCCGCAGAAGGCCATGGTCAGATCCAGCTCCTTGTGGATGATCTGCAGGGCACGCGTCACGCCGGCCTCGCCGTAGGCGCCCAGGCCGTAGAGGAAGCTGCGGCCGATCAGCGTACCCTGCGCGCCCAGGGCGCGGGCCTTGAGCACGTCCTGGCCGCTGCGGATGCCGCCGTCCATCCACACCTCGATGTGCTGGCCCACAGCCTGGGCGATGGCGGGCAGTGCGCGGATGGACGAGGGCGCGCCGTCGAGCTGGCGCCCGCCGTGGTTGCTGACGATGAGCGCGTCGGCGCCGCTGTCCACGGCCAGGCGCGCGTCCTCGGCGTCCATGATGCCCTTGAGGATGAGCTTGCCGCCCCAGCGCTTCTTGATCCATTCCACATCGCCCCAGTTGAGCTCGGGGTCGAACTGCTCGGCCGTCCAGGAGGCCAGCGAAGACATGTCGCCCACACCCTTGGCATGGCCGACGATGTTGCCGAAGCTGCGGCGCTTGGTGCCCAGCATGCCCAGGCACCACTGCGGCTTGGTGGCCAGGTTGATGAGGTTGGCCAGCGTGGGCTTCGGCGGCGACGAAAGGCCGTTCTTGATGTCCTTGTGGCGCTGGCCGAGGATCTGCAAATCCAGCGTGAGCTGCAGGGCCGTACAGCCGGCGGCCTTGGCGCGGTCGATCAGGCGCTCGATGTAGTCGCGGTCGCGCATCACGTAAAGCTGGAACCAGAAGCCCGGGCCTGCGTGCTCGGCCACGTCCTCGATGGAGCAGATGCTCATGGTCGAGAGCGTGAAGGGCACGCCAAACGCCTTGGCCGCGCGGGCCGCCAGAATTTCGCCGTCGGCATGCTGCATGCCGGTCAGGCCTGTGGGCGCCAGCGCCACGGGCATGGCCACGTCCTGCCCCACCATGGTGGTGCGCGTGGTGCGCCCGGTCATGTTGACGGCCACACGCTGGCGCAGCTGGATGGACTGGAAATCGTCCACATTGGCTCGGTAGGTGCCTTCGGTCCAGGAGCCCGAATCGCAATAGTCGTAAAACATGCGCGGCACGCGGCGCTGGTAGACGCGGCGCAGGTCTTCAATGCAGGTGATGGTGGACAGATCGGACACGCGGTGGCTCCTGGGTGGTTTGTTCTGGCCGCTATGTTAGGGCGCAAGCAGGGGCCCGATACGGCCCACGGGGGCTTGCGGGCCCGCGCCCCACGGCGTGCGCAGTGCTCCCAAACCAACTATTTTGAATCAAATAAGCCACCAGCCCTTTATCAGCAAGCGCTGGCAGCTCATATTTTGATAGCTGACAAAGACCTTACCCCTCGCGCGCGGCCGCGGTGTCATGCGCCTGCAGCGGCGCCAGGATTTCGGGCTCGGCCGTGGGCCCGGCATAGCGGCGCACCTGCATGCGGCCCGAGCGCTTGGCGGCGTACATGGCGGCATCGGCGCAGCGCGAGAGGTCGTCGTAGCTGCTGCCATGCTGGGGATACAGCGCCAGCCCGGCGCTCATGCCCACCCGCAGCGTCAGGCCCTCCAGCGCGAAGGGCGCCTGGCACACCTCCAGCACCTTGTGCGCCACCACGCGGGCCTGTTCATCCCCCGCCAGCCCGGGCAGCAGCACCACGAATTCATCGCCTCCCTGGCGACACACTGTGTCGGATTCGCGCATGGCACCGAGCAGGCGGCGGGCAAACTCCACCAGCAGCTGGTCGCCCACATCGTGGCCATGGGTGTCGTTGATCTGCTTGAAACCATCGAGATCGAGGTACATCACCGCCAGGCCCTTGCCGTCACGCCGGGCCTGGGCCAGCGCGTGGCGGGCGCGGTCCTGGAGCAGCACCCGGTTGGGCAGGTCGGTCAGGGGGTCGTATTGCGCGAGGTGGGCCATGCGCTCGGCCATGGCCATGGTTTCGGTTACGTCGTGCAGCACCATCACCGCGCCGGTCAGCTGGTGGTGGCGGTCGATGATGGGGCTGGCCGACTCTTCCACTTCGAAGCGCTGGCCGTCCTTGCGGCGCAGCACCACGCCACGCGTGGGGCCGAAGGTGGCTTGCTGCTCCAGCGCCTGGCGCAGCGGGCTGGGCTGGGCCCGCGCGCCGCTCTGCAGGTACAGCGGCGCCACCTCGTCCACATCGTGGCCTGCGGCGTCGAAGGCCTGCCAGCCGGTCATGTGCTGGGCCACCGGGTTGATGTAGGTCACGCGGCCCTCGGCGTCGGTGCAGATCACGGCGTCGCCGATGGACTGCAGCGTCAGGCGCATGCGCTCCTTCTCGCGGAACAGCTCTTCTTCCATGCGCTTGCGCTCGGTGATGTCGGTCATCTGCGCAAAAATGCCGTGCACCTCGCCCGTGGCCTCGTCCCGGTCGGGGGTGTAGGAAATATGGGTGTGCCGCACGGCGCCCGACGCATCGGTCACGGTGCGCTCGAACAGCTGGGGCCGGCCCTGCAGCGCCTGCAGCACATAGGGCTTGACCACGGCGTAGTCCTCCGGGCCCAGCACCTCGGCGGCGGTCTGGCCCTCCAGGTCCCCGGGGGGGCGGCCATACAGATCCAGGCTGGTGCGGTTGATGAAGCGGTTGCGCTGCGCCTTGTCCCAGTAGCTGATGGTGGAAGGCAGGTTGTCGAGGATGGTGCGCAGGTAGTGCTGCGCCTCCTGCAGCCGGCTGGCTACCTGCTGGCGCTGTGCCAGCTCGCGCGTGAACAAAATAGCCAGGCCCACACAGCTGGCCATGAGCACCAGGGCGAAGAGGCCGAGCTGGACGACGTTGCTGCGCCAGTGGGCCAGGATGGCATCGGTGGACTGCGCCACATTCACCACCAGGGGGTAGTTGTCCAGATGCCGGAAGCTGTAGAACCGCTCGACGCCATCGAGGGCAGCCACCCCCACAAATTGGCCGGCGCGCTCGGTCATGATCCGCAGCACCGTCGGAGCGCCCGCCAGCGATTTGCCCACATCGTCGTCACGGTAGGGGTAGCGGCTCACGACGATGCCCTCACGAAGGAACAGGGTCACGCCGCTGTCGGGGCCCAGGTCCAGGGGTTTGAAGAGATCGTTGAGGTAGCTCAGGCGGAGGGAGCCGACCACCACACCGGCCACCTGACCATCGGCGCCCCGGTACGACCGGGCCACCGGCAACAGCCAGGTGTGCGTGACGCGGCCCAGCACGGGCTCCCCGATGAAGACCCCGGAATGCTCGCCGGTGATCAGGGCCTTGAAGTAATCACGATCGGCGTAATTGGCCGTGCGCTGCGGCGAACCCGAGCCCAACACAATGTCGCCCTGGCGGTTGAGGATATTCACGTTGATCGTGCCCGCCGCACGCATCAGGGGGTCAAAGAGCACACTGCGGCGCATTTGCGGTGGCAGAGCCATCACCCCGGGCTGCTCGAGCTTGGACACCACGTCCAGCAGCGCAATGTCCATCGTGTTGAAGGTCGAGCCCAGCGACTGCGACAACGCATTGGCCAGGTTGCTGTTGGTGCGGGCGGCGAAGTTCCATTCGTCCTGCCGCATGGTCCAGAGGGTGCGGGCCACCAGGGCGCCAATGCCCAGGCTCAGCAGCAGAGCCAGCCAGATCAGGCGTTGGGAAAAGAAATGGCGCATCGGGTTGGAGGGGTACAGCCGGGCAATTCTAGTTGTAAGAATTTGCTTGCGCAGACCTTACAGGCGGGCCGTGCACCACATCAGCGCGCGGCCACACCGGCCCCGCGCACCTCGATGCGCACCTCGTCCAGCACGGTGCCACGGGCATCGGTCAGCTGCACCACATGGCGGCCCGGCCAGGGCAGCCAGGCCCACTGCGCGCCCCGGGCCACCAGCTTGCCATCCAGGCGCCAGCGCAGCGCCATCCCGGGCGGCTGGCCGGTCGCCGCAAAGGGCAGACGCTGGCGCGCGGGCGGAATGTCCGGGTCCAGCGCAATCACCGTGCCCGATACCGGCGTGGCAATGCGCACCCCGGCCAGGGCCCAAGGGCCTTGCGGGACCATCGGATCGGAAAATTTTGAATGAATTTGGCCCCCAGCCCTTTCTTCATCAACGCTTAAAGCTATTAATTCAATAGCAAAAAAAGGCTGCTGCGTGCCGGCCAGAAACCATTCGGGGCGGTCTGCCTCCAGCCGCGCACCAGCACCCGGCGCGGGCCCGAAACGCACCGGCTGGCGCACCAGGCCGTGCGGCGCTACGGGCGCCCGGCTGGGGGTGCGGGCATGCAGGTGCGCCATCAGGTCGGCCCACACCGGGGCCGCACCGCTGGTGCCGCTGACGTCGTGCATGGCGGCGCCACTGGCGTTGCCCACCCACACGCCCACGGTGTAGCGCTGCGACCAGCCCACGGCCCAGTTGTCGCGCATGTCCTTGCTGGTGCCGGTTTTCACGGCGCTCCAGAAGCGCGTGGCGAGCACGCTGTCCGTGCCGAAGGTGCGCGCACGCGCATTGCCGTCGGCAAGGATGTCGCCCACGATGAAGGCCGCGCCCTCATGGAGCGCGCGCGTGAACACCGGCACGGCTGCACGTGGCGGCCGTACGGGCGGCGCCACGGCGCTGTAGCGCCCGCCATTGGCCAGCGCGCGAAAGGCGTTGGTCAGGTGCAGCAGTTGCACCTCGCTGCTGCCCAGCGCCAGGCTGTAGCCGTAGTAGCCGCCGCTCTCGCGCAGCGGCAGGCCCACGGCCACGAGCTGACGGAAGAACGCATCGGGCGACACCATGACCAGTGCGCGCACCGCCGGCACGTTGAGTGAAGCGGCCAGCGCCGTGCGCACCGACACCCAGCCCTTGAACTGGCGGTCGTAGTTCTGCGGAATGTAGAGCCCGCCCGCCGTGGCGATGTGCGCGGGCGAGTCCTCGACCAGCGAGGCGGCCGTGAGCCGCCTCTGCTCAATTGCCTGCGCATACAGAAAAGGCTTGAGCGTGGAGCCCGGCTGGCGCAGGGCCAGCACGCCATCGACCTCGGCGGCATCGCTCAAGGCGCCCGACGACCCCACCCAGGCCAGCACCTCGCCGGTGGCGTTGTCGAGCACCACGAGGGCACCGTCTTCGACATGGCGCCCGCTCAGCTCGCGCAGGTGCTGCGTGAGCGCCTGCACGGCAAAACGTTGCAGCGGCGCGCTCAGCGTGGTAGTGACGCGGCCCGGCGCCCGCGTGCCGGGCTGTGCCTGCCCCTGCGCCAGCGCCCGCCGCGCGAAATGCGGCGCAATGCCCTCGCTGGCGGGCCAGCCACGGCGCTGCAGCGCAGCCTCGGTGAACAGGTCGAGCGCATCGCAATCCACCCGCGCCGCACCCGGCGGGCGCTGCATGTCGCGCAGCACGCCGCAGGCCCGCTGCGCGACCCGCGCGGGCCGCGCGTTGGGCGCGCGCACCAGTGCGGCGGCCACCGCCGCCTCGCGGTCGTCCAGGCCATGCGCGGCCTTGCCAAACAGCGTGCGGCTGAGCGCATCGATGCCCACCAGCTCGCCGCGAAACGGCACGAGGTTGAGGTAGGCCTCCAGGATCTGGTCCTTGCGCCAGCGCCGCTCGAGCACCTGCGCAGCCACCGTTTGCCCGAGCTTTTGCACCACGGTGCGGCCGCCCGGGCCCTGGCGCCAGTCCCCGTCGAGCAGGCCCGCCAGCTGCATGGTGAGGGTGCTGGCGCCGCGCGTGCGCTGGTTCCACAGGTTGCCCCAGGCGGCCGCCGACACCGCGCGCCAGTCAACGCCGCTGTGCTCGAAGAAGCGCTTGTCTTCGCTCAGCACCAGTGCCTGGCGCAGCGCGGGCGACACGTCCGCCAGCGGCACCCACTGGCCGCGCCGCACACGGGCGTCGTGCCGCACGCGCTGCAGCACCTCGCCCTCGCGCGAGAGGATGAGCGTGTCGGAGGGCTGGAAGTCGCGCCGGACTTCGTCAAAAGCGGGAATAGCGCTTGCTGGCAAAGCGCAAGCAGCTATCAAAATAAAAGCAATCAAATGCTTCAATGCGGCTTCCTGTTTTTCAGGCTGCGGTATGTTTCATGGGCAAATCAGTCGCGCTCGGGGGAAGTAGGTTGCATAGCGTGCTTTGTCGCGGGTCAGAAGGGTCCAGCCCGACGCTTGGGCATGCGCACCTATAAAAAAGTCTGGCAAGGGTGCCGTTTTCATGCCGCCTCGCTGCCGATAACTCCGATAGGCCTGTGCTGCTTCAAACAAACATGCCATGGGTAAATCTGCGTAGACCAAGCCCATCATGGCCATGGTGTCGTTCACTTCGTCCGGGCTGGTGGCCTGGTAGCACAGCTCGGTGTAAATGATGGGGTTGATGCACAACTGTCCCCAGTGGCTTGCGAGCTGGCCGGATGACCAGTCGCTCCATACAGGGTCGTTGTAAAGCACGTCACAAATGACGTTGGTGTCGACCAAAACCGCCATGGTGTCAGTCCTCGCCCCGGAGGTCTCGCATGGCTGCGTCGGTGGTGCCGCGCCCTTGCCACTTGCCCCGGACGGCGTTCAGGGCTTGCAGGGCTGCAGCATTCACCGTGCCCGCAGTGGGCGTTTGGCCGGGCGCGTCCCTTTGCATGACTGCGCGCGTCAGTATGTCGCGCGCCTCCGCCTCCATAGAGCGCTTGTGGCTTGCCGCCTGAATGCGCAACAGGTGCTTGACGGGTTCTTCGAGATTCCGAATGGTGAGGGTCGTGCTCATGAAAAATTGTATGCATTGCTAGCATTGATTTCAATGCGAAATCTCCGCCTAGTGTCCTGAGTTAGAAATTCGCAGACAAAATCTTTCGACACTTGCAAGGATATCCTCGGCAGACTTGGCCCAGACGAATGGTTTTGGGTTGGCGTTGTAGAGTTCGAGGTATTCGCGGATTGATTTTTCTAGTTGCC